>NZ_JBIMJP010000020.1:0-30163 GCF_043674155.1 Streptococcus sp. A23 | reverse complement strand
CTAGTGAGGGCTTTATGTTCGTTTTCATTATTCTGTGGGTGAGGGCGAAGCCATCATGGATGTCTTTCCCACTCCCTGCTACCGTTCAATAATGCGGTAATAGGTGCGACTAGTCCACTTGTAAATGACAAAGTAAATCAGAGCGACTGCCAGTAGGGTAATTCCGCTGACGGTATAAATCATAAGCGAAGAGGTGACACCTAAGGTCAATAGCATTTGCTTAAGCATAACAAGAGAAATCACGAAATGCAAGGTCGCCATAGCTAGTGGCATAAAGAAGACCGTAAGTGTTTGCGAGTTAATGGTCTTTTTGACTGCTGTTGCACTCATGCCCACTTCTTGTAGAATCTTGTAGGATTTCTTGTCTTCATGCCCTTCCGAGTACTGCTTGTAGTAGATAATCAAGGCTGCACCCAGTAGGAAACTAATTCCCAGCAAGAAACCTGTAAAGAGGAAACCGCCTCTAAAGCCCATCAGTAAATTGTTGAAATCGGATTTTTGCATAGCATATCCTAGGAATTCTCCGTTTGCATCGTTGATATTATAAGAGTCCCCAGTTTGCTCACCAATTGAAGTAACCTCTTCATCAGTCAAGTCGGTAAAGACACGGTAGTCCAGGCTAACCTGATAGCCTTGCGGATTATTGGACTCATAATACTCACGAACAGTATTCAATACAGTGTCATCACTGACTACCATAACGGCGGCATTTAGCGTATTGGTGATGTCTGGGAAAATAGCCTGGTCAAGATTGGCTACATTCTCAAAGGTATGATCGCCCAAAACAAGCTTCTTCAGCAATGGTTTTTCACTCGGACGCATAAAGGCAACTTGATTGGCAGCCAGCTCTGGCAGGTCATTGCCCAACTTCCTGAAATCATCTTGGGTGATGAAGTAGGTAAAGGCCATCTTGCTAAAGTTTGGATTGGCAATAGTCTCTGGACTAATGACAATCTCTTTCCCACCATCATAGACCAGACCAGCTTGGTAGGTCAGGTAGGACAGACTATCTTCCGCTTTTTCTGGAAAATGGCTGAGCACCGATTGCTGATAGGCACTTTCACCCTGACTTCTATCCGCAACTTTGTAGGTAATAGATGTTTCCTTTGGATAAAGACCACTTGTCATGCTTGACATGCCAGTATAAAGTGAAGTCGTTGTTGCAATGGTCACAAAGGCCATGACCGCAAGTAACGTAATATTGGCCAAACCCGTTGCGTGCTGCTTCATCCGAAAAATCATCTGCGAGGTGGTAATGAAATGCTCTGGCGTATAGAAATACCGCTTGTTTTTCCGACGAGCCTTCAAATACCAAGTCATAAAACTGATGTAGAACAGATAGGTCCCCGCAATGACAAAGAGCACAGCGATAAAGAACCGAAAGATAAGAGCTACACCTTCTGCTTTAGATGAAAGTGATAGGTAGTATCCAATACCCAGTCCCACTACACCAAGAGCAGCTAGAAGAACATTGCCTTTTGGCTCCTTCTCTCCTTTTTCACTAGCTCGGAACAAAATCAGTGGACTGGTCTTGCCAATGGTCCGAATAGCTAGCAATTCCAAGAGAAAGAAGATACCAGCAAAGAGAAAGGCGGTCATGGCAAATGCCAGAGGTGAAATACTAAAGTGTAAGTCACTATAATTGGTCAAATTCACAAAAATCAAGTAGAGAACATTGGCAAACACACCAGCTAAGACAGAACCAAGAACCACAACTAGCAAGAAAATCATTATCAATTCGAGGCTGGCTATCAAGGCTACTTTTTTCTTGTTCATCCCCAGCATGTTATAGAGACCAAATTCTCTCGCCCGTTGTTTCATCAAGAAATTAAAACTATAAATCTCAATAATGACCGAGAAAATGGTCAGAACAACAACACCAAGACCGATAGAAACGGCACCAGAGCCCATGGTCTTCATAACTGGACTCAGCATGAGCAAGAACATGGAACAAATCAGAGTAAATAGCACAAGACTGGCTAAAACAAAGGGAGCAAAAACACCCATGGATTTTCGGATATTTTGCCCAGCAAGTTTGAGGTAAAACATCTACTCACCCCCTAAAAGTGCAGACATGTTGAGCGAAATCTCCTTGGCAAAGTCTTGATTGCTCTTACCTGCCTTGTACAATTGGTGGAAAATCCGACCATCCTTGATAAAGAGAACCCGTTTGGCATGGCTGGCTGCGTTGGCTGAGTGGGTCACCATGAGAATGGTTTGTCCGTCTAGGTTAATGTCTTCAAACAAATTCAGCAAGTCTTCCGAATTGCGGTAATCTAGGGCAGCCGTCGGTTCATCTGCCAATACCAGTTGCGGCTGGGTAATCAAACTGCGAGCTATAGCCACCCGTTGCTTCTGTCCCCCAGACAGCTCAAAAGGTCGCTTGTTGAGCAAATCTTGGATCCGTAACTTAGGAGCAATACTTGCCAGACGCCTTTCCATTTCCTTGTAGCTCTCACGAGCCAATACCAGAGGTAAAAAGATATTGTCCCTGATAGATAAGGTATCTAAGAGGTTGAAGTCTTGAAAGACAAAGCCCAGATTCCGCAGGCGGAAATCGGCCAGCTTGCTTTCCTTGATACTGGTGATGTCTTGATTGTTCAAAAGAACAGAGCCACGAGTTGGCTTGTCCAAGGTTGCCAGAATGTTGAGCAAAGTTGTCTTACCAGACCCACTTTCGCCCATAATCGCGATGAATTCACCCTTATCAACCTTGAAATCCACATCTTGCAAGGCACGCGTTTCCTCTTTTGAAAAACGTGTGCGATAAACTTTTTCTAAATGATTGATTTCTAATAACATACAAACTCCTAATTGTTTTCTTTGGATAAATCAACTGTATCAAGTAATGCTTGATAGTCGATTCGGTCTGATTCAGCAATATTATCTTCTAAATCCACCTTATAATAACCATCCTGGACACCGATGGCCCATTCTTTGTTAGTGGTTATATAGAGATTATTCAAGGATACTGTCTTTTTCACTGCCCCTTCTTCTTTGACAACAGGCCAATCCATAAACGGAACTTCTGTTCCTTGAATACTATCTTCGGCAACTTCCTGTTTGCTAACGGCATAGTCTTTTCCTTTGTAATGGAAAGTTTGATAGCCCTCATCAAAGCTAAGGCCTGCTGAAGAGGAAGAACAAGCAGCTAACATTATACTGCCCAAAGCCAGCAAGCTAAATACTTTCTTTTTCATCGTTTCCTCCCTCTAGTATGCCATAAATCGCATACTTTGCAAATCATGGGCGAGCTCTTCTAAGAATAAGGTTTGTTCCATTAGTTCAGTTTTCTCTTTTTCTAAGAATACCTTTTCTTCGATTTTCTTGGCTTGTAAAAATTTGAATGACATATGATTTCCTTCTTTCTGTTTCTTATGAGTTTATTATAGATGATTTAGTCAACCTATTCTCTTACAGTTCTGACGTTAAAACTTACAAGATTGTAAGATTATAGAAAATAGGCGATCGTTGCCAGTAGCCACAAATGAAGCGGATAGAAGATGTAAAAGAAATAACGTGAAAACGCTGTGCGGGGACCGGCCTGTCCATTATATAGACCAAAAATTGGTAGGACCAAAATAAACAGCCAGTCTGCATTGAAAAGCATCATTTGTACGGTCATTTCAATGGTTTCATAGGGATGATAGGACATGGCTAATAAAACTAGAGCCAGAAAACCATAGGCAATGGTTCGCTTAGTAGCAGACTCACGACCCAAATAGGTGATGAGGATGAAGGGCAAGACCACATAGCCGCCTTCTGTTAAAAAGGCACCTAAGATGGTCAACAGTCCAACCGATAGGACTTGAAGGATTTGTTGCTTTCTAGTGTGTTCAGCAAAATTTCTAAGACAAACCAACATGGTTAGACCAACAGCTAATGTCAAAAAGATATTGTTACCGATGTAAATATCTTTTGATTGGTAAAGACTGTTTATCAAAACATTTCCAGTGGCCATTAGTCCTGCCGCATAATATAGTCGCAAAAGATAGTTTTTGACATTTCTCGTATGAAGATAGCCTTCAACCAACATGTAGGCAAAGAAGACTGCGACGCATCGTGTTGCTAAATGAAACACTAAAGCGAGTTGATCAGGGATAAAATCAGGTATGATTTTCAGATGATCCAAAACCATCAAGCCTGCCATAGCGAGTTTCAGTTGATAAGCGTTATATGATTTCACCAGTCAAACCTCCTAGTACATCCAGTTGCGTTGGAACAGTTCGTGTTCTAGCTCGAATAGAAATTCAGCTTGTTTGTCTTGTTCTTCTAGTCGTTTGCTTTCTTGTGATTTACCAAAAATTTGTTTTGCTTGTAAAAATTTGAATGACATCTGATTTCCTTCTTTCTATTTCTTATGAGTCTATTATAGAAAATATTCCTCCTGTGCTCTCTTACAGTTCTGATTAAAAAACTTACAGCTTTGTAAGGAAAGAAAAAAAGACACCATTTTAGGCATCTTTCAATTCATTCTATTTTGTTAAACCAATATAGGCAATCATGTCATCCAACTCATCCTTGCTCTCTGTTACAAGGAGGTAGGCATCATTTCCTTGTAGTTCTGCAAAAGCATCTGGCATTCGTTTAACTGTCTTAATCTTATCAGCAAATTTCTGATGAATGTCATCTGCTGAGTGAACATAGTCTGTTGTATCACGACGAGTTGCTACCAAGCAGTATTGAGGAGTGTATGTCCGCTCCTCAACTTCTCCACCTGTTGCGATATTAGCATAGTCACGGAAGAGATCAATGGAATGGGCATAGTTGTAGGCTTCCACTGTAAAGCCACCTGCCATACGGTTGTTGTATTCAATGGCAATGTAATCGTCACCTTCCTTGAAAAATTCAATATGGAAGAAACGCTCCCTCATACCAAAAGCCTTGATAATAGCTCTGCCATATTCCACCAACTTTGGATCTAATTCCTTCTCGATAAAGTAGGCGTTGTCTTTTCTTGACAACATAAGCTCCAATGGTGTGTGGACATAGGTCAAACCAGTTTCAAAAACAACATTCCCCTCGTGGTCCAGCAAACCATCATAGGTTGTAATTGTACTCGAATTGA
The DNA here is from genome assembly GCF_043674155.1 of Streptococcus sp. A23. Classification (NCBI taxonomy): domain Bacteria; kingdom Bacillati; phylum Bacillota; class Bacilli; order Lactobacillales; family Streptococcaceae; genus Streptococcus; species Streptococcus sp. A23. The sequence goes on along the minus strand of NZ_JBIMJP010000020.1, from coordinate 25,095 downwards.
CAAATTTTTCTAAGAAATAGATGGTGCTTCTATCCCAAGTGTCAACAAATCGATCAAAATCTTCTTTATTTTCGATTTTGAAAGTTCCAGATGCACCGACACCATTGTCAGGTTTGGCAATCATGGGGAACCCAACATTCTTCAAAGCTCTACCAAAGTCACGTTCTGTTTTGACAACAACACCAGGAACGACTGGAACTCCAGCTTTTTTGAAATATTTTTTCATCTCTGACTTAAATTTAGTCTTTTTCAGGTGTTTTGGTTTGGCTCCAAAGATATTAAATTGTTCACGGAGGGCCGCATCATTTTCCAACCAATGCTCATTGTGGGATTCTACACGGTCAATTGGTCCATGTTTGTAAATCAAGAAGGCCGCTGCACGCTTGACTTCATCGATATTTTCCAAATCTTCCACACGGAAATATTCTGTTAAGGCATTTCGAAGTTCTTCTGGTAATTGATCGTAGGGCTCTTGTCCAATACCTAGAACGGTAACTCCTTCTTTTTTAGCCAATTCAATGGTGAACGGTTGAAAATTTTCTGGATAAAAAGGGGAAATAACGAGATAATTCATAGGCAGTCCTTTCTAATTTTTTAAAGTCCGATGGAGTGAAGGAAGAAAGGCATTTGTTTCCTCCACCAAACCCAATCATGCGCCACATCCGTACCCCAGGTATCGAACCAAGCTGGAATATTCTTTTCTTCAAAGGCACGTTTAAGATTGTAGAAAGAGTCTAAGCCATCTTGCTCCCAATCGCCCAAACCTGTGCAGACGATAATATCAGCCTGACGGTATTTATTGATAAACCAGCCGTCGTTTTGGTTCCAGATATAGTCAGATGGTGAGTTTTGATAAACAGCATCGTCATTGCCATAGTCTTGGTTGTTGTTGAAGAAACGAGCATCATAGACACCTGAAAGGGCGATAACTTTTGTGAAAACATCCGGATGTTGCAGGAAGAAGTTTAAGGCATGGTAGGCCCCCATTGAGCAACCAGTTGTCATCATACCATCGAACCAGCCAGTTTTATGTTTGATAAAGGGAATCGCTTCTTCAATCACATAGCGTTCGTAGGCGCGGTGAGCCTCTGCCTTATCATGAATGGATTTCCAGTCCGCCAACCAGCTTTCCTTATCATAACTGGTTAGGGTGAAAAATTGAACATGACCTGCCTCGATAGAGCCACGGCAAGCTTCAATCATCCCAAAATCTGCATACTCATTGTAAGAACCGCCTGATGAGGCAAATACTACCACAGGAATACCTGCGTGTCCATAACGATTGACATTCATTTCACGACCAAGGTTTCCTGACCAATGACTTAAAAATTCTACATGCATATTCATTCTCCTAACTATTTCGTTACATTACCACTTTTCGCTTAAAAAGCGCAAGCAATCTGGCAAATAAGCTGCCCAAGCCTCTTCATTATGGACCGCACCTGAAACGACTTCCAAAGCAATATTGTCCAATCCTACTCCACCAGCGAGTAATTGACGATAGTAAGTCAATGAAGAGTTGATATAGGCTTGCTTGATATTGCCTGCCATGAGGGTTTTATCCGTATCATCTGCCTCTTCCGTTCCAACGTAGATATAAACACGCTGGTCCTTGTCTAAGTTTTGGCGTTCAATATAGCGGTCAAACGCCTCTTGATGAAGCCAGTTGGCTGATGAAAAGACCCCCAGACAGCCGATTTGGTCTTGGTAGGCTAACCCCATAAACTGGGTGATGTTGCCACCCAAAGATGAACCAAGCATAGCTGTATGAGCTTTGTCAGACTTGGTGCGATAGGTTTGGTCAATGAAGGGCTTGACCACATCCATGACAAATTCAGCATACAGGGTCCCTTTCCCACCAAACTGAATACCAGGAATGCCCATCTCGCTATACTTCCAAGCAGCATATTCATGCATGCGCTCCAAACCATCATTGTCTATGGCCACAATAATCATTTTTTCAATATCAGGATTTCGTTTGATAGTTGGAATCACCTTCCAGGAATGTCCTGAAAAGGCTTCTTTACTATACAAGACATTTTGTCCGTCATGAAAATAGACAACTGGGTAGGTTTTATCCACATCTTCCTCATATCCTTTTGGCAATAAAACACGGACTCGGCGTTTTCTAGCAGTAAATGGCACTTCCAATTCATGCGTTTTCATTTCCAAATAAAAGTAGGACTTATTCATTGATATCTCTTTCTAAACAGTGTTTTTAGTATTATACCACAGATTTTCTGAAATATTCAGAAAATTTAGTTATATTACGTCATTTTTCGGATTATCCGAACAATTTTTGCTCAGTTTTCAAGCGTTCCTCGTAGTTCTGTCTGCAGTTTTCCAGTTCTTTCTGTTCATGGCTGGTCAGATTTTCAAAGATTGCCAGTTCAATCCTATCCTTATCTCGTCGCCAGGTCGCAACCAGTCGTCCCTTGTAGAAAACAACGGGTTTGACAATGCCTGTCAGTGTATAAATCTGGCGGATATGCTTGGGATCAAAGAAGGGATTGGCTTTCTTTTCGTAACCTAGCAAAAGTTGGTCAAAACCTGCAATGAAGAGGCAATCTGGCACTTCTGCTTCTTCTAATTCTCCTAGATAAAAGCGTTCTTCCCCAGCTACTTCTATAGTTTTTAAATCCAACTGCCTCATCCAATCTAGGACCGTCGACTTATTTTCCTTGAAGTAGTAACGGGCATCCGCTAAGCTGACAGGACCAAAACCTGCAAAATACCGACGAGCGATTTCCAGCTCTGCTTTTTCCCGTGAAAGTGGCTGAAAGTCTGTCAGACGATGAAAACGCTTGGCACCATACTCTTGATAGACTTCCCCACGCTCGACCATGTAGCGAAAGAGGCCGCCCCAGGCATTAAAGACCTGCTTCTCCTCTTCCTGCGTCATCTTTTCCGCACGACAGAGGATTTTCAGCTCCTCGCGGGTCATAGGGGCTTGTTCCAAGGCTTCTAGGATGAGCTGGTGATACTTCTGCTTGGTCTTTGGAGAAAAATCATCGCGACCGACGGTTTGAAGATAGTCGGTACTAGCCATCCGCCCCTCGTGGATATAGAGAGGGATTTCCGACTTGAGATAGGCATGAACCGTTCGCCGAATAGACCACTGGCGTGTCAACTCCTCCTGCCAGATCCCCTCATGGAAATCCTCCGCTATCATACGGTTGCGAAATCCAATATGAACATAGGGTTGAAACTGAGCCTGTAAACCATTGAGATTTTGGCAGATTCTCTGGGCAGACTGAGGTGCCAGTAAGCCCTGCTTCTGCAAGATAATCCCCTTCCAAGTATCGTGATTCATCGTGTTTCTCCTTCGGTTTTCTAACCCCAGTATAACACAAAAGACACCCGGAGGTGTCTGGAGATAACTGATTATCTTAGTAAGTCAAAAACTCTTCCAAGTCCTTGAGAGAACGCTCTGCTATTGCCTCATAACGCTCCTTCTTATCGCGGATCCGCGGTCCGTCCAGCTCCTTAATGATGCCAAAGTTGACATTCATAGGCTGGAAGTGCTTGCTTTCGGTGTGGGTGATGTAGAATGGCAAAGCACCGATGGCTGTGGTCTGTGGGAAGATGACTGGGTCTTCGCCACGGAAACGGCGAACAGCGTTGATACCGGCCACTAAACCAGAAGCGGCAGACTCAACATAGCCTTCTACTCCTGTCATTTGACCTGCAAAGAAAAGATTGGGATTTTTCTTGGTGGCAAAGGTCTGTTCCAATAAGTTTGGCGAATCCATGTAGGAATTGCGGTGCATAACACCATAGCGGACAAATTCTGCATTTTCAAGTCCTGGAATCATCTGGAAGACCCGCCTCTGCTCACCCCACTTGAGATGGGTTTGGAAGCCTACGATGTTGTAGAGACTGCCAGCTGCGTTGTCCTGACGGAGTTGGACAACAGCATAGGGTGTCTTGTATTCGCCATCGCGAGGTCCCTTGTAATCTTCTGGATATTCCAGACCAACAGGCTTCATTGGTCCATAAAGCATGGTTTTGATACCACGTTTGGCCATGACTTCAATAGGCATACAGCCTTCAAAATATTTTTCTTTTTCAAAGGAGTTGAGCGGTGCTTCCTCAGCAGAAATTAAAGCCTCATAGAAAGCGGTAAACTGTTCCTTGTTCATCGGAGCATTGAGATAGGCAGCTTCTCCCTTATCATAACGGGATTTGAGATAGACTAAATCCATGTTAATGGTCGAGCTATCCACAATCGGTGCTGCCGCATCGTAGAAGTAAAAACCATCGCCACCATTCAGTGCATGAATCTTCTCCGCCAAGGCGTCAGATGTCAAAGGCCCCGTCGCAATAACTGTAATAGCATCGTCAGGAATGTCCGTAATCTCACCGCGAATGACCTCAATCAGTGGGTGGTTGTGAATCTCATCTGTCACCGCTTGAGAGAAATTATCGCGGTCCATAGCCATAGCACCGCCAGCAGGCACACGGTGAGCCTCACCAGCCCGCATGATAATGGAATCCAAGCGACGCATTTCCTCCTTGAGCAGACCGACAGCATTGGTCAAACTATCGCCACGGAAAGAGTTGGAACAAACCAACTCGGCAAACTTGTCTGTCTTGTGCTGGGGCGTCGGCTTGACACCACGCATCTCGTAGAGTTTAACAGGAATGCCACGCTTGGCAATCTGATAAGCCGCTTCTGAACCAGCCAAGCCAGCTCCGATAACGTTAATATGGGTTTGAGACATGAAACTAATACCTCTAGCCAGAATATCTGACTACTGTTTGGGAATGACCCAAAACAGAACCTTTCTAAATTTTTTAACCTATCTAGTATATCAAAAAATGGCTGGAAAAGACAAAAACTACTCTCATCGTAAGAAAGTAGTTTTATAGTGTTTACATAATAAAATGTACGTAAATATTGATTGATAGATGTAACTATGACGCTTATCCTTGAAGTGAGACTAGTTCTGAAATATCCTCAATGACTTCAAACTTCCATCCTATATCTCGATAAGCTTGAATCTCCTCTGGAGAATAGGGGAAAGTATTCAAAAGTATAGCATCTATGCCTAGCTCTTGCGCGATTGCAATATCTGTAGTCAAATCATTTCCAACTAGAACCGTCTCAGTAGGATCCAGTTGGTTCTCATTCAAGACACCTTGTAAAAATTCTGGTTCAGGTTTTTTGATTCGATAATCAGAGGAAATGTATATGCCTTCAATATATTCAGCACAACCAGTCATTTCAATTTCAGCCTGCGTAAAAACACGTTGAGCATTGGACAATAAATAGAGACGATTCCCCTTATCCTTTAGATAAGCAAGTGTTGACAAGGTATTGGCATAAGTCGTCAATTTCTCACGTGATAGGACTCTAAATATGGAAGCCACCACTTGACCAAAGGTTTTTAAATCTGCTGGTTCATTCTTAGTTGGACGGCGGTATTTTTCATCCGTTAGTAATTGAATAAAGACTTTCTCAAGGTCAATTTCAACGTTTTCATAGGGACTAATCCGAATCAAATCTAGCTCGGCCTCACTGGCTTTTTCTTGAAAGGAACTCCTTAACTGACGTGCACCATAGGTACAGCCAAAAGATTGGTAAATCTCAGCTAACTTTTCCCACAATTCCAACTTGTTTTCATCCGTTATAATATCTACCAAGGTACCATAAAAGTCAAAAATATAATTCTTGTATCTTTTCATGAAACTTTCTCCAACAATCATTATGTACTATTATACCGAAAACTGAAATCGTTTGCAATAAGAACTTCGTCATCTTTAATGAATTATAAAAAAATATTTTATATAACGAATCTACTAATAATAAATCTAACATTTTAAAAGGTTGATCAGCTTATAAAAATGTTTCGAGTGAAAGTTGTATTAAAGAACAAGTGATTATCTTTTTCAAGATTCTTTCTAAGTCAAGTAAATCTCACTTTCACTTAAATGTATTTGAAATGACACTAACTAATCTATCAATTCCATTCTCAACTCCCCAGCTTACACTAGCACTAAGAGCCATTGCAAGTATCGGGTGCTTTTCAAAGAAAGTTTGATGGTTATTAACTTTTCCGACTTCTTGTACCTCATTTAAAATTGTCACTAATTCTGTCTGTTCTTCTTCATCTAATGTCCTAGAGTACTCTCTGATATTCTCAAATACTCTCTCAATTTCCATATCAGTATAGGTAATATTTAACAAATTATTTTGTCCACCAATCTGTGAGTTTATCAAATCTCCATTAACAGAAACATGAGTACTATTATCTTGATGATATTCGTTAAAGTTTAGTGCTGTTTTAGAGGAATCTAGTTGTGTTGGAAGGATAACAGGCTTTATCTTCTTATTAGCTCTCTTCACCATTTTATTCGTTTCTCTGACTAAATTTCTCTCAATATCTCTGAATTGACTTTGCAAACTTTTTGCCATTTATACCTACTTTCTATACTTCAAATTCTCTAACGGTCTGTTTCTCTTCTTCAGTTAGTTCAAACAAATCCATGACAAGTTCATCAATTTCCTGATTAAGCTGATTGACTTTTTCAGTGTCGGGAGAATCTTTTTTCATTTCTTCCATCAGTTGTTCAACAAGCTGTGCTACTTCTTCTTGCTGGGAATCAGTGGCATCTGGAATTGGGAAGTCCTTAATTTGAGTTAAACGCATTTGAGGGAATGTGCTACGTTGTAAAAAATCAAACCTATGAATAGCATAGTAAGAAACTACCTTAGAGTTTAAAACTCCTATTAAAAACTTTGGATTCCCAATCAAATCTGTAATTACTTCTATACTTTGTTCATGAACAAAATTATCTTCTGTCAACGTGGCTCTAAAGGTATATCTGGATTTAACTGGAATACGAGCAATTAAAATTCGGATACCTTCAAAAATTGAAACATTTCTTGGTGCTGCTAAATGTTTTCCATATGATAAAAACTGTCCTGACCAATTTATTTTGTACCTTTGTAAATCTGAGCCTGATAAGAACTTTCTGTAACTACTATTAACTTGCTCTTTTGCAAAGAATGGTTTTCCATTCTTGAATTTTTGAAAATCTTCTTTGTCTTCTGGCTGTTTAGGCGTTCCTTTACCTCTCTCAAAGGCTTTTAATCCATCTTTTACGTGACCATAGTTATTCTCAAGAACTTTAGATTGAGCTTCTATTTTAATCAATAGTTTTTGAGAGCTTGTATTAGCAGATGAAATAGTAATAACATCCTGATTCAACAGTAAATCTGAGTTTGTTTCAGTCAGTAAATTAACTTCACTATTGACGATTTCTCCAAGAATGACTTTTGCAGGTCGTTTAGTGAACATGTCAATAATACAAACATCAATAGAAGCTTCATCAAAAATCTTATCTTTTGAATTGATGAAAGTTATTTCATCATAAGTTTTTAAAATATGATGGCGAAGTGTCTTATATTGATTGATCGTTAGAAATGAATTGGGAATAATATATGATATTCCCCCACCTTTTCTTACTAACGAAAAAGCAAGTTCTAGGAATAAACCGAAAGTGTTAGCTTGATAATTGTTGAGAGGATATGTTCTAGTGTAATATGATTTCATCTCATCACTAAAAGATTGATTACTTGCAAAGATATAAGGCGGATTCCCAATTACAAGGTCAAAGCCGATAAATTCACCAGCTTCTCCCAAAATCTCAGGAAATTCCATTCGCCATTCCATACCTTTAGCGAATAATGGATTTTTCAGTCTGTATTCCAATTCCTTTTCAGCTTTTGCTAGTTGCTTATTTAATTCCGCTACTTCTTTAGAGTTTTTATTTTCTTCCTCAAATAGGCTAATGGCACCAGCCTTATTTCGTTCAGATATGAGCCGAGATAATTTCTTTAATTCAGGACTAGAAGCCGTATCATCAAAGGAATGTTTGAGCCTTTCGATTTTCTCCCAAATTTCTGCTTTTACTCGTTTATTATTCGTCTCCTTATAGTCTTTAACTAGAGATAGATAGTCCTTGAAATCTGTTTTTCTCATATCAAATTCATAGTCAAAATCAAACTTATGTAAGAGACTATCGCCTACTTTAATATTAATATCAATATTTGGCAAAGTCGTCAAAACAGGTTGGTTGGTATCAGTATCCTGATAGTAATAAGAAGACTTCAAGAGTTCAATCCAGAGACGCAAACGGCAAATATTGACCGAACTTGGGTTAATATCCACTGCAAAGAGCGAATTTTCCAGAATATGCCTCTTCTGGTTGAAAATTGCCTTTTGAATTTGTTCTGACTGCTGATTACCTGTCTGATACAAAAAATTATTTCCAGACATATCTTGAATGACTAGCTCATCATTAATAACATAACATTGAATCAGGTTTCCAATATAGTTGCCATCAGCGTCAAACAAAACATTTAAATCACTTTTAAGAGCAATAATTTCATTCAGGACTGATACGAGGAAGTGACCGGATCCAACCGCTGGGTCACAAACCTTCAAACTGTCAATCGCATCTGATACCTTTTTAGCAATCTGAGCATTACGTATGTTAAACTTTATATCTTCGATTGTTTCACACTGCCAGTCGAGTGCCTCATTGACTTTGTCCACTGCTGCTGTACGAATCGCTTTACGTGACATATACATGGTAATATTGCCTGGCGTATAAAAAGAGCCGTCACGGTAGCCGTTGATTTTCTCAAAAATTAATCCCAGAACTGACGCATTGATAAGGTCATTCTTAGATTTCTCATGGTGGCTGATGGAGGTCGAGAAGTCATAAGAATCCAAAAACTCAAAGAGGTATTCAATAAAATTGATGTTCCCTTTTTTACGTTTTTTATCTACGCCTTTAAGAGCTGTTTTGGAGAAAATTTCAATATCTCCCTCTGGTAATCTATCAATACCAATCCCATCTCTAGAAATTTCTAATTCTGTTTCTTCAAACAGTGATGAGTTCAGATAAGGGACATAACCGAACTTTTCTTGCATTCGATCATTTCTTTCCGATACTTTCTTAGCAAGTACAGCAAAGAATAAGCTATAAATCTCCTCAAAGTTAGGCAGTTTTTCATAGGTCAAGAACTTATAAGATTCATCTTTGTTGAACAACACCAGCTGAGATTCTAACAGTTTCAAAAATAGAATTCTATTTGTCCAGACAACTGTTAGTTGAATAGCAATATCTTCCTGCCTTTCTTTTGGAACATCTTTCATCTCCAATTTATCAATAATATTCTCAACAAAAGAATATCGCTGACGTTTGGTGGGTTTTAAGCGTGAGATAATTTTTGAAGTCCCTAACTTCGTTTCTTCCAGCCCCATCAAATAAAGCAATTCATCATAGAAATTCTTATTAAGCTTGTTTGAATCAGTAAAAATCTCTTTATTAAGAAGATTCTCTGCTGTGAAGAATCGATAAAGCTGAGTCAGATTATTTTTCTTGATTTCAATATACTTACTGGTCTTAACTAGAGCTTGACTAAGATCAAAGTGAGCAATAACGATTCCCTTTTCAATTGCTTTGTCAATTTCTGGTGCAATAACCTCACTATAAAGGAAATCTGTTTTATTGCTAGAAAGTTGATTATTTCTGAACTTTGTCACGAGGTCAACTAGCTTTTTATTTTTGAAAAAATATTTTTCAAATTCTTTAGCCTCGATCACAAACCAAGATAGGCCATTTGTGATAATACACTTTTTGATTTCTAAATTTTTATTAAATAGGCGTTCTTGTAGGTAATAATAGACAACTTCTTGAAGTGCTTTGGAATTGATTTTTTCCGTTGACATCATTTCAGACTTGTTAGTCAAACTCTTGCATTCAAAAAGAATACCTAGTGACGAATAGGCGTCTTTACCATTATAGATAGCAAGGTCTATTCGACTAGAAGTATTAATAAAATTATAAGGCAATACACTTTCTAAAAATCCCTTGAGAAGATTTTTCTGGTATTCCTCTGACTCATCCTCTTTGTCTTTTAAATGAGTCAAATAACTAACCAATTTTTGATTAAATACCTCTTTTTCTTCATCAAGTGGCATAATTGCTTGAACAGAGCGATTCATACTCTCTTTTAATGTAATTCCCTTTATTGCCATGAAATAGACTCCTAAACAGATTTATCTAAGAGCTGATAGTATTAGTCTATTGTGTAAGCAATAGACTAAGGGTACCCTTAGCGATATATATACATATTATACCATAAATAAAACCCCACCAAGATTAAATCTTGGTGGGGTTTTGGTGGGGAATAATAACATTCTCCCGATTTTTTATCGCTCTAAGCAATGCTTAAACCCTGTAATACTGGGCTTCCGCAATCAAATTGCGATACTCTATTATTTAAGAGTAACAATTGCACAACCTGTTAAATGTGCAGTATCAAGGGGTTTGAGTTCTTAATTTGAAGTTTGGCAGGAATTTTGGCATAAAATTGAATCCAACCCTGCACTTTTAATATTTTGTGTGATTTCTTCAGAAACTGTTTTATCTAAAGCATTAAACCAATGACTATATGTGTTCAAAGTTGTTGATTTATCAGCATGCCCCATTCGTCTTGCTACATATAAAATATCTTTTTTCAAAACATTTATTAGATAAGAAGCATGACTATGTCTAAGACCTTTCCCTGTTATAACAGGCACTCCTACTTGCTGCGCTTTACGTTTGATGATACGACAAATAGTTGATTTACAAAAAGGATCTCCAAATCTTGAAATGATAAAATCTGTATCTTGATTTGCAAACTGATTTTTTCGCCAAACTTGAAGCACTTCAATAGTTATATCATCCAATTCAATAAGTCGTTCACCTGCTGGAGTCTTTGTTTGGTCTTTACGATACCAATTTCCATTTTCATCTTTCTCCAAGGTTGTATGTACCTTTAGAAATTTTTTATCAAAATCAATATCCTCCCAACATAAAGATAAACCTTCACTCACTCGTACACCTGTCATATAATATAACCAGATGGCAGTAAATCGTTGTAATTCTTCATAATCATGTAAGTCAAATGATTTGATAAATGTCTGAAACTCCGCATAGGTCCAAAATGGAGTTTTTGGATGCTTACCTCTAGGATTATCTAATGCTTTACAAGGCATATCTGAAATATAGCCAAGTCTTTCTGCATAACCCATACAAGCTTTAAACCTTGACCATAAATTTTTCGCATAGTTTTCAGAATAATTTTCTATGATATGCAATCTAAAAGCCTCGCAATCTCTAGGAGTTATTGCTTTTAATGGCTTTGAACCAAAATATTGAATAAAAAGTTTATGATGAGGAAGAGCCGTCTTATATGTCACAGACTGAACTTTTTGCTTATATGCTTTTAAATAAATTGTGTTCATATAGTTTTCAAAAGTCATATTGTAATTTTCTAAACTGACTTTGTTGGCAAATTCATATTTTATACGAACTAATTCGTCATATGCTTCTTTCATCGTTTCAAAAGTTTTACCATATTGATTTTTTCTAGCTTTCTTTTGTACCCTTTTGCCAGTTACTGGGTCGATTCCAAGATCAATCTGATAAAATATCTTTCCCTTATTATCACAATAAACACCTTTGTATTTTTTACTACTTTTTGTTGCCATTTGGATTCTCACTTTCTAAATGTTATTTAGATAGTGGAATCCCTATTAATTGTTCCACAATTTCTGCTGGTGCGATACCTAGTCTTCGATTGTCAAAGGGCGATTTACTTAATTGTACCGCATTATTGTCAACTTTGCGAGCTTCTTCAAACTTTTTTACAGCAATTCTTTTAGCTTCACGAATAATGTCTCTAGAGGTATGTTCAGGAAATCCTAAGTTCATTAAATCTTTATATGTAGCAGTTCTCATACACTTTCCTCCTTCAAATCACTAAGTTTTTTTACACGCTAGATGGGATTTGAATGGTTAGTTCAATCATAGGAATTTCACCCGCTGTCCTTTTACGATGGCAGCCTGAACGTTCAGAAGTATCATTATCATTATTTGTGTCATGGCAGATAGGTTACCATCCTATTTTTGAATAAATGATTTTCGCTCATTTCCTGGCGCATTATATTCTATTGCTCAACAAATAAATAAAGTCCCACCCAGAATTATTCAATTGTCAATGAACAAATCAGGAGGGACTATTTTTTATTTTTTAGGCGGTAGGGTGTGTCTGTAAGTCCAAGTAAATAATCCGTACTCACTTGATATAATTCTGAGATTTTTATCAAGAAATCAACAGGAATCTGACGTTTGCCAGACTCAATCTTAGAATAAGCTGACTGACTACATGATAAATATCGTGCAAGATACTCTTGCGAATAATCACAATCCTCTCTCAGATCCCTAATGCGCCTATACATTCGTTCACTCCTAAGAAAATTATAGTCAAGTTCTGAACGAATCTTAGTTTTTATTCCAAATTGGCATAAGTTTTTGATATAGACATTACTATTTCATATTTACTAATTAAGCCATATCTCCATAATCCAAATCACAATAAGAGAAAAATCATTTTGAACAATAATTTCATACACTCGTCAAAAATAATATTATTTTAATAGCACCCTATCTAATATATTCAAATGTGAATAAATCAGGTATGAGTGCTAATTGTTGAGATTTTGAAATAATTTTTATCAATATACTTACTTTCTGAACTTCATAGTATTCAAAATTACGATATCCAAGACTAGGTACAGTCACTATTTTTTATCGGAATGATTAATTTAACCATAGCCCCATTTTTCTTATTTTGGAGTTGTATATCACCAGAATGAATGCTCATTACTTGTTTTACAAATGCCAAACCTATTCCAAAATGTTCAAACTGTGAATTTCTACTAGTATCTTCTCGATAAAATAATTTTCCAAAATTTTCTAAAACATCGTCCGAAAATTTGGAACCATTATTCCAAATACTTAAGGAAATACTACTATCTTCTAACTCCAAGATAACTCTGATTTTCTTTTTAACATCATCTGCATAAGCTATTGCATTATTGACAATATTTGATACTGAACGGATAATTAAATCTAAATCTAATTCAATATTACAGTCTCGCCCTATCTTAGTTTCATATTTGTAATCTATGCTATCTCCAATAAGGTATGCACACTCTTGTTCCAGTATTTTTGATAAATTACTGATACTATACTGATGAAAGGAAATCTGATTAGAGTAAAAAGTTTTAGAGTAATTAATCAACTGATTAAAATAGTTATCTAGTTGGTTGCTTGCTCTTTCAATGTCCCTAAGACACTGGACATCAATACCAGATAAAGGTGCAAATTGCAACAATTCCGAGTTTCCTTTGATTACAGTCAAAGGCGTTTTTAAGTCATGTGCCATCGCTGAAACCTTAAAGAGAATATCCTCCTTTTGGTCTTTCTCTACCTGAATCATATTTTTTATTCTTTGCTGCATTAGTTCAATATGTTTGTTAGTTTCTATGAATTCGAGAATCGTTAATTTAGATGATGTGTTTACTGAGGTCAGCCACATACTACCATGATAGACAATCTCCATTTCTTGCTTTACTCGTTTCAACAAGGCTTTAATATTAACAGAAACTATAATAATCAAAGATATACAAATATAAACCCATGAAAAAACATTAAAGAATATTCCTAACAAATCACTAGCGATTGACTGAGTTTCTGAATGAATATCAATAGAAATAGTCGATATGGGGAAAATATATGCTACAATCACACTCAAACAAAATTGTTTAATAATCGTCCTCTGCGTTTTTTTGACCAAAGTCTTAAAATCTAGTTTTCGTTCCAACTATATCCGCCTCCCCACTGTGTCTTGATTGGATTAATTGAAAAGGGTTTTAATTTTGACCGAATTTGATAAATATACTCAGCAATAGAACGAAATTGTGCCTCTGACTCCGACGGGTATATTCTTTCATAGAGTTCCTCTACGGAATATACTCTCTTCGGGTTGCTTGCTAAAGTATACAAAATTGTAAATTCTCGCTTTGTCAATGATATGATCTCTTCTTCAATCAAGATTTCTTGCTTACTGGCATTAATTATCATTTTCTTTGTGCATATCTCTTTATTATTTTTACGATTTCTCTCCTCCCTTTGGATATGCATTCTAACGCGAGCAACTAATTCTGTAATACTAAATGGTTTTTTTATATAATCGTCCGCACCAGCCTTTACCCCTCTAGCCAAATCGCTATCCAATTGCTTGGCTGTTACAAAAATTATCGGTACATCAATTTGTTCTCGAATGGATTTACAAATTTCTAAACCATCAATAGACATCATAATATCTAGTAAAATTAAATCAAAGCCAACAAATGAACAAATATCTATGTTACCTACTTCTTTCCTTGTCGTAACTTCAAACTCTGAGCGTTCTAAAGAATTCTTTATCAAACGAAGAATACTTTCATCGTCATCAATCGCTAATATTTGATATATTTTTTTTTCTTTCATAATTAAATAATATCACAAAATACAAAATTTTTATCGTACTATTCTCTTCCTAAACAGCAAAATAGAGAAAGACAACAGCAAAATCCCCCATAAAAATTGAATTGCAATACCTATTGTAGAAGGTAGATAAGGTTGATTTTCAGTCGTAAAAAATGAATTCATGGTAGAGATAATCGGGAAGTAGAGAAAGACATCGCTGAATTGCAGAAGCATTTGGCCTAACCCCAACAAGAAAGACAAGGATATCCCCATTGGAACAACTATACTCCTTGTTATAAGAACTAAACTAAAACATATTAATATTAAACCAATTGATACCAGCATTATTCTTACTGCAATGGTATAAATAAATCCAGGAATTAATAGACTATAAAAAATATATACCACAAAAATAGTACAGACGGTAACTAGACTCCAAACTAATACAGATATTGATAATATAACTATTAATTTTATAAAAAAGAATTTCCATCGTATTGGGTTAGCTAATAAACTGCTTCTTAAAGTTGAATCGTTAAATTCTTGCCCTATAAATAGTATTGTAATAATAATAATCCCAGCTTGTCCAAGATAGAAGCTTTCTAAGATTTGTGTTAAAGCATAATTCTCGGTTATATAACTTGGAGTTTCATGTAAAAAAATAACAAATAAAGGTACTAAAATTATAGTTGCTAGTACAGTCAATAATAGCCATTTATTATAAATGAACTTTAAATACTCACTTCTAAAAGAATTCATCTAACATTACCTACATCTTCCTTCAAAAATTTGTAATATGCAAAGCTACTAATTACTAGCACCCAAATACTCAGAAATAAAACACTGCGTCCTGGTGTTGTGATTTTCAAAGGAGACGTTGCAATTAAATCTTGCCCTAAAGATACTGGTAAATACTTGGCTAGCTGAATTCTGTCAGCAAGAAAACTACCTAAATTATAGACTTGTGGTAGTAAAAATAATAATGATCCAAGTGAAGATTTAAAATAAAAAGCAATTGAATAGGATAATACCGTTAGTAGCGACCACGACAGTGATCCCAATAATATAAAATACCACACATTCTTATTCAGTAACAAAGGGTTCAACCCCTCTCTTCCTAAACCAAACTGTGCACTTACAATAGATAAATAGATTGAGACAAATGACACAACAAAAATAAATACACATGTAACAATAAATTTTATTACAAAGAATACAACCTTATTTGAACATAATAGCAAGCTGGTACGTAAAGAACTATTTTTATATTCCATATTTCCAAGAATTGCTCCTAAAATTATCATAGCAAACAAGCCCAATAGTATTGCATCAAAACCAATATACTCAATTGGAGGTATTGGTTCTGCTAAACTACTATTTGTTTCGGGTGTTGCATTCAATCCAACTGTTAAAATTTGTTTGGAACTGATATAAGACAATAACGGCTGAAGAATAAAAACAATTGGTAAAACTATTTGGGTTGATCTGCTATAAAAAATTTTATATAGCTCTGACAAAATATTATAGCTTTTTATACTACTCATCATAGTCACCCCCTGTTAAATGAAAGAAAACATCTTCTAGATTATCAAATCCGTTCATTATATTATTAAGTGTACCCGAAGCTATGATTCTTCCTTTATTAATAAAAACAACCTTATCAGTTACCGCCTCTACTTCTGAAAGTATATGTGATGATAACAATACTGTCTTACCAGCACTTGCTTGTTCTCTAATAAAATTTCTAAACCATCTAATTCCACTAGGATCTAGACCATTTGTAGGTTCATCTAAAATCAGGTACTGAGGTTTTCCTAACAGCGCTGTTGCAATACCTAACCTCTGCCCCTCTCCTAATGAAAGGTTTCCTATTTTTGAATATCTTTTATGTTCAATATCAGTAATGGATAATACCTCTGATATTCTGGATAAATCTATTCCATTACTAGCAGCAGCAATTTTCAAATGTTGAAAAACTGTTCGATCATTGGGAGCCCCCACACCATCGAAAGAAGCTCCTACAGTTAAAAGAGGACGTTCAAAATCACAATATTTCTTACCTCCTATTAAAGCAGTGCCTGAAGATGGCCTATCCAGACCCAAAAGTATTCGTAACGTCGAACTTTTTCCAGCACCATTCGGTCCCAAAAAGGCAGTGACTTCCCCCTCTTCAGCTGTAAAGGATACATTCTTTAATATATCTCCATCTTTATAAGTTTTTGTTACATCTCTTATTTCAATCTTATTTGTCATAATACGATACTCCTATACTAAAAATTGTTCTTTGGCCAACTCTTTATATAATGGAACAGATTCCAATAGCTCCACATGAGTCCCACTTCCTACAAGTCTTCCGTGTTCCAAAACAAAGATTTCATCTGAATCTAAAATTGTAGATAATCTATGAGCAACCATTATTATGGTTCTCTCACCTCTCATATTTTTGATTGCTTCCTTCATCTTCTTCTCACTAAGACTATCTAGATTCGAAGTTAACTCATCCAGCAAGAGTATCTTTGCATCAGAAAGTATTGCTCTTGCCATTGCCAATCTCTGTCTTTCTCCTCCTGATAAATTGAAACCTCCTTCACCAATTTGACTCTCAACCCCAGATGCACCTCTTTGAATCAAATGCTCTAAACCAACTTTTTTTAAAGCGTCACAACATTCATCATATGTTACATTAGTATTACCCATTTTTAGATTTTCTAAAATTGTACCAGCTACTAATGGTGAGTTTTGCTCAACATAAGAAATATTAGAACGTAAAGTCTCGCGACTCATTGTTCGGAAATCTTGTCCAAATACCTTTATACTACCACTAGTAATATCATAGAATCTTTCGATGAGATAAAGAAGTGTGCTTTTCCCCGCACCAGACGGACCGACAATACTGACGTAATCTCCACTATTTATTTCGAAAGTAATGTCCTTTAATATATAATTATCATCCGATTGAATATCCTGAAATTTGTAAGAATCATATGAAAAAGTTACATTCGCAAATTCAATTGCTTTGCTTCTATCCGACTTAGTTTCTAGATTTAAAATGATATCATTATCTTCTTCTTTTGGAAGATCAATAATTTCAGTAATTCTACCTAAAGCTCCTAAAGCTTCTGAAATAGTTGTGACCGATGAAAATATTTGTCCTACTGGTGAAATAGCGATATACATTAATAGCATAAAAGAAGTTAGACTTGCAATAGACATTTGCCCAGTAGAAACACGGTATCCTCCGACTCCCAAAATAATTATCCCACACAACTGCAAGCTAAAATTTGATATCGGTGTCATTATTGATTGCACTCTTGCAACTCCAATTCCCAAGTTTTTTACTTCTTGTGCCTCAGATAACATTTTAGATAATTCTGAATTCGTTTCATTTGTCGATCGAATTGTTCTAATTCCTACGATTAGCCTATTTAAGTATGCTGTCATTTTCCCCAAACCCTGATGAGCTTTATAACTTGCTGTTTGAATCAAACTACTCATCAATAAAATAAATAGGAATGATAAAGATATGGAAATAATTGTAATTATTGCAAGATATGTATCCTTTAGAAATAATGTAAATATCGCACCTAAACTCAAGAACAATCCACTCGTCAGAGCAACGGTTGATTGAATGATTCCCGCTCTTAGCTTACTTGTATCACTGCTAAATCGACTAATTAGGTCTCCTGCTGACAGATCATTATATTTATAAATAGGAAGTTTAAGAAATTGAATAATTAAATTTTTTCTTGATTGAAATACTGCACTTTCTCCCATTAATTGTAAGAAATAATATTGCAAACTGGAAATAATAGTTGTACCCACGGTAATAGCAATAAGCGTATACATAGTGGAATTATTGAATAAATTTACTCCCTTTTGAGAGATTACTTTAGACAAAAGTTCTGGCTGTAATAACGTTAAAATTGACGTAAGTATTCCCAAACATAAAACGATTAAAAAATATTTTCCTTTATTTTCTATCAAGGCAAGTAAATCACGAAATTTTACATTAGTCATAGTATCATTTACTTTTTCTATATCTTCAGTTATCATATGTTTACGCTCTTCATTTTTATCATCTAGAGTTTTCACAACTCTTTCATACGATGATACTTCTTCTAGCTCTTTAATCGGATTTCCATTGACTTCCACCCATGCATGAGATCTAAAGGGGTTCATAGCAAATCCAGTACACCAACTTGCACGTTTCTTTAAAAGAAGTAAGAACATTATTACTCCTAATGATCTTTTTACGCATCCATCTTGATTCCTACACTTACGGCTTACAGTACATATTGCATCACGAGCTAATACAGCTTCATTTACTGTGGCGGATAATTTTGAGTCACTTAATTTATTAATCAAAAATTCAATTCTTGTAGGCGAGAGCTTTGTAAGCGGATAAGAGATTAGTAAAGCTATTTGCGCTAGTAATCTGTACTTTAGCTGAACATAGGAGTATGACTCTTGATTGAGCTGCATATCCATAATCTATATCCCTCCTTTTTTTAGAGACTGTATAAAATCTTTAACATCTTGTTTTGCAACATCGGTTTCAATGGAATACGCAGCAGATATAGCACTAACTATTTCTTCTTCATTTTTATTTTTAGATAGTAATTCTAAAATTTTAACCCCTACATCATTTGTTTGAAAGTATATCCCTTGATCTTTGTCAAATACAATTGCACCATTGTCTTGCTTTATTATTTTTAATCTTGTTTTAGATCCTTTATTAAACATAGTTACAAACCTCACTCATTCTTCATATACAATTTAATCTGCCTAATCCAACGTTCTACCGAACATAATCTTTCAAAATAATCAATTTTATTCGGATTTCCCGCAGGTAATGACAGCTCTAATTTTAACTTTTCAACATCAACAATTCCCATTTTTACCACTTCAAATTGTTCTAACTTGTGGAAGTTTTTACGAACTGCTTCTCTATATCCACTATATAAGGCATCTGAATAATCGCCTTTAAAACCCCTGTTGAAAACTTCAATTGGTACGATCCCCTTCAATGCTTTTTGCAATACCGGTTTTGTTAGCTTTGAACTAACTTTATATTTTGCTGGAATTTGAAGACAAATTTCTACTAATTTTTTATGTAAAAATGGTGTTGCCCAATAAATGGAATTAGTAGTTAATTGAATTTGTCGCAACACTGATTTTTGAAATATTAAAGATTGAATCATTTGGAATGTTGTTCTATCAGTGATTATTGGCTCAGAATTGGAAAATAATAACGAGTTTAAAAAACTTTGCGATTCTTTTTTGGATTTTTCACTGAGCCAACTTGGTACCTGTAGTCCATCCATCCACCCCAGTTCTCTTTTGATAGGTTCAGAAGATTCGTTGAAGACAATTTCTAAATTTTGGGTCATGGTTTCCAAATATCCTCTCTTATCTAACAAATCCAATAGGCAACTAAAAAATGGTCTTCTCATTATCAAACTATATTTCAGAGCATAAAGTAGTCCACCTAAATTTTCCTGACGGACTATACTCCAGGGATTAGAAGGCATCGGTGTGAATAATTCATCACCACCAATACCTAGGAAATGAGTCGGATGTTTTTTACCTTCCTGATAAGTAATCACTGATTTTAAATATCCTTCTGAATCGGCCCACAGTAATGGAAAGCTTGGAATAATACCATTGATATATCCTTCTTCTATTGCAAATCTTTTCTCTGTTGTTTCTATAGAGTCAAATTTTTTTAACTCCCTACCAAGATTTTTTGCAATAAATGTCGCCCATTTAGTATCACTATTGGCAGTAGCACTTGATTCAGCATGCAAAATAGAGAAGTCCGGTATCATTTTATTCAATGTAAAAGCAATTGTCGCAGAATCAACACCTCCTGATACATCACTTGACACTTCATTTCCCATATTTAGATCATGATTAATGCTATTTAAAAACTCTTCTTTTATTTTAATTATTAGTTGATTAAAATCTTTAGTGTCTACTTCATAACTTGGAATCTTTTCTTCTAAACAACCTTTTTCGGTTATTTCTAAATAGTTTAAAGGTTTTATATTTACTAGCTCTTCCCAGAGGCTAATTGTTTGAAATGGATAATATGGAAGTCCAAAAACAAATTGACTCGCTAAACGCTTCGTGGAAAGTTTTAATTTCAGATATTTTGCAATCTCTACAGAGGAATCGCTAAAAATTATATTTTTACTATTCTCAAACCAAGACAGTCTTGAATCTAAGTAAGGAGAAATAACATAAATTCTTTCAGCCATTTCAATAATAATTAAACCATTTATAACACAATCCTGGAGTAATGATATTGTTTCTTCAAAACTACTGATATCAGTCTGTTCTATAATTGAGCATATTTCTTCAACATAGTCTTCCAAACAATAGATTTTTGTATTATTTACAGAAACGGTTCTATATAAATTTTTAGTAAGGAATATTATTTTTTTATCAGAATATTTTTCAAAAAAATACTTATTTAGCATGTATATTAACAACCTCAAAAATAAAAAACAAAGCATCTCGATATTCGTAGTTCTGGAATGAATATCGAAACACTTTATTAAAAATTATTTACTGTTGTAATACATAGTTCTAAGCTTAGAACTCAATTGTAACTCTTACAATTGCACGTCCACCAAAGACATCACGAAACTTACCAGTCCATAGACCTTTAGTGTCTTTTTTGAAAGTTGCAATTGATTCAAATGTTGGTTTGCAATATTTCATTTTAAACTTCTTCTATCATTTAGACTAATGCCAGAACCCATTGGTGTAAATGAAAAATAATTTTCAAGAGTTACCTCTTGATTCAATTAAATTCTACAATATGAATTTCGGAAAAATATCAGAAAATAGATGAAGGTTGAACATATTTCAAATATTTCTTGTTTTCACTCCGTGGATTACTTGGTTTCCATAATAATTTCTATATCAACTTAATGAATATATCTGGATAATGGATTATATTCTAATTAAAAATAAAGCCCTGCCACCAAATATATCTCTGAAGCTACCTGCAACTAATCCTGCTGTACCATTTTTAAAAGTAGAAATTTTTTCTATAACTGGCTTCGTATAATTCATATACTTTCCTTTCTAAGTCAATATTGAATAGTCCAGACTGTTTGACCATTTAAATAGTATCAAAGATTATTCAGATTTTTTTCAGAAAAATCAAATTTATAAACAATTACTGATTTAAGCGAGCTTAAATCAAGGATAATTTCAAAATAAAAATGATAAAGTTATGGCACTATTCTTGTTCGGTTTAACCATCGACATCGACAAGCTCCAACTGGTAAGGAAAATCTCCAAAGTTTCGAAATTCATAGCCCTGACAATCTAGATACTCTCATATCAAACCTGATAAATGATTAACACTCAGTATTTCAACTGAGTGTTTTTTTAGTATAGTTCCTTATCATAATCCTTTCTTGTTCTAGGAGCTGTTCTATTCAACACCGCCACAAAGGTTTCCAGTTTTCTGACGGATTCTTCATAGTTGTCAAGTAACTTACTGAGTTGGTCTTGAGTGTTAGAAATCTCTCGTTCGATTTGCTCCAAAGTTACACTTTCTGTCAGATTGAGTTTGGAAAATTCATAACGTGCCAATCGCCTACGTTCTATATCGTGACTTTTGAGATTGACTAAGACTTCTGCTATCTTATTTAAGGTGGCGGTTTTTTCGTTGAGTTCTGACATGCTAACATCGTACGTCGCAATTTCCGCCACCAACTCATCTTTAATGTCCGTATAAGCTCGATTTGTAACATTGAGTTCAATCAAGAGATTGACTTCAGTGATTTTCTCCTGTAACTCTTTTAGATTTGGTCGCCTACGATAAGGCAAGCTTTTGTTGTCTTGTGTCAGCTGACGAATCAAGTCACGCCCTTTCATATAGCGGTTCTTATCCGAACTTTCCTTATTGTAGATAAAATAAGACGTGATTTCTCGAAGGAAAATCTTAAACCTCTTTTCCTCCTCTTTCTCAATCTCATCCAGCTGATAATTGGGAATAAATATCAAGCCCTCTTTTTTCACACCAAAGGCTACCTTGATGAAAATGCCACCCTCAACTTCTTTGTCAACCTGATGCGGGGCAAGCTCCACCTCAAACTCATGAACAGCCTTACGATTTTCGGAGAACGTTTCATAGTCTGAGACGATACTTTCTACTGTTGATAACTTCTCCGCTTGCTCTGCGAGAAATAATTCAAAATCTTCCTTGATATTATCACTCAGCTCAATGTCAGTATCTGACCGTTCTGAAAAATAATCTTGGAAGAAAGAGACATCATAAAGCGTTTTCTTGCTCACTTGTTGATGTCCTAGAGAAATTTTCTGGTCATTTTCCGTAAGGGTAAAGGTCACATTTTTCTGTTTGAGTTGAATAAATAGTCCAAGTTCCTCTGCCATTTCCAATAATTCTTGTAAAGTTTTCACTCTAGGCAATAAAAAATGTAATCGTTGCTCAATGGCACCCTTGGCAAATGCTTTTCGGAAATAGCTCTCATCATAAGGTTCCCTGCGATTAAGCTGTCGCCCGCGAATGGGTTTGACCTGATCTCTATCCGTCATCAAAAAGGTAGTATGCTTGCTTGAGAAGTCAATAGTCAAATGCAGCTGCTCTGCTTTTTTCAAAAAGTCCTCAAAATCCTTGGACTGTTCCATCAAAAAATACAGGCGTTGCTTGAGTTCAAACTTATGATTGGTTTTGCGATAAACGTCGTACTGCTGATGTGAATAGCGATTAGTGATAATTTTTGCACCAGCCTCTTTGGAAATGCGGTCTGAAATCATACGAAGATTTCGTTCCAAGGCATAGTTCCACTTGAGCTTTTTATCAGATTGAAGGTCAACAGAATTGATTAAGATGTGATTATGAATGTGTGACTGGTCAATATGGGTTGCAACGATAAAACGAAAATTTCCGCCAGTAAGTTCTTTGACAGTCTCATAACCAATCCGATTGATCTCTTCAGGTGTTAACTTATCGTCAGGCGAAAAGGATTGAATGAGGTGGTGGGCATGAATTTTCTGTTGGCGTTTTTCTTGTCTGTCATTTCTGGAATCGTACAAGCCGTCATTATTCAAAAAATTGGCCTGATACATCTTGACCATTTCCTCATAACTGGGAAAATCCAGGTAATTACTCATGCCAAAATCTGAAACCAATTTGAGCTGGGCTGTCTTTTCTGGGTTGAGAATGTAGCGAATTAGGTTCTTTCGATACTTTCGACTATGTGTGGCATAATGCTTAGTGATGACCATAGAAATCCCTTAGCTGTTCAGCCTTGATTTGAAAATCTTTCTCCACTTCCGATACCAGCTCTGCCATCCCTTGACCTAAGCCTTGAAGCTGCTCCATAGAAATCAGATGAGTCTGGTTAATGACACGGGCAATCTGGTTGACGTTGTTGCCTATCCGCCGCAGCTCAAAGACCAAATCCTGATAAGTGGTCGTGTCAATTGTGATAAAATTTCTGTTCGGATCAAGTAAGACTTTTCTGGCATACTCTGAAAAAGTTTTACATCTGCTTTGCGAAATACAGTCATTAAGCTGAGCCAGTTCCCTATCTGTCAAAAACACTTTTTTGAGGTTAGTGCGGTAGCGATAATCCATTAGCGACCTCCTATATACTTCTCACGAAAGTCTGGACTGAGCGGGATAGACTTCTCGACTTCTGCCATCAGTTCCAGCACACAGGTCAAAATAATGCGTAGATGTTCAGAGGTGACTTGTTGGTATTCCTCCGCAAGGACAGTCACTTGATGAATGTCTCGGCTGATTTCTTCCAATTTTTGAGACTGCCATAGAGAAGACCAGGTCTCCAAAATGTCTTTTTGGCGGTCTTTTTGTAACAAGTTTTGGCGGAGAAAATCTGAAAAAGTCTCCGAACCTTGCTCTTTCATCATCTCTTTTAGCAATATTTCTTCCTGCTTAGTCACTCGAAACTGCTTACGAATTAGCTTTAAGTCTTGACTCATCTTAACACTTCCCTTCCATTCTGCTTGTCTAACAATGTCAGGCTGCCTCACACTGTCAGTACGCCCTAGAAAAGCCTAAAGGTGTCCCTTTTCGGCTTTTGCGAGCTCAGATATTGTGTCCACAATATCCCAAAAATCATATCGCCAGCTGACCAAAACCTTCCAGTTTTGACAGCCAACGATAAGATAACTTGGTGGCTCCGCCCCCAAACCCCCAGTGAAAAATCAAGGACTGATTTTCTTAGGAATGGTATTAGGATAACAGGGATGATTTGGAAAAGGTATCACAAAATTGATATAATACTTTTATATGAATATTTTCAAAGAGGTGCATTATGTCCAAATCATCTAAACAAATTGAAGAAGATGCTGTCGATTATTTAAAAATGGCGTTAAAAAAATCAAAACATATTAACAGAGAAATTTCTGAGGGAGATAAATAACCAATCTGGGATGGTCACATATAGGTATCTACTACTTCAAACTGTTCCATTACGATTTTAAATTTTAATATTGATAAACGTCCTGCGTGATTGATATATTTTAACACCCGTTTCCTCCTATTTATTTACGCTCTAGTCATTCAATATTTCATACTAATAGTCTGCCATATTTTTAAAATCAAAAAAATCACGGTTAAAAAACCGTGACCCAGACTGAAGACAAAGTCGTTAGAATTGTATTTCTAACGGCTTTTTCATATGTAAAGTAGTATAATAGAGTTAGGAA
>NZ_JBIMJP010000001.1:0-290633 GCF_043674155.1 Streptococcus sp. A23 | reverse complement strand
GTATCCGAGGTTTTCGAATTCCTTGATCTTAGCTGCTGGATCATAGCCAAACTCATCTCCTGTCTGACCATTGAGTGTTTCTGTGAATTTAACGGATTTATCGCTAGTATCCACAAATTTCACACTACCTATTTGAGCTGCTTTCGCATACACCACTGTCTCAACGAGATCATAGTTTCCTGTTGAGATGAGATCAGCTGTGTCGATATCCCCAACTACAGAAACTGGAGTAACTGTACCGTAGTTTGAAGTGACAGACTTAACGGAATAGCCGGCAAGAGTTGGAAGAGCTTGACCTTCAAGAATTGTATCTCCATCCTTAGCTTTCCAAGAATTCCAAGTCACCGAGCCCGTCACTTCATTTCGAGTTCCTGTTCGCTCATATGTGACTGTTGTTGTATAAGGAGCTGCAACCTGACTACTATCTTCTTCTTTAATATAGTTAGTAGTTCGAGTAAAGACTAACGGATTATCTGTCACTTGAGTAGTCTTAGGAGTCAACTCATAAGTGAATTCTTGAACATTTCCATCAATCGTATCGTATGTTCCTGTTGGGTCATAACCATCCCGATTGACGACCGTATAGCCCATCGCTTCAAATTCCGCGATTTTTGTAGCTGGATCCCAGCCGAAAGTCTCCGCTGTTTTACCATTCAGGTTCTCTGTGTACTGAACACTTGAATCAGTAGTGTCAACGAACTTAACTGCTGCAACTTGTGGGTTTGCAGTATAGTAGTACGTAACGTCTGACCCTGTAGAAGAACTGTAAACCAAACCGAAATAGGCAGTCATCCGTACAGAAGCTGTCTTAGTTGGAGCAGAATTTTCCAGCAAATGTACATACGACAACGTAGCGGGTAGAATCGCGCTGCCTGGATTACTTGCTGAAACTTCAACTGGAGAGTCAGAAACGGTTGGCAAAGCTAAAACTTCTGCAGGAGTAAAACTAGATACATCATCTGGGTACCGAGCCAACAAACTAGAAGGGTTTCTTAATGGATATACTCCCGTCTTATCCGTTGTGAAGTAATCTCCAATCTTTTTAGTTGCATTTACAGGTGAGTTTAAAGTATGCCCTCCTGATAATGTAACACCGTCAGCCCGGGTGGCCGCAAATAGTTTATCTGTGATAATATTTAAAGTTCCAGCTTCCAATTGAGCGAAAAACTCCTCTGGAGAAGGAGTACTTGCCGCATCCCCAATAACTTGATAATACTCAGTGTATAATGTTGAAGTTTCTGTAAAAACTAACTTTCTGTAAAACTGTGTTTCCTGTGTCCCAATAATTTTACGATCTTTGTTATCAGAGTCATAGATATTAATTGGAAAACTTGACTTTTGATAGAGTACATCACCAGCTACATAATTCCGTCCATGGTTAATATAGGCATCTGTATTCCCTGAGTCGCCAACCAATGTATATCCAGGAATATCAATTGGTGCGGTTGTATAAGAATCGTATCGCCAACCCTCTTGAACATAGACTGGTGCTAGTTCGGCACCTGTAGTTTTGTCTCTATATTTAGTCAACTGATACGTATACGGACTAACAGTCACACCAAAAGCATTAACAAGGGAATTATCTGTATTTACTGCCCCCTGTAGGAAAATAGAATCCAATCTTTTATTTGAGCCAGTAGCAAGAGAGTAGGTGGCCGTTGGCAGATTTGAACCACGAACCCGAATAGGTGTGTCGAGACTAATTGTCCCACCATCGAAAGCTATCGTTGTCTCCGCAGGCTGGGTCAAATCAACAACAATACTAGCTTGAATAGAGTTGGTATTGTTGGCATCTACTTTTGTTAAGTAAAGCTTAGTTGGAATATCATTCCCAGCAGCATCTGTAGCTGTGTCTTCCATTCGAGTAGAATAGAGGAGATAGCTGGTTAAAACATTATTCGTATATTCTCCAGCTACAGCTTGAACATGGTAACCATTAGGATCTTGAACGGGTGGAACAAGCTCTGTGACAGAATAACCATCTCTAGCTTCAGGTGTAGCTGAAGGATTGGTACGGAAACCTGAAGAACCTGAAGTCGTTGGTTCAGAAACCAGAGTTTCGTCTTCTTTTTTCTTAGTAACAACAAATGATAAAATATTAGTTTGCTTTTCAAAAATTTGTTGTACTAAAACTGGAGACTGGCCATCAGCAAGTTCATACCCATCAGGTAAATCTGCAATGACTTTTACATATGTCGTTGCATTCAAACGATTGGTCTCAACAGCTTCAGTATGAGCTGTACGAGAAACACGTTGTCCAGTCTCCTCATCAATGTATCGAACCTGGTAGGTAATACCTGCTGTCCGAACATCACCAATTGCTTCCTCATCAGTAGCAATCTGATTGATTTGTTTCGCTACTTCCTCGCCATCTTCAACAGTTAAAGTGGTTTCAACTGGTGCTATAAGTTCAGCAGCAGAAACAGTCGAAGACTCCTGAGAGCTATTATCTGTAATTTCAGATGATGCTGACTCAGAGCTAAGTTCTGAACTCTCATTTAAAGCTTCAGAAGATTCATTAACTATTGCCGACTCACTTTCAACATCCTGCGATGTAGTTGAATCCAGCGAACCTGAATTCACTGAAACCGATGAATCTAAACCTGTTTCTGCAGAAGTTACTGAAGAACTTGAAGTTTCATCATCTGTTTTGATTGACTCAGGCTGAGTAGAATCTGTAGTTGGCACTATCGTTTCAGAAATTTTCTCTGTTGAGCTAGTTACACCTTCAGTAGAAGTAATCTCTTGCGCTGAAACAAGTGGACTACCTGCTAGAAGTAGGAAGGCCGCTATGACCGTGGAACCTACACCAACATTGAATTTCCTTATTGAAAAACGATATTGCTTTTCACCAAACATACGCTTCTTTTTTTGAAACATATCTTTTCTCTTTTTCATGATAGACTCCTTTCAGTTTATCATCATTATACTATCATATCTTGAGACATTCTGCAAGCAAAAAATATGCAAAAAACGCCGTACACATGGAAAATTTCTTCTCTCCTTTTGCCCATGCACCTAGATGTTGTAAATCATGATAAATATTTACCACCTTTTCCTCGATTTCCAAATAATTGTGGCAAATGATTCTCCAACTGGACAGAAATATAGCGTTGTTTGCGTCGGTAACTCCGCTTCTGCTTAGGAAAGATTTTCATTTGCAAGAGATGGAGATAAGCCTTACGAATATCATTTAAATTGAAGGCTGCTCGCTTATCTAAGGTTTGATTCTTATCTACTCGGTAAACCACATCTAACAACTAATGTAGGCACTCAACCGACCAATGACCGCGAATAACCTGAGAAAAAGTCTGTACGTCACTCTCGAAACGGAGGATAAAGTATCGAACTTCTTCCGTAATGACGCCGTCTTTATCAATATAGTTAAATGAAATAAAAACAATACTTTTATACCCGTGGTGCTAGTTCATTTCAAAATAGCGTAAGTTATGAGCTAGAATAATTTGTTCCATTCGTAGCTGTAGTCCAGCTATCCCTCTAGCAAGTGTATGTTCGATGTCAAAGAAACGACACAGTTCAGAAAAACGTATTGCAATAGTTCGTCTCAGAGCCATCACCTTCCAATCATTATGTTCTTAGGCCCCTGTCATGTTTTTACGAAATGGCGTACATAGATGGTAACCTTGTTGATCTAAGTCCTTCTTGAGTGCACTGCTCAGGTAGCCTAAATAACCTAGGATAACCGATAGCTTACACCCCTCTAATAGCTAAAAACCCACCTCGATATCGTGGACAGAGGCGGGTGTAAGCACATAGTTAAAAATATAATCAGATAAGGTCACCAGCATATGAACCTTGAAGCCGTAGAACCTAAGATGTATAGAGGCATTGTGGCAAATATTGGCTAATACTTTAAAAATGGTAGGTCTGTGATTGCGAACGGGTTGGCAAAGTGGCAAGGGAAAACTATCTATAATGGATAGTTTATCAGATGGAAGCATTTCACTCATAGCTTTTCGGATGAATTGGACGATCCAAATCAATTGTTTAGACCGACGATTGAACCGACTTCTTTCTAGTAACTGACCACAAGGAAAGAGGTGGCAGATGGTGTAGAAATGGCCTTGTGATGTTATGCCTAGTTCTGCTTGTAACAAAAGCAAGACAAGAAGAGATTCATCTGAAACTTTGGCTAAACTATCATTAGGCCGATGTTTGAAGGAATCTGGACAATAGTTTTGGTAGGAGTGATGACAAATTTGTGATAATTGGCGTACATTCCATTGCAAATGATGAGATTTTAGCGGTATACTGTAAGTGGCTCATTTGGACTAACCTCCTGTATGTTTCATCACTTAAAGTATGGTCCATTTGGGCTTTTTATTGTAGTTTGAAATGAACTAGCACCACGGGTATTGTATACAAATAGGTTTCATTCCTAAAAGTATGAGTGTTAGTCTGAAACTAACAAAATTAACTTCCTTTCTAGCTTAATGTTACAACTAGAATTAGCATTACTACTCCGCTCGCTCAATATCTTCTCTAACTTCCTTGGCGTTGAACTTAGCGAAAAGATACTGGCGGTCTTGAACAGGGAAACGTTGGTCTAGTTGATCTACTGGGCCAACCTCGATATTTCCTTGTGAAATGATATAGTCCATGACATGCCCACCGAAGGTCAAATCGTCTGAGATAAAATGCAAATGATAACCTGCCACACTGACCCCGTGAAAAATCTCTGGTGTCCAAATACCAACAATGGTGCCTGAAATATTCTCAGCGGTATACTCAGGCTGGCGACTTGCCACTTCCGTGAAACGGACATCCGAAGCCGATTTAGGAATCATACGAACATGCATTCGTGAAAATGTTCCTTTTATTTTGATGGAGCGGAAGAGATTTTCTCCATCATAATAGGATTCAATCCGTTGGTGTAACTCATCGCTGGTCATTTCAAAGCGTTGCTTGAAAATCACTTCTGCCTCATGGAAAATAACCGCCGCATAGGGAACCTTCATATCAGAAGGAACTTCAACCACTTCTGGTTTCTCCCCTGCCCCCTTGGCCTGATAAGCCTTTCCATCTAGGACAATCAGCTCACCATCAATAGAATCCAGAGTTCCCAAGCCTAAATCACCATGTTCCAGCAATTCGCCAACCGTCAAGGAACCGCCATACAGTCCAGCCATCAAGGCACCGAGTGTATTGTATTGAAATAATCGATTTACTTGCATAACTTACTCTTCATTCAAAAATTCTTGCATGGCCAAGTCATCTGGCACCAATTGGATATAACGGCTAGCTTGCTCTCTTGCCTCCTCCAAACGACCAAGTTGACGTAATAACCCTACATAATCAACCAAAAATTCAGGATTCTCAGCCAATTCTCCAACCAATTCATCGTAAAGCGCAATAGCTTCATCTTCTCTTTCTAGAGCTTGATAGGCTTTGGCCACATTCCAACGCGCCAAGACATTGTCCAGCTCCTCGTCAAAGAGGGCCACAACCTCATCAAACCGCTCCTGCTCCAAATAGAGATTGGACAAGCGGAGGGCTAATTCATTACTATCATCTGCCACCTCTTTTACCTTGAGAAGATAGTCTTCAGCAGCTTCCTCATCGTGCATTTCATAGGCATACTGAGAAGCTTGCAGCAAGAGATTGGCATCAAAATCATTTTTGGCCAAGCCCTTTTCTGTCATTGCCAAGGCTTCTTCAATCTTATGCTCGGCATGAAGGGATTGAGCGTAGGCATATTCATAGCCCTCAAAATCAGGATTGATGGTATCCAGCTGCTTGAAGTAGAGATTGGCCTTTTGGTATTCTTCGCTTTCAAATAGCAGAGCAGCTAACTCAAAAACAGTCTGGTCATCGTATTCCAACTCGACAGCTTTTTCCAGAAATTCAATGGCCGCTTCAAATTTCCCCAAACTTGCATAGGCAAGACCGATTCGCTGGTAGGTAGAAACCCCAGTTAATTCGTAGATTTCACGATTATCCAGCTGGGCATAGTAAGAGATGGCTTCATTAAAAAATTCCAACTCCATATCCAACTCTGCTAAGCCAAATAAAATAATTGGTTCATCAGATATGTGACTAGCTTCTAACAATTTCTCACGCGCCACATCTGACAATCCTTCTGCCTGATATAGGTCCGCCTTGACCAACAAGACTTCTAGATAGGCAGGACTGTCTTCTGAAATTTCCTCCAAGTATCCGAAAGCTTCTTCAACCTGGCCATCCTCAAAAGCAATCTGAGCCAGTTGTAAGGCTAACTCAGGAAAGTCAGGCAAGAGCTTGATATAGATATCCCGTGCCTGATGAAAGAAACCAATACTTTCCAGATAAGTGGCCAAGGATAAGAGCGTGTCGCTGTCATCTTCTGCCAAGGCACGTTTGAAATACTTATCTGCCTTCTGTAAATCCTGCTCTTGCAGGCAAATCAACATTTTTTCACTATTATTCATCTCGAACCGTCTGTTCTCCTTCCTCAACATATAAACCGCTATACTCTCTATACCAGTTAAAAGCCGCCTTGACCACTACCTTAATAGAGGCATAAATTGGAATTCCTAACAAGACCCCTAACACACCATACATCTGACCAGCAGTCAACAAGACGAACAAAATGGTAATGGGGTGAATACTCAAAGAGCTACCAATAATAAGTGGAGTTACAAAACGACCTTCAATGGTCTGTTCCAACATGAAAACAATCAAAACCTTGACCAACATGACAGGTCCAGCAATCAATCCTAACACTACTGCAGGAATCATAGCCAAAAATGAACCCAAGTAGGGTATCAGATTAAGGAAACCAGCCATAACCCCCAAGGTTACAGGATAACTAAGTCCAATCACTGAAAACATGACAGAAAACATGAGAGCAACAATAATAGCGACCGTCACCTGACCACGAACATAGTTAGACAACTGAGCATTGACATCTGTCAAAACCTTGCTGACGGATGAACGCCATTTTGTCGGTAAGTACTGGGTGACATGAGCATTTAACTGTTGACCATCTCGCAATAGATAAAAGAGGATGAAAGGCATTATCAATATTGCTACAATTATCTGAGAGGCCGTTGAGATCAAACTACTCGCCCAGTTTACCGCACTAGATGAAAATTTCTGCGCATAGGAAACAATTTGGTCATTGACCTTATTCAAAATTTCCAAGGCAGTTGGACGGAACTGTTCAAATTGTTCATTTTCCAATAAGGTCGTCACTTGACTTTCAATCTTTTGAATATTAGACGGCAGATTTTGGGCGAAAGAAACGACCTGCCCTTGAATACTTGGAATAACAACAGCCAAGCCCCAAACCAAAAGCATGCCAATCAATGCAAATAAGACCGAAATAGCAGCTGTCCGTGTAATCTTATATTTCTCTAACCAATCCACAATAGGATTTAAGAGATAATAGAGCAAACCGGTCAATAACATAGGCAGGAGAATAATTTCAATAAAACTCCCAAGTGGCTTCAGCAAAAAGCTGACCTTAGTAAAAACAAAAATAGTTAACAGAACCAATAAGGTTACTAGAAAAAAAGTAACAGCCTGATTGTTTACAAACCACTTAAAAAACCAGGACATTCTAAATCGTTGCTGCTGTTCATCCATCTCGCTCACTCCTCATTCTTTTTCTCTATTGTATCATGTAATGGAGTATTTTAGACAAAGAAACCATAGGCTTTCTCAGACTTTACAGGAGAAATATGGTATAATTTTAGCAATCATTTTCAAAGGAGATAAGCATGGCTGTCTATTTCGGTACTTACACCAAACGTGAATCAAAAGGTATTTATAAGGCACAATTTAATAGCGAAACTGGGCAACTCAGTAACTTAGAATTGGTTGCTGAAGAGCCAAACCCAACCTATCTTGCTTTTGATAAGGCTGGTCGACTATACTCAGTCGGGGCTGAAAATGAGCACGGGGGAATCGCAGCTTTCGATACAGATTTCAGCTTGCTAAACCATGTGGTTAGCGAGGGTGCTCCCCATTGCTATGTTGCTGTTGATGAAGAAAGAAATCTAGTTTATGGTTCAAACTTTCATAAAGGTCAATTGCTTGTTTACAAACGTTTAGAGGATGGCTCCTTAGAACTGGCTGATGTAGCTCAACATGAAGGATCTGGACCACATGAAAACCAAGCGTCTGCCCATGTCCACTTTTCCGATTTAACACCTGATAAGTTCTTGGTGACCTGTGATTTAGGTGCTGACCAAGTTGTGACCTACAAGGTTTCAGACCAAGGAAAAGTAGAAAAATTGGCAACCTATCAGGCCGCTGCTGGAAGTGGCCCACGTCATATCGTTTTCCATCCAGTTGCGAAAATTGCCTATCTCATCTGCGAACTTAATTCAACTATTGAAGTTCTTATTTACGATGGCTGGGGAGAGTTCGAGCACCTACAAACTATCTCTACACTTCCACAAGACCATACAGGTTTCAACGGCACAGCTGCTATTCGTATCACCAAAGATGGAAAATTTGTCTACGGTTCTAACCGTGGTAACGACTCAATCGCCGTCTACAAAACACTTGGCGATGCCAGTCTTGAATTGGTCCAAATCGTGTCAACCCATGGCAAGACACCCCGTGACTTTACCCTAAGCCCAGACGAGAAACACCTAATCGCTGTCCACCAAGATTCTGATAATGCGACTGTTTTTTCAAGAGATACAGAAACAGGTCGACTGACGGAACTTTCTCATGATTTTTACCTACCAGAAGCTGTATGTGTCACATTTTTTGAAGACTAATTATTTGTGAAATCGCTCTACTTTTGGTTTAATATTTGTATAGGAGGTGAATTACATGAATCCAGTAGATCTTTTCAACCAAGTTAAAGACTTAATCGCAAACAAAGACTTTGACGGAGCTAAACAATTTATCGAAGAAAACAAAGACAACTTCGGCGAATACTTGGAGCAAGCAAAAGGCTTGTTGTCAGGTTCTGAAGGCGTAAGCGGTCTTTTGGACAAGGTTAAAGGCTTGTTCTAATACATGTAAAAACTAGGATGAGAATGTTCAGTCTAGTTTTTTGTTATTATTTCAAGAATAATAAGTAGAAAAACCTTCGCTTTTCTAGCTCAGGTATAAAACAGTCTCCCAGACATTGAAAAACAAGTCCGAAGTTTTTCGGACTTGTTCTTACTATATCCCTCGTTATTCTAACTCGGGGATAAATTAGTACACTGTACTACGAAAAACAAGTCTGGAAATTTCCAGACTTGTCCTTATTATGACCCTCGCTATGCTAGCTCGGGGATAAAACAGTCTACAAAACATTGAAAAAACAAGTCCGAAGTTTTTCGGACTTGTTCTTACTATATCCCTCGTTATTCTAACTCGGGGATAAATTAGTACACTGTACTACGAAAAACAAGTCTGGAAATTTCCAGACTTGTCCTTATTATGACCCTCGCTATGCTAGCTCGGGGATAAAACAGTCTCCCAGACTGTTTTATTTTTTCAAGTTATCTGGCAATGTTTCAGTACCTATAAACAGGGCTAGTTTTGATTAGAATTTACCTCGATTTTGTCAAAATTTCAAACACTTGGACAAGCAGGGGAAACATAAAGGGTAACTAAAAAGGGAATTAAAAAAGATGAGTTCAGTAAGCAAGAATCAGCGTATCAATTCGATACGCTTTTTTGATTGCTGACGAATGTATTATACAATTCATTGAGTATATTTGTCATCCTTTATAGCCCCGTCACGATAACAATTAGCAAACTCTTCCAAGGCTTTATTCTTAGCCAAGTAGTAAGTAGATGACTTAATACCAAGTTGTTGCGCCTGCTCTGCTGATCGTATCTTTTCGGGTGATATATAACTCATGATAAGTATGGCCCGCTGTCTTGGTCTAGCTATTGCATTGACTGCCTTTATAATCTCATTCACTTCTTCAGGGGCTTCACGTTGCCAATCGTGTCTTCTGTCTTTGTAATCCTCTGGATCAAATTCTAATGACGGTATCAGCCAATTGTCAAAGCTTTCTGTCGGTTCATGAAATAGATTTGAAACCCTGCACCACCTATGAAACTCCTCCAGTTTTCTCTTTGCTAGCTGTTTTAAATCCATTTACACCAACCCTCCGTCATGTCCAACCCCAATGATCTGCAAAGGCTGCTTTTATAGTCTATCATCGAAAATAAAATCATGCTCAGTTAAACAAAAACTTTTTATCGTTTCCCAAACCTCTGCTTCGTTGGAAACTCTAAAAACACTCATTTTTTCTCCGTTAGGCTTTCGCTTAGTAATCTTTATAAATCCGTCTGTGTCATAATTGATAAACACAAACCAATCGTCATTGTGCATATATTGATTTTTAAGTTTTAGCGCTTTCTTTTTCAATTCGCTTACCATCATTCCTCCGCTATTCTTAACTCAAGTTCTTCAACGATTTCAAGCACGTTATCCACCTCGTGCGACTTCATAGCCATATTCAGAATGGTCTGCGCCGCCTGTTGTCGTGCGTAAGGGCTGACCGTTTCATCGTTCATAATTTCTTCTAAAACTTCTACAGCTCGTATACTGGCGTTCTGTAGCTTGCCTGTAGCTTGCTGCATGATGTCTGTGCGGTATTGTCTGTAAGCTCGTTTGAATGTAATATCTTTCAGATACTTCTGCCCTGTGGTTCTAGCAATTCCAGCAAGTTTGCTTGCCTCGGTGACCGTCGGGGCAGTCATCAAGGCGAGCATAAACTTCTCTTGCTTAGGCGTTAATTTCTCGCTATTCATTAAAATTCACTTTCTTCTGTTCAAGTTCGTATTTTATAGCTGTTTCAACTGCGTAATATCGTTTTCTATACTCTTCATCGTTTTGTAGTTTCAAATCGTGACGTTTTTCAAGAAATTGTAAATGACGGTAAGCATCATAATCATCACGCCCTGGTGACCAACGGTCTGTGGTTGTATCGTCAAAACGCTCTTTCAGATATTTGAAACGGATTGTAACGTCGTAATCTGGACTTATTCTATAAATACGGTCGTCAAATTCTTCAAACTCCATCTTTTTCACGGATTCAGGTTTGAAAAACGCCGGCTTATCTGCTTTTTTCACCGTCGGGATCTCGCTAATTAGTTTGCTAATTTTTTGAATATGATTGTCTAGTGCTGTAACATGTTGGTTACTTGATAGGAAAAGGTCTAAATCCTCGAACGTGTAACCATCGTCCGAATTATTAGGGAAATAGACAACGTCCAGCCCTGCAGTTTTAGTTTGGAATAGAATTGAATAATCCTGCTGCCATTCTTTATAAAACGGATCTTCTAGCCATTGGCCGTCACGTTTTAATTGCTGATTCTCAAGCAATGATGCAATTTTATAATCATCAGGATAAGCGACTTGAATTCTTTTAAGTTCATAGTTCGAAAAATTCCGTTGTTCATCGCTTAACAATTCAATAATGTCCTCGCGATCCATGATTGAAAATTCCAAGTCAAAATCTTGTCTGCGTAAAATTTCTGCTTGTGGGTCTTTGTATGTATTGCGGGTATTTTTAAATTGCTTTTCAATGACTTCCATCTGGTGACGTGCTTCCGTCATCTTTTTATTTTTGTAATCATCGTAGGCTTCTTCAGTTTCTTTTTTTAGTTTTTTCCTGAATGTTTCAATAACTTCTGGGCGAACATCATAGGCTACTTTTTTGCGCCACTCAATCACACCATCCAAGTATTTTTTAAAAATTGCTTTATATTCATTTGTCTTTGCATAATTTAATTGTAATGTCATTTGTTAATTCTCCTCTTTTAAAATTGTTTTGATTTGTTTTCTAAATTCTTCATTTTCAGCGAATGTGCGGAATTTAATATCATACGGCAATTCCTCAAGTTGTTTCTCAATATCTGGGTAACATATCATCTGGCGAATCACTGCTAGCCATTCGGCAATGATTTCTTCCAGGTTGTATTTTTTATTGGCTATTGCTAACTCAATATTTTTTAGTCTTTTTAGAATTTGCTGCTTACTCACTATTACACCTCCTTTCGTCAAACAAAATGGGGCACACTAAACAAAACAATAACTGTCATGTAGTGCGCCCCAGGGTTGTTCCCAATAGACTATTTTTTGATTTCTTTCTTTTCAAGACGTGTAAACTTGCCATCTAGAAAATGTAGAGTTATCTCCCCAAAGTCTGGGGTTTTCTCTTTCACTATTATACCATGTTTATTATATAAAATAAAGCCTTTGAGTACTGTTTGAAGTAGTTCAATCTCTTCTCTCATGCTGCCCACCCCCTCTAATTTGTTTGTTTTTGATTATCTTTGTATAATACAGTAATTGTATGCAACAAACTGCCACCTAGGGTGATGATTACGTTTGCTTTCACGTCAACCACTTCTACAGTTGCCATAAAGTCATTTACTCGGTTTTCAAAATCGTGTAAACTTTCTTCGTAAGATTTTCTAAATAGTTCAATTTTCATGTTTTTTCCTCACTTTAAGATAAATTATGTAAACTTTTGGAATGTAGTAGTTCTTTTAAAAAAAGAATAACTACACTGTCAAACCCTTGCTCCGTAAGGGTTTAGCCACTTTGTAGTGAATGTAGTCGTTCTTTTCAAAAAAAGTTTTATTTTTTATATATAGCTCTTTTTTTACTTTCCTATATACATACTTAAAAAACAACGACTACAACGGCTACAAACAACACTTAAACCCTTGATATGATTGAATAAATTGTGTAGTCGTTCTCCAAAAAAACAACGACTACACAACGACTACAACGACTACAAAATCTACTCATCTTTTTCAACCAACCGTAGGGGGTATTCGGTGTACTCTGCAATGGTCAGCGGGTAGGGAAAAACTTCAGCTTCTTTTTTCTTCAATCTACCTTGTCTGAGTGAATACTTACCGCCTGTGTGTACCCTCAAGATTCTAACAAGGTCTTTCCCGAAACTGTACGGAATATGTGCCGATAGATCATTCTCAGCTAAAAAAGTCCGATATTCTTCTTTTATCCACTTCAACGGCACACGCTCAATCAAATGTAATTCCCGTTCGGTATAGTCGTCCGTTACAAATGCGTATAAGTAGTCATTTTCTTTCTTGTAGCTGTCAATCTCTTTGGCCACTGCTTCGGGTTCAATAAACTTGTCAAACGCTGGCATGTTCAAGATTTTAAATAGTACCCATTCCAATAGCTCCTGGTCTTTAAAAAACACATTCTTAATTTCTGGGCGTTCTTTCTGGCCATTAAAATCAGCCTTAAAGGGTACAATACAAAGCCGTCTATACCAGCCTTGTGACTTGTTCCGAACTCTTGGCAACTCGTTAGCAGAAAACAAACAGAATAGTTTTAAGCTCAGTTCAAACGGTTGTTGATGTTTTGGGTTAATCGTGACGGTGTCGCCTGTGACTATACTCATCAAATCAGAAACTTCATCGATGTATCTGTTAGAAATATCATCACCGATATTACAAACTTTACCCGATAGACTGGCTAGGTTGTGCCCCTCGAATTGGTCGGGGCGTAAGGTTGCCACCTTGTCCGCTCCTATCAGGTTCATCAGTAGGCTCTGAAATGTGCCCTTACCGTTGTTACCGTCACCTAATAGAATTGCAAGTTTTCCCCGTGTCCTATTTGGGTTAATAGCCTCATTCATGATCTGCCACAATAAAGCATATATTTCACTATCACCGCATGCGATGATGTCTAGCCATCGCTCAAAGTCAAACCAGCTATCTAGTATTGGTTTTCTTGCTGCTCCATTGTATGCCGTTCTAATCTTGCTTGTGATAACAAAATCAGGGCTAAATGGTTCTAATTGCTTTGTCTTGAGATTAAACACCCCGTTCGCTACTGGTATGCGTGTGTGGTCGCTGAAAGGTTTATAAATTCGGGTAGTTGTCCGAATGAATGCCCGAATGTCTGCCCATGCTCTAGGTTTTAACCTGCTATCAAACTTTGCACATAGTTTGTTGAATAAGTCCGCGCTATCGGTATAAATTCCCTTGTCGTAGTGATACAAGTATAGCGGTGACTTGTCCGAACTGTCACCCGTGGAGATGAAAGCAAAGTGACAAACCTGTCTCAAATACTTAGCTACCGTACTAACTTCTGGAATTGGAATTACTATTTTTTCATTCTTCTTGCCCTCGTTGACTGTGTACTGGTGTTCTTCTCTCCAGATTGCGCCAAGTTCGTATAATGTGTTATAAAGTTCCTTCATGCTTGTAGGCTCTGAAACAGTGCTGACCTGCTCCATCTCTGCCTGTAATTGTTCTAGTTCGATACTCCTAGCCCTCTCTTTCTTATTTCTGTTTTTACAATGCTTTCAAACGTTGCTTCTAGTTCGTCAACTGGCAATGGATCAGCCGTTACGCTGTTGGCGATCTGTGTAAGCTCCCACGCTGTCGGTATGTCACAATTGACCCATTTACCAACCAATAAGCCCACAAATCGGGTAACTGCTACATTCCTACCGCCCTCATCTCCAAAGCCATCAAAAAGCGTGTCTATAACCCTCATAGTGATTGAACGGTGTCCGCTAGGTCGTGGGGTGTAAGTAGTAGTTACAGCCCTTTTTGTCGGCTGTTTATCCAATACCGCTTGAATAGGGTAATCGCTCCCCCTATGGATAATTTTCTGATACTTCTCAGGGTCGCCTGTCGTGACGGGTAAGCCCTGCAACTGTGACCATGTAAGACTAGCAAGGTCAAATGGTAGTCCGATTTTGTCCGCTATCTCTTGCACTGTTGCCCTGTAGGTCGTTTCTTTCATCTTGTGACTAGGCTTCACTACAAGCCTATAACGGGGCTTTTTAGCCGTGTGTTTGATTGTCGGGTAAATGATATAGGAGTAGTCAGAAAGTGCCTCAGAAACGATTTTAGGTAGGTTTACGCTTGCTTCTAGCTCGTCATAGTCCAAGAAAACTAAATCGCGATAGACAAGGCTTGAATTATTCCGCCTGTGAGTGCCTTTTTTATCTGCTGTCACTTTGCCACTGATACAGTAGGGGGCTTGTGTGCGTTTGAATTGCTCAATGTCCGCCCCTTCTGGTACTTTCATAGGTCTAAACTGTGCTATGTACTCAAATGGCTCTAGCCCGTCAAACGGATAGACTAGATTGTTCTGAAAGCCTCTAGCCTCGTAAATCATGTCATCGCTCTCTTTCTAATTGCTCTACCCGTTCTTCTAGTGCCTCAATGCGCTCTTGCAGTTCTGCGACTAAGTTTTCAAGCTCTCCGGTGTAAAATTCGCTCATTTTGTTACCTCCATTATTTGAATTTGTTATAATATTCAACGCTGTAAACTATTGATTTTATTGAGTTTCTTCGGATAATTTCAAAATTTGTTACCCTTTTTACTCACTCAACGGCCAAAAAGTTGTATATGTCACTCGCTCGATAAAATATTTTTTTGCTATTCTCAAATGGTGACTGATAACGCTGCAAGCCCATATGCTCCCAATTTCTCAGCGTAGTTCCAGAAACATTTAACTTATCAGCTACTTCGTCCGCTGGTATCAAGTCAAAATGTTCCAGTTTTTGCTTCTCCAGCTCCAGACGTTTGTCCAGATGCCAGTCCACCTTCTCCAATAACTCCAGTTCTGCCTCTCGTGATAGTATATTAACCATCTCTGTACTTCCTCCAGTCTTGCAAGTCTGCGGTCAGTAGCGCATGTATACGCTTGTGCTCTTGGTCGTATTGGCGTTGGAGTGGTAGCACTCCAGCAAGTCGTTCCACTTCATTCTGGGGGATATAGTAGCCCCCTAGCTTGTTATCTCGTCCACCACATACGGGAATACCATGATCAATGACAAGCTGGCGAATATACTCCCGAATGGTTCGGATGTCCAAGCCTGTCAGCTTCTCAATGTCTGAGGCGGTGATTGGCAAGTCCATGCCAAGCGGTAGGAGTTTAAAAACTTTGTTTAGATAATCTGGTAATTTGTTTTCTGTCATGCCTACACCTCTAGGCTAGCGATTTTGTGTTTGATCCAAAGTACTTTACTATCGTGTTCCATATCAAGATAACACTGCGTTTCTTCTGGCGTAGCGTGTTTGTGTAATGTTTCTGCTATTTGTTCAAGTTCTCTAAATGTCAGCATAGTTCCCCCTAGTTGTAATATCTGCCTTGTGACTGTATATAAGCCCCGTAGTTAGCATTTGTCAGCCGTCTGGTGTTATTACCCTCTGGCTTGGGTTTAGGCTCTATATCAAGCTGAAAACTGCCTAAATGATGCCATAAGTAGATGACTACGGGTAATAACATAACAATCAGGCTCAAAGTCTGTTCTGGTGTTAGATTGAGTTCTTGCATTTTTTCATCTCCTTTTTCATATGCTCAAAATCTTGCAAGATTAGTTTTAAGTACCACATAGGATTACCAACTTCAATCTTGTCTTCATATCCAGCTTTTAAAAGTACCATTCTGGTATTTTCAACTCGTGAGGCAATACCGTTCAAACTGCGTTCAATCGGTGTCAAATCGCCATTTGTAACCCGTGCCACGTCCTCATGAAAATGATTTAGCATGATGTCGGTTAGATAGTGTAATGCCCAGCCTGTTTCATGGTCTAGTTGATATACTTTGCGGATGACTGTTTCCAACTCTTCCGATACTGCATTTTTTACTGGTGAGTATTCTTTGCTAGAATTCTCAAAATGGATTATTGTTTCTCTGTTATTGTCTTTCATATTGTACTTGCCTCGTTTTTTCTGTAATTGGTTTTTACTATACGATTCATTGCTATCCAAAACGCTGGGCGGTTGCCCCTAAGTTGGCGAACATTTGGGGTAGTGTGCTATTTTTTTATCTGCCTGTTCAAATATATCTATTTGTGGTATAATTAAATAAATACCTAACTAAATCCCATACTTGCTAATTTGTGGTTTTAGTTGTTTGTTGGAAGGCTTGGAAGTTTGGTCGCTCTCAAAGCCTTTTTTTGTTGTCTTTTTTTTTAATCTTCCATCAGTTCAGCGATTCTGTAAGTTTTCGCTAGGCCTACTTTAATATCTGCCATGGTGGTCATGCTTTGCAACTCTGCAAGTCGGTTCTTGATGTAGGCCATGTCAGAATTTAGCTCGATAGCTGACTGGGTCGGTTGGTCTTGAATTAGTTCACCTTGCATGTAGTAGCCGTTTACTCGAATTTCTTTCAAGATGTTTTTGACCAATTTCTTGAATTCTTTGGCTATTGGTTTGCGTGATTGGAAAAGTACTTCATACAGTCCTTGTTCTGTTAAAAACCAAGTTTTTTGAATACCTCCAGGGGTCGGAATATTCTTCTGCTCCTTTTCGTCTTCATCCACTGATTGCAAAAATTTATTCATACTTGCTATTGAATAATCAATCATACTAGCCACATCCTTAGCTCTAAACCAA
The DNA here is from genome assembly GCF_043674155.1 of Streptococcus sp. A23. Classification (NCBI taxonomy): domain Bacteria; kingdom Bacillati; phylum Bacillota; class Bacilli; order Lactobacillales; family Streptococcaceae; genus Streptococcus; species Streptococcus sp. A23. The sequence goes on along the minus strand of NZ_JBIMJP010000001.1, from coordinate 273,322 downwards.
GGGGATTGAGTGTCTCCGTAAATATCCAACGGCTGTCCGTGAAAATCAGCAGTAGCAACTACCTGCATTATCTGCCCTGTTGTTTCATCAAAAATACTTACTTGCGTTGTCATATTCTGTTTTACCTCTCTGTATAGATTATTGATTTTCTTTCTGCTGTCCTTGTTGGGTTGGTGTTTGCCCTGTGCCCACTTGCCAACTGTTCGGGGGTCTGTTCCTATCCGTTTGGCAATAGTAACCAACTTCAGTCCGTGAGTGCTTCGCATTTCTTCAATGACTTTACTGTAGTTCCTTCTCATTGCCTGCTCCTTTCTTATTCCTCTGGCGTTAATAGTTCATCAATCGTCACGCCTAAATAGTTTGCGACTTTTAGCAAAGTTTCTGTTTCAGGGTTCTTGGTGCGTTCATAGTACAAGCTTGTCAAAGTCGTTTTTGAAATGCCTGTAGCCTCGTGAACGTGTGAAACTTTCTCACGGCGTTTAGCTAGCAATACACGCATATTGTTCTTCATGGTCCTTGCTCCTTTCTGTTTTGATAACCAACCTGAATAGATTGAAAGGTGTTGCGGTTGGTTTGCACCGTTATTCGGTGCTATGTTTGTATAATAGCACTTTATTTTTTCGTAGTCAACACTTTTTTTGAAAAAATATTGTACATTTTTTCGGTGTCATGTTATAATTTGCGTGAAAGGTGTTGAAATTATGAATAGATTAAAAATTTTACGCAAAGAAAAAGGCTTGTCCCAACAAGCTCTAGCGAAAGAAATTGGTGTTTCATACAGAACACTCCAAAATTGGGAAAACGGCGTCAATACTATCAAACCAGACAAAGCCCAGGCACTCGCTGACTATTTTGGTGTGTCTGTCGGGTATCTGTTGGGGTATAGTGATAACCCGCGTAGATACGATGATGAAATAGTAGCCGAAAAAGATGATGGTGAGTTGTTTATATATTCTGCGGATAGAAATCTTGATAAAATGGCCACTGAAGAATTTTTGGAGTACCTGTGGTTTTTACGTGATCATTCATTCTACCTTTCTAACAATGAAATAATATCTAGTTATAAAAACTTGCAAAAAAATAGCTTAAACCATGGGCAAAGCGGTTTTGAATTTCTAAAAAGATTCTTCAAGTCTCCATATGATCTGATAAACGAAGCTGAAAATTCCGAAGAATACTCTTACATTTTCGGTGAGGAGTACGCCCGTCCACCTTTGTTAGATGAAATAAAATGCTATATCGATGATGAAACCGCAAGCGGTAGCAAAGCAAAACATTTACTTGATGTTTTGAAGAAAGAATACGGGGAACGTAACTATTTAGACTAACCCTGTCAAACGCTCCAAAATCGCCTGTATTCGCATTTTACTCTTGACTGGTACATTTACCCTACCAAACCAAAATAAACGAAAATAGGGCTATTCTCGTAAGCCTACGCATGATAAATACTTAACTAAATCCCATACTTGCTTACTGATGTTAGAAAGGTATGATCATGAATATTACAGAATACAAAAAGAAAAACGGTACTATCGTGTACCGCTCAAGCGTTTATCTTGGAGTTGACAAGTTGACCGGCAAGAAAGCACGGACAACCGTCACGGCTAGCACTAAAAAAGGTGTAAAAATCAAAGCTAGACAAGCACAACTAGAATTTGAGAAAAACGGTCATTGTGTCAAAGAGAAACCAACCATCACTACTTATCGGGAGCTTGTGGCCCTTTGGTGGGAAAGTTACAAGAATACCATCAAGCCCAATTCTAGGCAATCCATGGAAGGTATTGTTAGACTTCATATTTTGCCTGTATTTGGCGATTACAAGCTGGATAGACTTACTACTCCTATCATCCAGCAACAAGTCAATAAGTGGGCTGACAACGCCAATAGAGGTGTCCAGGGTGCTTATGCCAATTACAGTTTTCTAAACAATATCAACCGCCGCATTCTTCAATATGGTGTGACGATGCAACTGCTGCAACATAACCCAGCCCGTGATGTTATTGTGCCACGGAAGCAGCAGAATAAAGAGCAAAAAGTCAAGTTCTTCAGCAATCAGGAATTGAAACAGTTTCTTGAGTACCTGGATAGCTTGGATCAGTCAAATTATGGCGTTTTCTTTGACTATGTTCTTTACAAGACTTTACTGGCCACTGGGTGCCGTATCGGTGAGGCTCTGTCGTTGGAATGGTCTGACATTGACTTGGATAGTGGTACAATCAGCGTAACAAAAACACTCAATCGATACCAGGAAACAAATACCCCAAAATCTAAATCAGGGCTACGGGATATTGAAATAGACAAAGCTACTGTATTACTACTCAAGCAATATAAAAAGCGTCAACAGGCCCACGCTTGGACGCTGGGGCGGTCTGTGGATGTTGTATTCACTCCATTTACTACCAAATACGCTTATGCTTGCCTACTCAGAAAAAGACTACAAAAGCATTTTAAGGCTGCTGGAGTGCCTGATATTGGTTTCCACGGCTTCCGCCATACTCACGCCACTATTATGTTATATGCTGGCTTGGAAGTGAAAGATCTCCAATATAGATTGGGGCATTCAAATATCTCCATGACCTTAAACACATACGTTCACGCCACCAAAGAGAACGCAAAAAAAGCCGTCTCAATCTTTGAGGCAGCTATCAGCAATTTATAAAAAATAAGGGTGTCACTATTAGTGACTACCCTCTTACTATACCAAAAATAAGTTAGGGGTAGTAAAAAGGGTAGTAAAATCAAAAAAGCACCTTGGGATGATGCCCCAAAGTGCCTTATATCAAGGCTTTACAGCCTATCAAAATCAAATGATTTTATTTTTTCAAGTTGTAGAATGAGTTCAAGCCTTTGTAGACTGCAACTTCACCAAGTTGATCTTCGATGCGAAGCAATTGGTTGTATTTAGCGATACGGTCTGTACGTGACAATGAACCAGTCTTGATTTGGCCAGCGTTAGTTGCAACTGCGATGTCAGCGATTGTTGAATCTTCAGTTTCACCTGAACGGTGTGATACAACGGCAGTGTAGCCAGCTTCTTTAGCCATTTCGATAGCTTCAAATGTTTCAGTAAGAGTACCGATTTGGTTAACTTTGATAAGGATTGAGTTAGCAGCACCTTCTTTGATACCACGTGCAAGGTAGTCAGTGTTTGTTACGAAGAAGTCGTCACCAACCAATTGAACGCGTTTGCCAAGACGCTCAGTAAGAGCTTTCCAGCCATCCCAGTCGTTTTCATCCATACCATCTTCGATAGTGATGATTGGGTATTTGTTAACCAATTCTTCAAGGTAGTCAATTTGCTCTGCAGATGTACGAACAGCAGCGCCTTCGCCTTCGAATTTAGTGTAGTCGTAAACTTTACGCTCTTTGTCGTAGAATTCAGATGACGCACAGTCGAAACCGATCATGATGCCGTTTTCGCCAGCTTCGTAACCAGCAGCTTCGATCGCTTCGATGATTGTTTCAACACCGTCTTCAGTTCCTTCGAACTTAGGAGCGAAACCACCTTCGTCACCAACAGCTGTTACCAAACCACGAGCTTTCAAGATTTTCTTCAAAGCGTGGAATACTTCAGCACCCCAACGAAGACCTTCTTTGAATGAAGGAGCGCCAACTGGCAAGATCATGAATTCTTGGAAAGCGATTGGAGCGTCTGAGTGAGAACCACCGTTGATGATGTTCATCATTGGGGTTGGCAATACTTTAGTGTTGAATCCGCCAAGGTAAGTGTAAAGTGGCACTTCAAGGTAGTCAGCAGCTGCACGCGCAACAGCGATAGAAACACCGAGGATTGCGTTTGCACCCAATTTACCTTTGTTAGGAGTACCGTCAAGAGCGATCATAGCGCGGTCGATAGCTTGTTGATCACGAACGTCATAACCGATGATAGCGTCAGCGATTACGTTATTTACGTTGTCAACAGCTTTTTGAGTACCAAGACCAAGGTAACGAGACTTGTCACCATCGCGAAGCTCAACTGCTTCGTGCTCACCAGTAGAAGCTCCTGAAGGAACCATACCACGTCCGAAAGCACCTGATTCAGTATAAACTTCAACTTCAAGTGTAGGGTTACCGCGTGAGTCAAGGACTTCGCGAGCGTAAACATCAGTAATAATTGACATTATATTACTCTCCTTATGAGTTTAAAATTGTTACAAAGCTATCATACCTTAAAAGCAGGGATTTTTCAAGAAAAAATAGGTTATTTTGCTGAAAGAAATGATGTAAGCGTCTTCCTTGGCGAACTTTTTCAACTATGTTATACTAATCAACATGACTGATTTACATTCTACCATTTTACAAAAAGCATCTGGCGAGACCAGACTGGACCCTGACCAACAGCGTAAATACATGGGAACCTTCCGCGAACGGGTGGTCCTCATTCTCAATTTTGAAGAGGCCAATCATCCTGACCTGGCAAAGAACTTTGCTTATATCTGCCAAAAACTCCTGTCAGAAACCAGTCCTCTCTTTCTCAAGTTGTCCCCTTCCCTGTCCGATAGCCTGCAAATCGCACTGATGAAAATTGCTCAGCAGGGTAGCATCACAGCCAGCATTATTGATGAGAAAGTTGGCGCTTCTCCTTATGCTCTCCTATTCCACACGGACCATGCTGTCGATAAGGAGGATATTGCATTCGCAGCAAACTTTCCAGAATGGATGACAAAAACAGAAAAAAAGGAAGATACAAAACCTTCCTTCTGGAAAAAATTATTTGGGTAAGCAAGGCTTGCCCTTTTTATTCCCCAAAATAACACATTCATACTCAATGATTAGGCAATCACAATATCAAGTCCTTGTGCCAGCTGCTGCAACCGGGCTACTTTTTCAATCTGATTAAAGAAAACATAAAACTTGTCTTCTGTAATTGACAGCAAGCCCGCAGCCAAGCCTTCAGCTTCAAACTTGGCATTAATCGTTACGAGCCACTGGGCAAGATTGGCGCCTGGATTGAGTCCATCCGGATCCAATTTTAGTAAAACACCTGCAGCACGTACCTGTTTGAGCTGATCGAAACCATTGATAAAATCCGTCAAGTCAACTTCTATATCACAAGGGAAAATATAGTCCTGCTTGGTTAACAGCGTGACTAAAATCAACCATAAATTGTCTTTTTCTGACTCCGTCACCTGGTCCAAAAATTGGTCAAACTCCTCAGCTGACAAATAGGATTCGAACATATTCAAAATATGATTGGGATCCGTTGCAAAAACTGCCTCTTTCAACTGTGCGAACAGGTCTCTGTCGCTATTTGACAGGATTTCAGCTATTTCAAAAATATCCTGCAATTGATTTTCTGTTAGCATGCTTCCTCCTTCTTAATTCGTAGGAAAATCCCACTGGACATAGGGAGCGACTTCTTGCACAAAATGGTAAATGTCGTTAAAGTCCGCTCCAGCCAGGGCATTCAAATTCACTTCAACTAACAAATTCCCTGTATTTCCAACAATCCTCAGCTTGTGCGACAAAAAATCCCGATAAATAGGCCGCACTATATAGCGCATCTCTCCAATTTCTTCCATTGAAAAATGCTGGCGTGGTGAGCCGATTTTTTCCTGAAAGTCCAAGCCTTCAGCTGTTAAGAGAAAGACTTCACCCTGCTGGCGCAAGACATACGCATAGATAGCCGATAGGATAGCGACCAGGAGAAAGGCAAGTCCTAGTCCGACTGCAGGTTCTGGTTTGGTCATCACACCGATGCCAATCAGCGCCGCAAGGCTAGAACTGACAAGCGGATAGACTAAAGATCGTTTGTAGGAAATCATCTTATAGGTGCACACCTTTCTCAACGAGAGCTTCCAACTCTGTCAAGCGGGCTTCAAAGACCTTGAAGGCATCGTTGAGATAGTCTTCCTTGGTCATATCCACGCCAGCTTTTGCAATGACATTGAGTGGATAATCAGAGCTACCAGCCTTGAGGTAGTTGAGGTAGTTTTCCTTGTCCTCTGGGCTACCATTGACAATCTTGTCTGCCAAAGCAGACGCTGCCGCAAAGCCAGTTGAATATTGGTAAACATAGAAATTGTAATAGAAATGTGGAATACGAGCCCACTCATACTGAATCAATGGATTTTCTTCCGCAGACAAGCCATAATACTTCTCATTGAGTTCACCATAAAGCTGGTTGAGGAAATCAGCAGTCAAGACTTGACCTTCCTGGTCAGCCTTGTAAATAGCCTGCTCAAACTCAGCAAATTGGGTTTGACGGAAGACCGTTCCACGGAAACCGTCGAGGTAGTGATTGAGAATAGCAAAGCGGGTCTTTTCGTCTTCTACTTCTGCCAAGAGCTTCTCTGTTAAGAGATTTTCGTTGGTTGTAGAGGCAATCTCAGCCAAGAAAATCGAATAGTGGCCGTATACATAAGGCTGGTTCTTGCGGGTTAACATAGAGTGCATAGAGTGACCAGTCTCGTGAATCAGGGTATACATATTATCCAAATTATCCTGCCAGTTGAGGAGCATGAAGGCGTTGGTGTCATAGGCACCACCTGAATAGGCTCCTGAACGTTTGCCTTCGTTGACATGGACATCAATCCAGCGGTTTTCAAAGGCTTCTTTGACGATAGCTGCGTACTCATCACCAAAGATGTTCAAGGTATCCGCACAGGTAGAAAGAGCTTCTTCGTAGCTTACTTTGGTCTCTGTGCTCGAAAGCGGTGTGTACATATCGTACATCTTGAGATCATCGATTCCCAAGAGTTTCTTACGCAAATTGATGTAGCGGTGCAAGAGCGGGAGGTGCTTGTTGACTGCTGACACTAATGTATCGTAAACGGACTCTGGGATAAAGTTGGCAGAAAGGGCTGCGTGGCGAGCAGAGTCGTACTTCCGCAAACGAGCTTTCAGGTTATTGACCTTAACGTTAGACTGAAGGGTCTTGGCGTAGGTATGCTGGAACTGCTCGTAGGTTTCGTAGAGTGCCTCATAGGCCTCTTGACGCACTTCACGGTTTTTGGACTCCATAAAGGAGATGTAATTGCCGTGAGAAAGGGGCACCAAGTGACCGTCCTCATCTGCGATTTCTGGGAAACGCAGGCTGGCATTATCCAAAACAGAGAAGGTTTCAGACGGAGCATCGAAAATCTCACTGGTCGCCGCAAGAACTTCTTCTACTTCCTGTGACAAGATGTGGTCCTTGGCTGCCAAGAGTTTTTCAAATTGGTGGCTGTACTGACTCAGAGCTGGCTCTTCTACCTTGAAAGCTTCCAGTTGCTCCTCAGTAATGGCCATAAATTCTGGCTCATAGAAGGCGAAAGCTTGTGAAAAGGCTGAATAAAGGGCCAAAGCCTTGGCTTGAAACTCCTGGTACTTGCCTTCTCGAGTATCCTGGTCGTTCTTCATGGACGCATAGACATAGAGCTTTTCAAGTCGGCGCATAAGACCAAGCTGGGTTTCGCTAATCTCCAAGAGGCTCTTAGCTGAGTCCAGCAAGTGACCTGCAAAGACCTTAGCTTTTTCTGTTTCTGCTTGGAGATCAGCCAACTCGGCTTCCCAAGCCTCATCTGTCGGGAAAATAGTCGCTAAATCCCACTGGTATTTTTCTTCAATCTCATAACGTTGTTTTGACATAATAAATCCTCCGTTCCTATTATTTTACCACAAAAAAGCCTCGCTTTCCATTGAAAAGTGAGGGCTTACAACCTACTCATCAGTAGTCAAGTAGGTCTTGGCATCTGCTACCACTTCTTTGACAAAGCTGTCATAAAAGGCAAGATTGGGGATACCATATTTATTTAACAAATCGTCAACGTAACTGCTTCCTTCAGCATCTTTAATATTACCTTTTTTCTCCTTGCCATCATACTGGTGGGTGAAATTTCCTTGTAAATCAATGAGGAGGGCGCCATCATTTGCAAAAGAAATAGAATAGCCACTGTCTACAAAATACTGTCCGACCTGTCCCTTAGCTGTACTTGCTTTCTCTTCGCCTTCGTATTCATCTGTCGCTACAGTATAATCACCACTTTCAACGAAATAGGTTACCTTACAACCACTTGGATAGGAAAGCATATAATATTCCCCAACGGTTGTATCGGAGACATGAACATACTCAGTTCCATCATCAAAGGTAATGCTGGTACCTCCGCTTTCCGCTATTTCCTTAGAGACTACTTTCTGACTATGTAGGGAGGTAAACTTCTGTACTTCATCCTCATTGATTGTTTGCACTTGCTGACTCGAGGCAGTGCTTGTTTGCCCTTCCTCATACCTGACAGCACAAGCTGATAAGCAAGCTATTAGCAGTAAAGAGGCAGTTACTAAGGTAAAACGACTGAATTTCATTCCACGAACCTCCTTGTAAACCTTTTTTATTATATCATTATTTACATAAATTGTCTATACATTATAGGTGGATACAAGATTTGTCTACTCTTATCTTTTGCTTTGTCGTAAAACCGATCAAATGCTTGGTAAATCGGTGTCAGGTCTTGCTTGATTTGGGCAAAGCCAATAGCAGAGCGGGGCAGACGGATTTGGGGATAGAAGTCTTCCAAGGACTGACTGAGCAAGTTTTTTCCTTGCTGATAGGCCTCCGCCTGTAAGTTCATCCACTTGGGAGTACGGTAATAGAGTTGTTTAGCAACATAGTCTAGCAAGCCCTGATCACACGAACAAGTGAAATATGACAAGGATTGCTTAGCAAATGGTGACCGAAGAACAGACAGCAAATCTCCCTGACCAAAAGGAAAGACCTTGGTCAGACAATGAACCTTGCCCCGCAAGTCTTCATGAATGAGGTAACGAAGTCTTAACTCATTCTTCTCATCATCTAACTCCCACAGATGAAAACCCATGTTCATACTAAAGGAGAGAAATTGCTTGTGCAAATTGGTCAGTCGTCCCTTGAGCCACAAATCCTTGCCAAGCAACCAAACAACCTGATAACCTGCAACATGATAGGCTATTGTTCTCGCCTGCAAACGAGTAATGGGGAGGCTAGAACATTGAACTTCCAAGGCCAGACTATTATTGAACAATAAATCAGCGACCTGGCCAATCTTTGGCAGGCATTTTTCAAGTTCAACCAGTTCGTTTTTAGCCAACCAGTTATAGAGACTGGACTTAAGTGACAGGTGCTGGGCGGACTCATTCTCGGAGAAGTAACTACAATCCCGCAGGGAAACATGGGCAAAGTGCGAACGCAGAACCTTTCCGGACTTGTATCGGACCGGTCCTCCACAACCTGGACAGGAAAAACTGCCTTGCGGCGCAGGATTTTCCAAGACATTAAAAACTTGTCCATCTTCATCAAGTGCAACTAACATAAAACCTCCTCTCTTTATTTAGTTCGCAAGTTGTGGTAAAATGATGAAAAGGAGATGGAAAATGACCAAAAAAATTGCCAAATGGGAAAAGGACGGCTTTGTCCTACAGTCCTTTCAAGCGGGCTTTGCAGAGAAATACTATGAGGACTGTTTTACCAAGCCTTCCGTTGAAATTTATCGTTTGACAGGGAGCTCGGGAACTTACACTAAAGATGACGTTATCAACTTCTACAATCGGATTGTGGCTGACCCTGATCGGTTTGATTTTATCTTGATTGCACCTGACGGAACCTTTATCGGTGAGTCGGTCATCAATGAACTAGATAGGGAGAATAACTCCGCTAACTTTCGGATTGTTATCTTTGACGAGGACTATTTGGACCGTGGTTTGGGCTCTTGGGCAGTCGAGAAAACCAGAGATTTCGCTTTTGAGCAGGTTGGCTTACATCGCTTGGAATTGGAAGTTTTTTCCTTCAACCCGCGTGCCAAGCGTGCCTATGAAAAAGCAGGTTTTCGTTTAGAAGGTATCAAGCGTGACAGCCATAAGACAGCAGACGGTTATGCCGATACCCTCATTATGTCCATTCTAGAAAAGGAATGGAAAGTACTCAAAAAACCAGCCGACTAGGGCTGGTTTTTCGGTAGCTTAATAAGTTATAACTGTTGCACTACCACCTTGTAAGTAATTACCAAGATTGGTTAGGGAAGTGATGACCACCTCTCCCTTAGGATAGCATTCTAAAAAGTTAACAGCTGCTTCAATCTTTGGTAGCATACTTCCCTTCGCAAACTGTCCTTCACTGATATACTGCTTCACTTTCTTAACTGAGATATCTTCTAACTTCTCTTGACTTGGTTGATTAAAGTTTAGATAGACATTGTCTACCCCTGTCAAGATAATTAGCTTGTCCACCTTTGTAACCTCTGCTAATTTGGCCGAAGCAAAATCCTTATCAATTACCGCTTCTACACCCACAAATTCTGACCCTTCCTGAATTACGGGTATTCCTCCACCTCCACAAGTGATAACAATCACTTCATTTTCAATTAATTCTTTCACGACTGCTTCTTCAACAATAGATAGGGGCTTTGGTGAGGGAACCACTTTTCTAAAACCTCGTCCAGCATCTTCAATATAGGTATCGCCTGTTCGAATTTCTAGTTCTTTGGCTTGACTCTCTGAAAGAAAGGGACCAACCGGTTTTGTCGGATTGACAAAAGCTGGATCGTTTTTATCAACTTGTACTTGAGTAACTAGACTTGTAACTTGCCTTGAAATCCCCTTTGCTCTTAAAGCTGCCTGTAATCTATTTTGTAACCAATAGCCGATGCTTCCCTGAGTCATTGCAACACAAGTATCGAGAGGCAAAGCTGGATTCGTATCAGAATGAGCAGCGGCCTGTTGCAATAGGAGGTTCCCAACCTGTGGACCATTGCCATGACTAATAATCAATTGACAACCTAATTCAACCAGTTGAACCAAATAGTTGGCAGTCTCCTCAAGAGCTTTTTGTTGCCCTTTTGCTGTAGAATCACTTGTTAGGATAGCATTCCCACCTAGTGCAACTAAAACTTTCTGTTTCATAAGCTTCCTTTCTCTTTTATATTTTAGGCAAATGAGCCTTTTCCTCCATAACGGTCTTCATGAAGTAAATCTGATCTTAAATATGCCACAATCTCACTCGGTATCCCCACACCTTCTTTTAGATGTTTTTCTAGGAGGAGTAGATTCAATTCCCCAGGATATAATACCTGTTCCACATTTTCGCTAGGTTGTATGGTATGAAGTTCCTCAACCATCGTATTCATTCGTTGCTCTAAAAATTCTCGACCAGCGAAACGTTCTGGATCAATGACAATAAAGATTTGGCCTAAATTTCTTGGCTCAGCAATATGCGAATACATGGAAGTCACATGCTTACCAAATGGTAATCCTAGTAGACTACCTGCTAAGATATCTACCATCATCATGAGACCGTAACCTTTTGCACCTGAGATTGGTAACAGCCCTTGTACTGCATGCGGATCTGTAGTTGGCTTACCTTGAGAATCTACAGCCCAAGTAGCCGGTATCGACTGATTCTTAGAGCGAGCATCTAAAATTTTCCCCCATGCTTGTACGGTTGTAGCCATATCAAATATTATCGGAGAGTGATTTTCTCTTGGCACTGCAAAGCCTATTGGATTGGTGCCGAAATAATTTTCTGCACCTCCAAAAGGTACTACCATCGGATCAGACTGACACATAGTGATGCCAATTAAACCTTCCCTGGCAATCTTATCCAAGTAGTAAGTCATGGTCCCACTATGACTCATTTTTGAAATACCTACTATTGCTACTCCTGTTTCCTTGGCTATTTTTACTATTGAAGGTAGAGCTTCATTAACTACATATTGACCAATTCCATTATCTCCATGAAAAATACCAGTTGACTCCCCTGTTCGTTCAAAAGAGAGTTGAGGGTGGAGGGTGACACCGCCTTTGCAAATTCTTTCAACATAGTATTCAACCCTTACCGCACCATGAGAATGAATTCCTCGAAAATCTGCATCAACAAGGTGGTTTGCAACTTCTTCTGCCTGTTCCTCTGGAAGTCCTGCCTGCTGTAATTTCTGATTAATCAGTTGCAAGAGTTCATCAAAGTCTAGTATATCTAGCTTATCTTCTACTTCTGTCATACTACACTCCTTTCTCTCTCTGTATGATTTTCTGTCCCTTCTACAATCATTGCAGAGAAGACATCTGAATTGACATTGGTAATTGTTCTCAGCATACCGACAAACCATTCAACCCCAGCAAATAGTGCTATACTCTCGACCGGCAAACCTAACTGAGGAATAATAATAGCTAAAGATACGAGCCCAGCTCCTGGAACAACTGCATTCGCCAAAGAAACAAAAGTTGCTAGTATACCCAAATAGGCTAGACTTATTAGATTAAACTCAATGCCATATAGCTGAGCAACTGTGATAGCTGTTATTGCCATATGCATAGCTGATCCATTACTATTAAGAGATACACCCATTGGTAACACTAAATCAACGATACGTTTACTAACTCCTAGTTTTTGGTGAGTATCTTCTAAAGCAATCGGTAGAGTAACAGCTGATGAAGTTGTTGCTAATGCCATTAGTGAGATCGACTTTATACCCTTGATAATACTCACGATTGTTTTTTTGCTATAAAGTGCCACAACAATAATCCAGATTAGAAGGAAGGTTGCTGTCGCAACTCCAAATACTAATAAATATTTAACAAGAGGGAGTAGGATCTCAAGTCCTAGATTTCCTACTGAAACAGCAATCATGGCAAATATTCCAATCGGTGCAAATTTCATGACCAAGCGAATAATGTCCATGATAATTTCATTGAAATCAATTAGGAGAGGTAAGAATAGATTGTCTGGCTTCCGACTAGTATAACGATTAACTGCAATTCCCATAAAGATTGCAAATATGATAACTTGAATGATGGAGCCCTGGGTCAAGGCGTTAATAAAATTTTGTGGTACAAATTCAATCAGGGTTTCAGAAATATTGATAGTTTGTTCCTGAATAGCATCAGATGTAACATTATCAACCGTCACCCCTTTACCAGGTTGAAATACAAGGGCAAATAATATCCCCCAATAAGCAGCTAAGACAGAAGAGATTCCAAAAACAGCGATAGTTTTTATACCCAAAGCAGACAGGTCTTTCTTCTCCAAGGCACCTAAGGCCTGCACTACTTGACCTGCTACCAAAAGAGGAATTGCCATCTGCATGGCACGCAAGAAAATCTTTCCAACCGTTTCAAATACAATAAGGTAGTCCTTAAAAATAAATCCAGCGATGATTCCTAAGCCAATAGCAATCATGATTTTCCTTAAGAAATGTTGATCTTTCATCTTAAGCCTCCCATCTTCATGCTAAGATGCAGACTGTTTTTTGGTATCTTTAGCAATTAAAACAAATTGTAGTAAACCTACTCCTAGTAAGACAGATGCTAGATAAAATCCAATCTGCATAGATCCGACCTTATCTGCTAGATAACCTGTTACATAAGGTGCTAAGATAGACCCAGACATCCCAATAAAGTTATAAGCACTCAAGGTGGTAGAGAGACTACCTTTTGGAGCGTAGGCATTTACATAAGAAATCAGAATAGGATCCAGGGCAAGTTTACCAGTGATACCATAGAGTACCAGTACAGCATAGAGTGCAGTTTTATCCGTTACATTGGCAATGAGAAAAACTGACAATAAGGCTAGGGGCATCAGGAAGAACATCATTTTTTTGGTACTACCGATCCTGTCTTTCATATTGGCGAAGAACAATGCGCCAGGAATTGAGGCCCATGGTACCAAGGATGAAATAATTCCAACACTTGCTCCATCAAAGCCTCTTTCTTGAATTAGAAAGGTTGGTAACCAAGTTAAGATAACAAAGTTAGCATATATACTAACAAAACAAACAATGAAGACAGCTACTAAATTTTTATTAGTAAAAATATCCTTCAGGGAAACTTTTTGTTCTGGCTCTTCCTCTGGAATTGCCTCATCCTCAACAGTATCATCTGCAATGACGACTTTTTCTTTGAGCAAGGTATAGAACAGAATGCCCACGATAGCTGTCGGAATAGCAACTAGGAAGAAAGGTCGACTCCAGTGTGCTCCCCCTGCCAATACTATCGAACTAGATAGAAGAAATCCACCAGATGTACCAAAAGCCATCCCACTATTGATTAAGGCATTTCCCAAAGTTACTTTTTTCTTAGGAATGGCTTCACTTGACATAGCGTATTGAGGACCGTAGTATGCCCCTTGGGCTATACCTGCCAGAGCACGAATCCATAAAAAGATACCAAAGGTCTGGGCTAGTCCACTTAAGAATGTGGTGATAGCCAATCCTATAAAACCTACAGTAATCACTAACTTTCTGCCATATTTGTCTCCCAAAACCCCGAAAGGAATTTGGGCTACTGCATAGGTCAGAAAGAAGATACTATTTGCTAGACCAAGATCCGTCTTGGTCAAATTAAATTCCTCGCCAACCAATCCCATTACAGGATTAAAAATAGTTCGAGTAGCATACATCAATATCCATCCCAAGAAGAATAGGACAACCAGTCTTATCCAGTAGCTATTGCTAACTTTCTCTACTTTATTTTTCATTGTTATTACTCCTCATGTTATTAGTCACATGTTGTATGGCTAGGAGCATTCCAAACAAGGTATCCCTACCAGAAGTATGCCCAATCTGCGCTATTTGGTAGACGATTTTCTCCACTCCTCGCCATTGTTTGTTCAGTACTTGTTGATTAAGTTGATAAAAAAGTTCACTAACCGTATCACAACTAAGAGAATATAGATACTCGAAACTAACCTTAGTAGTCTGTTCTTTAATCCAATCTAATTCTAATCGTAAGTATGTCAAGACTGATTCGTCAGCTAAGATTCGTAGCCCATATAGATAGCCCAATACAATGTCATCGCCACTAGGAGTCAGGCCTTGACCTCTGCCAATCAAGTAGTGACACCATTCTCTAAACGATTGTTTCTGGATTTGGCTTTCAGTCATCTGTCTTATCAGTTGCTGAAATTTTTCAGTAATGTCAATGCCAATCTGCTCAAAATCAGTATATTTTTGAAGTATATCTCGAAATTCCTGTAATTCACTCTCTGTGAGTAGCCCACACTCTATCGAAAAACAAGGACTAGGACAACCGGAAACATCAATCAGATAGGGAGACTCTTGACTATAGAAGACTATTTTTTGAGCTTTGCAAACTACCAAATCTCCCAGTTGAACCCTAGCTCTTACTTCTTGAAAAAAACGTGCTTCAAGCTGGACACCGAAACCTGATAAAGGAAGGCTGTCAGAAGAGATATGAATAAGCCGACTCGAAATACTGACATTGATAGAGTCAGAAAAGATACTTTGAACATATCCGATACTCCCGTATTGATTAAGCGGGAGTATCAGACTACTGATTTGTTTAGCTTTCATCTAGCTGCATTCCTTTACGAATAGCATAGGCTTCTAAAGCCTTCTCGAAGCATCCAAGTGGAGCTCGGACTGTCCCTGCACCAACTTGTCCCAAACCTGCCTCTTTATGAGCGATACCTGTATTGATAATAGGTGTAATACCTGTTTCAACAACTTTTCGAATATCAATTCCTAGAACAGTTCCCTCAAAGTTCCAGTTTGGAATAGACCAGTTAGCATTTCGATCACTACAAATTCGAGCCATTTCCTCCGAAGCACTAATAGCCTCTGCAAAGCCACCTGCGCCAACAAACCTTGTTACACCTGGTGCAGCAATCATGGCCATTGCTCCAACACCCACAGTTTCTGTAATTGCGCTATCCCCAATATCTGGATTTCCATCCTCTTCTGTGAAGCCTGTAAAGTAGAGACCTTTTGGTGTATTTACTGGAGCAGTATACCAGTCATCGTTTGTTTCTGCGATACGGATACCAAAATCAACACCATTCCGTGTCATAGTTGTCACAATTGTGCCTTTAGCACCTTTTCGAGCAGAATCTACAATGACTTTTCCTGTCGCCATCATGATATTGAGGAAGAACTGATCTGTATCGGATAAGAACTTCACTACTTCATATTTTATCTGCTCATCCATATCCAACTGAATGATGTATGGAACAATTTCTTTTACAAAGTTCAAGGTAGCAGCAATGTTACGTTGATGGAATTCATCTCCCATTGTAATGGCACGCGCAATGAGTACATTTAAGTTGATGCCTCCATTCGTCAACTCCAAAGCTCTTGCAATTGTTGGACCTAGAACATCGCGCATCCAACCCAGTCTCGTAATGACCTCTTCAGAATAAGCTCCAAACCGCAATACCTTACCAATACCTTCGTTAAGTGTACAGTAAGCTTCTGTCCCATCCTCTTTGTTCCGTACTACCAAGACAGCCATCTCTCCAGAAGTAATACCTCCCATTGGTCCTACTGCATTTACATGGTGGCATGGGATAAAGCAGACTTCACCACGTTCAAACAGAGCACGTGCTTCTGCTTCTGTTTGAGCCCATTTTTCAAAGAGAGCAGCCCCTATACAAGAACCTTGCATAGGTCCTGTCATTCTTTCCCAAGTGATTGGAGGCCCTGCATGGAGCAATGTTTTCTGATTCGGATCATTAAGAGCATCAATAACTGTCTTAGCTTGGACAACATCAACTAAGAAGGGTTGTACTTTTTTCATCTGTTGGATAACTTCGGCATTTTCCTGCTCAATCTCATCCTTAAATTGTTCAAGATAGTTCAAAATTTGAATCATCTTTTTATTACCACCTGCAAGGGGCTTCCAATTATACTGAACAGAAGTTCCTCCGTGACTAATGATAGAATTATTAAAACTCTTCAAGCCGATATTGATTACACGAGGTTTCTTGTAGAGCAACTCCATCACCTGTTCAGAAGGATTTGGCAACACTAAGACATCACCCTCATATGCCACGCTAGTTTTGATCTGAGCTTCTATTTCAATTCCTTTGAATCGCAGAGCTAGACGAACAGCTTTTTCATTGCTATCTTCTACCATAACACCTGCTTGCTCTAGCCGTTCGACAGAACTTTGATAATCCTGTGGGTCATTCAAGCTACCGCAGACAGTTGCGATAAAGTGTACATCTGGATACTCTTCTCTAATTTCTTGTATCGTTGGCAAGAGTGCTCCCACCATGTCCTCATGAGCACCATAACCAAGCACAACATCAAACAAGAGAATACCTGTTGTTGCTTTAGCAGCATATTCTTTCATTTTTTGAATCCGAGTTGTCGGATCAATCATAGGATGAGGACGACCCTGTGTATAGATATCATCTCCTAAATCGATGATATCATAGCCATCCTGTTGCAAGATGTAACCATCCTTTTTAACTGATTTTCCTAGCTTCAAGGAGTCTGAAATCAACATCCCTGCCTCTGAAGCTAAGGTTCCTCCAGAATAGAGACCAATTACTACTTTGCCTTCAGCTATCGTTTTTTCAACGGTGTGCTTCAAAGATTGTTGATAGGATTCCTTAACTGTATTTCCTTGAGCTAAGTCAATTGCAAGCCGAGCCGTTTCTTCAAGGGTATTTGCAAAATAAACTGTCCCTTCATGAGCCTCTGGTTTCTCTCCTAGGAAGATAGCTACAACTGGCTTGGTCAAGCTATGAAGTAATTTTACAACCTGATCGCGCACCTCTTTAGCAGGTGGTTTTGAAATCACACAGATGACATCTGTCAGTTCATGATTTTCTAGGCCAATAATCGAATCCATGGTTGTGATAGCCCCTACTTTATCAGATAAATCACGCCCTCCTGTCCCAATCGCATGAATCACTCCAAAACCTAAGCGGTCAATAATAGTCGTAACTTCTTGAATGCCTGTTCCAGATGCACCTACAATACCGATATTACCTGTTTTAATGCTATTGGTAAAGGCCAATGGTACTCCAGAAAGTATGCCTGTTCCACAGTCAGGCCCCATCATCAACAAACCTTTCTCATGTGCCAACTCTTTCAGACGCACCTCATCTTCTACAGGAATATTGTCTGTAAAGGAGAAAACATTCAATCCTTTTTTCAAGGCTTTTTCTATCTCAACTGCAGCGTATTCTCCCGGAATACTAAACAGAGCAAGATTGGCGTCAGGACATTTTTCAAGCGCCTGTTCTAGACTGAATGCTTCTTCTGATTTGGAAGAATTACTAGATTTGATAGACAAGTCAGATAAGAACTCCTCTACTAGCACTAGCACCTCATCCTTGATACTCTCTGATTCTGAATCAATAACAATCACCAAATCATTCGGAGTAGCTGTCTTTGCCTCTTCTGACAGCAAACCACTATTCAATAAGATATCCTTATTGGCATCTGACCCCATCATGATTTGACATTTAACGACATCTGGCAGGGTATTGACCTGCTGTGTTAACAACATCAGATTAATTGAATCTTGATAGTTGTTCTTTAATATCTCTGTAATCAACATAGATATTCTCCTTTGCTTTTTTATTAATATTATTATACAATAATTTTGTTAGCGTTTCCATTCTATAAACTTCTAAAATTTAGCCTATTTTTTATCCAAAATTCTAAAGGAGAACCTATGTTATTGAGCGAACTATTAACTCAAAATACTTATAAAGAGGCTAAGATACTAACTCCTAGTCTTTCGTTGGATAGAGCCATCGAATCTGTTATGGTCATTGAGGCATTAGATATTGAACGGTGGGCTGTTAAAAATCAGATATTACTGACCTCTTTCGTCGCATTTCAATCAAAATCACTGAATGATATTGAACATTTTTTTACAAATGTTTCTAAAATCGGAATCAGTGGAATTTTTATTAAGACCAAGCGAATTATTGAGTTTGTCCCTGATTTTTTTATCCGCCTATGCCAAGACTACAATATTCCCTTAGTAGAGATTTCCTATACTACTTCTTACGAATCCATCATTTTATCAATACATGAGCCGTTATTAAACAATGATTCCTTCTTATTGAGAAGTTACTACAATGCCAGTCGCGTACTGAACCGTTTTACCAATCTTAACTATACTTATGAAAACCTGTTCACTAGTTTTGTTGATTTAATTGGTTTGCCCTTCTCAATTACAATTCCAGAACTAAACCTTCACTTCAGCTCTGCCAATTTTCACAATGAAGAGTCCTGTTTATACACGGAGACACATATACGCAATAGTTTTACTCATAATCGCTATGTACTACGACAAATAAAGACCAACAGGAAAGAAGAAACCTACTACCTGCTTTTAGATGGTACTGAAAAGAGTCTGCGATTCGAACTCATCCTATCTCTCCACTCTCCCACTATTGATCACTCGATCATTCTTATTTTGGAGAAGTTCATCGAAGTGTTGCTCTTAAAATTAGACACAGATTACCACAGAAAAAATGAAGTCTTCCTACATAGAAATAAGACTGTTTCTTCAATTCTATTCGGTATTGTCAAAGATGAGTATGAACTAGATGGCTTACTTCATGACATCCACCTACATAGTCACGACTACTATCAAGTCTTACTAGCTACATTCCCAACGAATGCTTCCAAAGCAGATATCCAAATTATCAAAAAGTGGTTCGAAGCACTATCCACTCAAAATATCTACTATGAAAGCAATTATACCCTTGTCTATCTACTGAACATACCCACTACTGAATCGGCTTTACGAAAGGAACAGTTACTAGGTATCTTGGATAGGCTCCCCATGGTTCATTATTATCTTAGTCAAGCGGGACCTTCCACTCAGATACATGAAAATTTTTCAACTTGTATCAATATGAAAGAATTCAATGATGTATTTTCTCTAGGCAAGGTACTCGTCAAAAATGATTTGGGAATCTTTGACTATTTTATTAATATTCCTCCAGACAAATATGACCAACTGATCCCGCAAAATTTACAAGAATTATTTCAACATAAATATGAACTTTTTGAAACATTCCAATGCTTCATTATCAACCAATTGAACTATGGAACAACAGCCCGCCAACTATTTCTACACCCTAAAACAATCCGCTATCGAATCAACAAAGTAAAAGAACTCTTGAATATCGATTTATCAAATCATGTACAATTAATCAATTACACCATCGGCTGTATTTTATTAACTATGAGTCATAAAAAGTGAAAGTCAAAAAAATCTTCCTCATTTCATAGCAACACAAAAGGACTGCAATTGATACAGTCCTTTTCATCTTTTTTTAGCTCTAAAATTTCTGTAGTGGGTAAATCCACTGTAGAGATTATGGAGCCTTTTTGAGTGTAGAAAAAAAGTCCCATATGACCTATAATGAAAAGCGACTAAACAACTCATTAGAAAGGGTTCATATGGAACAGCTTTATCATACCACAGAACTAATCGGAATCAAAGACAAAAACATCAAAATTCTCTTCATTTTGAAACATCAGACCCATCTAGAAATCAGGGCAAAGCTAGATTACGACAGCCCTGGTTGTCCTCATTGCCAAGGGAAGTGTATCAAGTACGATTTTCAAAAGTCGTCAAAGATTCCGATTTTGGATTGTCAGGGCTTTCCGACCCTCCTCTTGCTTAAGAAACGACGGTTTCAATGCAAATCTTGCCAAAAAGTGACTGTATCTGAGACACCTCTAGTCAAGAAAAACTGTCAGATTTCCCAACCTATTTGGGAGAAAATCACACAACTCCATACAGAAAACATGACCAATATAGCCATCGCTAGGAGACTACATATCTCCGTGTCAGTTGTCCAGAGGAAACTGGCTCAATTTCAATTTGAGCATGATTTTATGAAATTACCAAAAGTCTTGAGCTGGGATGAATTTAGTCGGAACAAGGGAAAACTCGCCTTTATTGCTCAGGATTTTGAGACGAGATCGATTGTGACCATTCTTGACAACAACCGCCAAACCACCATCAAGAACTATTTCTACAAGTATCCTAGGGCGGTCAGAGAAACTGTCGAGGTCGTAACAGTGGACATGTCGGGTAGCTATATTCCTATCATCAAACAGTTATTTCCAAATGCGAAAATTGTTCTTGATAGATTTCACATTATCCAACACCTGAGCCGTGCTATGATGACGACTAGAATTGATATTATGAAGACTTTCGATACGCGTTCCCTACCTTATCGATCCATGAAAAATCACTGGCGTATTCTCCAAAAAGATAGTCGAAAACTGTCTCTGAATCGCTTCTTTTCTCGCACTTTTGGGCAAACAGTAACACCGAGAGAGGTTGTCCAGAAGACATTGAATTTCTCTGTGGAACTGAAATTCTATTACGAACTCTACCAGGTCCTTCTCTTCCATTTCCAAGAGAAGAACTCGAAACATTTCTTCGAGCTTCTAGAGGACAACCTGAATCTTGTCAATCCAACCTTTAGGACTGTTTTTAAGACATTTCTAAAGTATAAAACGTACATCACGAACACCATGGTGCTTCCATATTCCAACGCTAAGCTGGAAGCGACCAATAAACTCATCAAAGACATCAAGAGGCAAGCGTTCGGCTTTAGGAACTTTACGAACTTTAAAACCAAGATATATATTGCTTTGAACATCAAAAATGAGAGAACGAATTTCGTCCTCTCTAGGTGTTAGCTTTTCGTCTACCCACTACAGTTGACAAAGAGCCCTTTTTTTACCCAATCTGACTGCCGCTTGGCACAGATGGATCTACTGTTAAAAGTGTCAAATTGCCGTCGTGTTCGGCTGAGAGGATCATGCCCTGGCTGAGCAAGCCCATCATCTTACGTGGCTTGAGGTTGGCAACGATTTGGACTTTCTTGCCGACCAACTCCTGCTCGTTTGGATAGTACTTGGCAATACCAGAAAGGATTTGGCGATCCTGACCGTCACCAGCGTCCAAGCGGAACTTGAGTAACTTATCAGACCCCTCCACCTTGGCAACTTCCTTGACTTCGGCCACGCGGATTTCAACCGCATCAAAGTCCTCGAACTTGATCGCGGCCTTCTCGTTTTTGAGCTCCACGTCAGCTGGGTCCCATTCTTTTTCTTCCTCTTGGGAAATAGAAGAGCTGCCACCCATTTGGGCTTGGATATAGGCGATTTCCTCTTCCATATCCAGACGTGGGAAGATAGGTGTGCCTTTTTCTACCACTGTCAAACCAACTGGAAGACCTGCAAAGTCAAGATTTTCAAGGTCAAATTCTGTTCCCAAACCAAGCTGTTCCATAATAGCATTTGAAGTGGTCATCATAAATGGCTGAATGAGGTGAGCCACCACACGAAGACCTGCTGTCAAGTGAGCCATCACCGCCGCCAACTTGTCACGGTCAGCTTCTTCTTTTGCCAAGACCCACGGTGCTGTTTCATCGATGTACTTGTTGGTACGGGAGATGATATTCCATACCGCTTCCAAGGCGCGTGGGTAGTCAACAGCTTCCATATATTTGTGGTAGCTTGCTAAGTTGTCAGCAACTACTGCCGCCAAGTCCGCATCAAAATCTGTCACGTTGGCAACAAAAGTCGGTACCTGACCACCGAAGTACTTGTTAATCATAGCAACGGTACGGTTGAGCAAGTTTCCAAGGTCGTTAGCTAGTTCGTAGTTGATACGACCAACATAATCTTCTGGTGTAAAGGTGCCGTCAGAGCCAACTGGTAGACTACGCATGAGGTAGTAACGGAGCGGATCCAAACCGAAACGCTCGACCAGCATTTCTGGATAAACCACATTGCCCTTAGACTTAGACATCTTGCCATCTTTCATGACAAACCAGCCATGAGCAACCAAGCGGTCTGGCAACTTCATATCCAACATCATGAGCATAATTGGCCAGTAAATGGAGTGGAAACGAAGAATGTCCTTGCCAACCATATGGTAAACTGTTCCATTCCAGAACTTGTCGTAGTTGGCTGTTTCTTCCTGACCATAGCCCAAGGCAGTTGCGTAGTTGAGTAGGGCATCAATCCAGACATAGACAACGTGCTTTGGATTTGACGGTACGGGCACGCCCCAGGTAAATGAAGTACGGGATACGGCCAAATCTTCCAAGCCTGGCTCGATGAAGTTTTTCATGATTTCATTGAGGCGACCATCTGGCTGGATAAAGTCTGGGTGAGCATTGAAGAACTCGACCAACTTATCCTGATACTTGCTGAGGCGAAGGAAGTAGGATTCTTCTGAAACCCAGGCAACCTCGTGACCGCTGGGAGCGATACCGCCTGTTACCTTGCCATTTTCATCTCGGAAGACCTCTTCTAATTGGCTCTCGGTGAAGAATTCCTCGTCCGGTACGGAGTACCAACCAGAATACTCTCCCAAGTAAATGTCGTCCTGCGCCAGCAATTTTTCAAAAACAGCCGCCACTACTTCCTCGTGGTAATCATCGGTCGTGCGGATGAACTTGTCATACGAGATGTCTAGTAAGTTCCAAAGTTCCTTGACGCCAACCGCCATGCCGTCAACGTAGGCCTGAGGTGTCAGACCTGCTTCTTTAGCCTTCTCCTCAATCTTTTGCCCGTGCTCATCAAGCCCTGTCAGATAGAAGACCTCGTGGCCCATGAGACGCTTGTAGCGAGCCAAGACATCGCAGGCAATAGTCGTGTAGGCCGAACCGATATGGAGCTTTCCAGACGGGTAATAAATGGGTGTGGTAATGTAAAACGGTGTTTTTGACATGATATAATCCTTTCAGAAGGCTAATGAAACCTTTTTCTAAACGCTTTATTTTATCACATTTTTATGCAAAAACAAAGCGACTTCCTATTCCAAACCCTCCACTATGTGATATACTAGTAAACAGTTATGAAAAAGTTTGAGGTTTCCTATGTTTTCTCCTAAGAATTTATTGATTCATCTATTTTATGTACTGATTGTGGTCGGTCTCTTTTTATATGGAGCCCAGGATTCACCCCTGATTGGCAATATGACCATGGCCCTCATCGCCTTGGATTTGGCCATTTTAGTCAAGGAAAACAGCCATGTGGCAAGCAAGCTCCTCCTGACACCATTTTGGCTCTTCTTCTATCCCAACACCTTCTTTATGGTGACCCAGCTAACCAATCTCCAGCTGGCCAGCAATACCCTTTGGGAACAAAGCAGCTTGATACTCTTCATGTTGACCATTCCTGCAATTTTATTTGGCATTATGGCTGGCGTGGAAAGCGTAGAACTGATTTTCAAAGGATATTCAATTAGAAATTATGCACTACGTCTTGCGGTTATTGGGTCTCTAGCGTTAACTTCTAGCTATGCTATTCACGTTGCATATTTTGCAAATCTTCATTCTTGGGATATGTTCATCCAACCTTTTATCGTCTTAAACTCTATGCTGGCAGCTATCTCTTGGGAAACATTCCCATTTATTATGGGCGTTACTTTTCTTCAAGTCATGGTCTTGGTCTTTGCCGTTGATGAATAAAGGAGTTGAAAGAAATAGTTCAGCTGTTTCTTTTTTGTTTTCTAATACTTAATCCATTCTTAAACATGTTCAAACAATACAATGCCTAGTCCCACTTTTCTTTCTGAATGTGTTATACTAGCTTTTATATTTTACAGAAAGAGGTTTGTCATGTTTACAAAGAAAAATGTTTTTATTCATATTTTTTTCCTCATCATCGCTGCCGGTCTAAAGCGTTATGGTGTCACCGCACCAGACTTGACTTGGAATATGTTTTTGGCTTTGGTAGCACTTGATTTTGCCATCCTCACCAACTACAGTAAGTCTAAATACATAAAAATCATTGCTGCCCTTATCTGGCTCTTTTTCTATCCTAATACCTTTTATATGGTGACGGACATCGTCCATATGCATTTTGCAAACACTGTACTCTGGCAACGGGAAAGCATGATCCTTTTTATGCTCTATGTCCCAAGTATTTTCTATGGGGTCATGACTGGCGTGGAAAGCCTGCGGCTGATTTTCTCTGCCTTCTCTATCAAGTCCTACTGGAACAGGCTGTTTCTGATTGGTGGTCTTTCCCTTCTATCCAGCTTTGCCATTCACATCGGACGCTATGCACGGCTCAATTCATGGGACATCTTTACCAGACCAAGCCTAGTTGTCAGTGAATTGATTGAAGTCGTTTCCTGGGCTGCCCTGCCTTTCATCCTGGGCTTTACCTTTATTCAAATCATGGTCTTGGTCTTCTCCATTGACGAATAACAAAACCGGCAACAGCCTTGTACTGTTACCGGTTTTTCTTATCCAAAATGGAGTTGTTGAAATAGATCTTCCAAGTCGGCAATGATCTCCCGATGAAAATCCAAATAATAGGTTTTCTGGTCAGAATCTGGCAGTTTTTCAATATCTGTTAAAATGTCCTGATAGCGGTGTAGAAGGTTCTTACCAGCCACTTTATCTATCTCATCCATTTCACCGATACCTGCTGCTATGTCATCTAAGTTGTCATATTTTGTCAGCATAGCCTCAGTCCACTCCCGCTTGTCTTTGTTGAGTGTGACAATCTTTTCTGTCAACCAGTCTTCAAACCTTTCCTCTTCTGTCAAAGAATGGTTAGTTGCGGTCTTAGTCACTCGGTCGAATTTACTAGAACGAAGGTAATTCCGATAAAACCAAACGGCAAAAAGAATGACTAGAATGATATTGACTGGAAAGACAAAGCTGAGTGTAAAAAGAACGGTCAGCCACAAGAACAACTTGACATTTCTTGTCGTTTTCACTGCTCGTTTGTTTTTTTCTTCCCACTCGTCCAATATAGCCTGGGCTTGTGCAGTATAGGTTTCAACCAATTTTGCCAGTCGGACCTTTTTCTCTGGGTCATCTTCCAGTTCCATTGCCAGATAGGCTTGGTTGGCCCTAGCCTTGGCTGCTTCATAGGTCTGAACTGTCCCCAAATAGGCCGCATTGCTATTCATCTGATTCAGCAAACGGTCCGTCTACCCTTTGATAAAAGACCGATCTCTTGATGTTAATTTACGGTAAGGCACAGCAACCCCTCCCTGTATATCTGAAATATACTACCATTTTACGATAGGTTCCATTCTTTTGCAATGCTTAAATATCATTATTTCCTTCTGCCAAACAATATGCTTAAAATGACAAAACCACCTGCCAATGCACCAATGATTACAGGGAAGCACAGTTTACGATAAAAACCAAGGCAATACTTTGTCCATCTGTCCTTCCTCCTATTTCCTACGAAAGAATATGAAAGCTATCGCAATGGCAATAATGCCTACCAGATATCAAATCGCAAATGTAAGAAATAGAAACGAACAATATATTTCTCCAGTAATTTGGTTGATAAATAAGGTTGATTTGTCAAACTTCATAATTTCAATTTACTTTATCATCTTCAATCTATAAAAAATTTAACATAGGAATAAAAGAATATTGTAAAACTGGAACGATTATTTTTTTCATAAATCTACGTCACTCATCTGACTGATAAACTTTATCGTACAAATCCTACCATTCTATCATAGCTTGTGCTGTTTGAAATGAAATAGTTTCAATTTCAGCACGACCATCCTTTAATGCAATTTAACTCATTTCTCTTGCTTTACCCTTAGTATCTCTAGAGATTCTATAGCTTGTAACTTTTTGTTTTTTTAGCAGATGAACAATAGTGTACATCATCTTAAAACAAGGTTTTCTAGCTCTCCACCCTCCTCTCCATCTCCTCCATATCATAGTCAAAAAGCAGGTCATGGCAGTCCGTAAAAAGCTGACGACGCTTGTCATCATCCACCACCGCGATATCCACTCCCCTATCGTCATAACAATGATACAGAACCTTGTCCTGACTAGATAGGAAGCAAACAGAAGCAGAAAGGTAGTTAAAGCCACCATGGTCAGCCTTGATAATCTCCCACAAGAGAGCTTTCAAATCTTGGTCAGCGACCGGAAAAAGATAGCGTTCAAAGACTAGCACTTCTCCCGTCCAGTCCTCCACTTCTATCAGCTCAGGCTCAGGACACTTGTTAAAGTTAAATTTCGATGTAAAATGCCAAAGGTAAGAGTCGATTTCCCTATCTTCCTGGCGAAGCAGCGAAAGAATCACATAGTCGTATGCTGAAGCTGCAGTCTCCATCAATTCAACTGCACGCGCATAAGCATGGTCAAGATAAACTTTTCTAGGAAGAGTCTCAGCCTCCTCTGCAGGACCAATCTCAAATCGGAGCGCCAGAGGGGTCGCATAAAAAAACGGACCTACCAATGGCTTGTTTTCTAATCGAAACTCCTCGATCCAGTTATTAAAAATCATCGTTTGCTACCTTTCAAAAAAGCATGCCATTTTCATGACATACTTGATTTCTCTTATAACAATTCATTCAGCGGTGTGAAGATAATCCGCTCCAAATCAGCCACGTAGGTTCCCAACTGCTGTTGCTTGCTGAAGTACTCTGTCAAAAGAGCGTTACCTTGAACCTGCTTATTGAAGTCCAACATCTTTTTCTGGTCCACTTCAGTCGGAATGTCACCAGCCTGCAATTTAGCCTGGATA
Source organism: Streptococcus sp. A23 (assembly GCF_043674155.1). Lineage (NCBI taxonomy): Bacteria > Bacillati > Bacillota > Bacilli > Lactobacillales > Streptococcaceae > Streptococcus > Streptococcus sp. A23. The sequence goes on along the minus strand of NZ_JBIMJP010000001.1, from coordinate 246,113 downwards.
GACTTTTGGAACTCAATATAGCCTTCCAAAATAGACTTGGCTTCTGGATTGGCTTCCACAGACACCTTAACCGCTTCAACCGCCTTGTATTCAGGCAAATTGCGGATAGCACGCTCCAATTCATTGGCAATATCATAGATATTTGTTGACATAATTTTCTCCTAATCTAGGTGGATTTGGTAGTCCGTCTGCTGACGCAACCGTCCAGCAGCATCCTCCAAATCTTCCTTATTTTTAAACGTAATTTGCAAGATACCGTAAATATCCTCACGGTTTTCCTCGTTGATACGGATATTGACGATAGAAATTCCTCGCAGGACCTCCAGCACCTTCAAGACCGTGTCTTCCTCATCCGGAACATTGATAAACAAATCATAGAAGGAATCCACACCAGCCCGCTTATGAATTTCCATAGCCTTGCGCATCTTCCGTCCATGGTCGAAAAACTCCCAGATAGCATCCTGGTCTTTTGTGGACAATAGCTGAGCCACTTGGTCCAACCTCGCCTTAAATTCCTCAATCCGTCCCAGAATCGGCTCTGGATTGGTCACCAAAATACTGGTCCACATGCCAGGCTCACTCTCAGCAATCCGCGTCATATCCCTGAAACCACCTGCCGCAAAATTATTAGTGAAAGGATGGTCCAGAGCATAGTCCCCAGCCTGATTCATCAGACTAGATGCCAAAACGTGAGGAAAATGGGAAACCTGACTGGTCACCCGGTCGTGCTCCTCTGCATCGATTTGCACAAAACGAGCACCGGTCCCCGACAACAAATCTGTCAATCGTGGCACTGCATCTGGCTTGGTCAGACTAGAAGGCGTCATGATAAAATAGGCATTTTCAAAGAGCAAGCTATCTGCCGCCTCAGCGCCCGATTTATGGCTACCTGCCATGGGATGTCCACCAATAAAGTTGATACCTTTGGGTGCCAGGTATTCCTCAGCCGCTGCCACAATGGCCACCTTGGTCGAACCTGCGTCAGTCACAAGGACATTTTCTTTTAAGCCCAATTGGCTCAGTTCTTTGATAAATTCGATAGTCTGCTGGATAGGCACACAGAGGATAATCACATCTGCCTGACCTGCATACTGGGTAAAATTGTCTGTCGCCAGGTCCACCATGCCCCGCTCCAGAGCCACGCGCCGCGATTGCTCACCGCGATTGTAGCCAATGATTCGGTAATCTGGGTGGGCCTTCCGAATACCCAGGGCCAAAGAGGCCCCAATCAGACCCAAGCCTGCAATATAAATCGTTTTTGTCATGAGACTCCTAGAAATTCTTCACATAGTCACGGTGGCTAGCCACAGCTGCCTTGAGTTCTTCCAGGTTATCAGATGAGAACTTGTCCAAGATTTCTGTCGCAAGAACTGTCGCCACAACAGACTCCATGACCACTCCCGCCGCTGGCAAAGCCGTCGGATCGGAACGCTCCACCGTCGCCTTGTAAGGCTCGTGAGTGTCAATATCCACTGACATAAGCGGCTTGTAGAGGGTCGGAATTGGTTTCATCACTCCCTTGATGACCAGGGGCTGACCATTGGTCATGCCACCCTCAAAACCACCGAGATTGTTGGTGCGGCGAGTGTAGCCCTCTTCTGCATTCCACAGGATTTCGTCCATGACCTGGCTACCTCTCAAATAACCTGCTTGGAATCCTACTCCAAATTCTGCTCCCTTGAATGCATTGATTGACACAATAGCCTGTGCTATTTTTGCGTCTAATTTTTTATCCCATTGTACATAGGAACCAAGACCAGCAGGCACTCCACCGACAACTGTCTCGACAACACCACCAATCGTGTCTCCGTCCCGTTTGATTTGATCAATGTAATCCTTGATTTCCTGCTCACGTTCCTGGTTGACAATGGATACTTCAGACTTAGCAGCCAATTCACGAATTTCTGCAACAGTCAGACCATCTGGAACGTCGATTTCCTTGCCACCGAAGACGACAACGTGGTTGGCAATTTCAATATCCAACTCAGCCAAAATGCGCTTGGCAACGGCACCTACCGCCACCCGCATGGTCGTCTCACGCGCAGATGACCGCTCCAAGGAATTACGAAGGTCGTCAAAACGGTATTTCATCCCGCCGACCAAGTCCGCATGACCTGGACGAGGATGCTTGATCCGGCGTTTAGACTTGAGCTTGTCCTCAATATCTTCCACTGCCATAATGTCCAGCCACTTCTGGTGGTCTTTGTTGGTCACATTGAGCGTAATCGGTGCCCCAGTCGTCTTACCATGACGAACACCAGCCGTGATTTCCACACGGTCTGTCTCGATTTTCATCCGACTTCCGCGACCGTAACCGCCCTGACGGCGAATCAAGTCCGCATTGATGTCATCTGCAGTCAATGGAAGGCCGGCAGGAACTCCCTCAATAATAGCTGTCAAACGTGGTCCATGGGACTCTCCAGCAGTTAAATATCTCATCCTAATTCTCCAAAATCTCTAAAAACTTGCGGGTATTGGCCAGGGACATTTGCCCAGGCGCAGAAACCTCATCTAAACTTGCAAAGGTCCAGCATGAACCAGTTATGTGACCAGCGATGCGAGTGAGTTTACCCAGCTCACCCATGGAAATCGTCGCAAAGGTCTGCTCTGCATTGAGGGTTTTGAAACCTCGTGTGTAGTTCATCACATCCAGAACATCCTGCTCCGACTTAGCCATCACAGCAATCTTAACAACAGCTGGCGATAGACTAGTCAATTCAGACATGATTTCCAGATAGTTGGCCGGTGTCTCCTCAAAGTTGTGGTAGCTCAGCACCAAATTTGGAAAGTCCAGCATCTGGTCGAAGACGGCCTTATATGAATAATATTCAAAATCAATGTACTCAGGCTGATAAAGTCCAGCAACTTCCTTGATTAAGTCCACATATTCCTGGTCATCTAGGTCCAGATAGCCACCCTCACGCGTCGTACGAACCGTGAAAATCACTTCCTTACCATTGCATTTTTCAAAAATAGCAGGCGCAAGAGTCAAGATAGCTTCTTTTTGCAGATAATCTGCCCGCCATTCAATCAAGTCCGCCTCGGCCAGACGCTCAACGTCTAAGGCTTCCACTTCCTCCAAATTTCTAGGCATAATCGGAACGACTATTTTCATTTTTTCACCTGTATTGTAAAGACCTTAAGGTAATTACTACTTTCATCTTTTTTATTGTATACAAAATCCGACGGAAGACGATAGGTCGTCACATAGCGATGCTTGACAGCGCCGAATCCTTTTTCAATCTGGTCCTTGAATTTCTCCAGGGAAAGATTGGCCGCATTGGTTGACAAAATCAAATGACCATTTGGCTCTAAAATCTCCACCGCCTGACTAACCAGCTTATGGTAGTCCTTGGCAACCGAAAAAGTTTGTTTTTTATTACGGGCAAAGCTTGGTGGATCAATAACGATAACATCGTAGGTCAAGCTCTTACGCTTGGCATATTTGAAGTATTCAAAAACATCCATGACCACAAAGCTATGTTGGTCAACATCCACACCATTTGCCTCAAAATGCGCCTGGGACAGCTCCCGAGATCGCTTAGCCAAATCAACAGAGGTCGTCCGGCTGGCTCCGCCCATAGCCGCTGCAATCGAGAAGGCTGCCGTATAGGAAAACATATTGAGCAGGGATTTTCCAGCTGCGAGACCATCTATTAGTGAGCCACGGACCTCATGCTGGTCCAGAAAAATTCCCGTCATCAATCCATCGTTCATAAAAACTTGATAGCGGACACCATTTTCCAAAACCGTAAAGGTATCTGGAGCCTCCTGACCGTATAGATGTGCACTCTCATAATCCAATCCCTTAAAACGAATCTTTTCATAGGCACCTGCAAGCTCTTGATAAACCTGGCTAAAGGCAGAAATAATCACCTCTTTGATGCCATAAACAAAGGAATTATACCAGGAGAATACAGCATAGTCAGCATACAAATCCACTGTAAAACCACCAAAACCATCGCCATCTTGATTGAAGAGACGGAAGGCAGTCGTCTGCTCAGAATGGAGATAGGCCTGCCGCTTAGATTTGGCGGTCTCAAAGAGTTTGACAAACCATTCCTCTGTCACTGCCTGCTTGGTAGAACTAACCAACCAGCCATAGCCCTTATTCTCTTTGGAAATATAGGCCTGACCAATAAACTGATTGGCTTGATTATAGAGTTCCACCCACTTGTCCAGCTCCGGTTGAACCAAAAAATCGTGTTCCAGGAGACCATGCTGTCCTCTTTTTAGCCTTTTTTCAGCTTTGGGATGTAGAATCAATTTCATGGAAATATTATACCAAAAAATTATTCGATTCACAAAAAAACTCCTAGAATTCAAGTATGTTTTGAAAATGTGGTATAATGATGAGAACCTATATTCACAGACCGGAACTCTTATATAGAGCCAGTTTTTAAATCTGCCTTCGGTGTGAAGGAGCATATAAAATTTTTTGAAAGAACAGAGAGGACTTTAGAATGGTGAAAAAGATTAGCCAATGGATGAAACAGCACCTGAGTGGCCGACTGGCTTTTATTCTTGCTCTCCTGACCAGCTATTGGCTCAAGACCTTGTGGGCCTATTTTGTTGACTTTAACCTGGACCTATCCAACCCCTACCAGTTGCTGATTGCCATTATCAACCCTATTCCACTGGGGCTGCTGCTGCTGGGGCTGGCCCTCTATATCAAAAATAGCAAGCTCTTTTACGCAACTGCAGGGACAATTTACTTCCTCCTCTTTGCCTGGCTGTTCGCAAATGCCGTCTACTACCGAGAATTTTCAGATTTCTTCTCCGTCTCGACTATTTTGGCATCTTCCAGCGTTTCCGAAGGGTTTAAGGGACAAGCAGTGACCAAGTTATTTCGTCCCTGGGACCTAGTTTATTTCTTAGATTTTGTTGGTCTGATTTTCCTGATTCGCGCTAAAAAAATAAGCTTAGACCGTTCAGTTTTCCCTCAGAAACAGGCTCTGGCCCTAACGTCACTATCTGTTCTGCTTTTTTCGATCAACCTATTCTTAGCAGAAATTGATCGCCCAGAGCTCTTGTCCCGCGGTTTTTCCAATACCTATATCGTTCGGGCCCTGGGCTTACCAGCCTACTTAAGCTATAATGCCAACCAGACCTATTCTGCGGAGAAGGACCGTTCCGGTGCCAACGCAGCCGATTTGGAGCCTGTGCAAAGCTTCATCCAAACCAATTATGCAGCACCAAATCCTGAATTTTTTGGCAAGGCCAAGGGGAAAAATGTCATCTACCTGCACCTGGAAAGTCTACAGCAGTTCATCATTGATTACAAACTAGAGGTCGACGGCCAGGAATACGAGGTTACTCCCTTCCTCAACTCCCTCTACCATTCCAACTCTACCCTTGCTTTCTCAAACTTCTTCCACCAGGTCAAGGCGGGGAAAACCTCCGATGCTGAGACCATGATGGATACATCCTTATTCGGACTCGACCAGGGTTCCTTTATGGTCCAGTATGGGGGAAGCAATAGCCAGCAAGCTGCTCCCTATATCCTATCCAAGTTGGCCGGTTACGACTCAGCTGTCTTCCACGGAAATAGCGGCACCTTCTGGAACCGAAACAACACTTACAAGCGCTGGGGATACAACAACTTCTTTGATATTTCCTACTTCTCAGAACCGACGGAAGAAAATTCCTTCCAATACGGGCTCAATGACAAGGTTGTCCTGGCTGATTCCATTCAGTATCTGGAACTTCTCCAGCAACCATTCTACGCCAAATACATTCTTGTATCCAATCACTATCCCTTTACAACCAGCTTGAGCGGAGACGAAGTCGGCTTCCCACTGGCCAAGGGAGAGGATGCGACCATCAATAGCTACTTTGCGACAGCAAACTATCTCGATGCAGCAGTCAAGGCTTTCTTTGACTACCTGAAAGAAAGTGGCCTCTACGAAAATTCTATCATTGTCCTCTACAGCGACCATTACGGTATTTCTAATTCCCGTAACCCGGATTTGGCTGCCCTCATTGGCAAGGACTCAGAAACTTGGTCCGAATACGACAACGCCATGTTACAACGGGTTCCCTACATGATTGTGGTACCTGGAATGACAGAGGGACGAATCATTGATACCTACGGTGGCGAGATAGACTCCTTGCCAACCATTGAGCACTTACTAGGCATTGAAACCAATCAATTCCTACAAGTTGGACAAGATTTACTGTCACCGCAGAAACAACAGATTGTTGCCATGCGAACAGCAGATACCTTTGTTACACCAGAATATACATCCTATGCTGGCAAGCTCTACTACACCGATAGTGGCATCGAACTCACCAATCCAGATGAAACGACTTTGGCTAAAATCGAAAATATAAAAAATCGGGTAGCTTCTCAGTTAGCAACTAGCGATGCTATTCAAACTGGCGATCTCTTCCGTTTCTTAAAAACCGATATCGGATTCCCAGATGTTTCAACTTATTCCTATCAAGATTCCCTGAAAAAACTGCTAGAAAGAGAAGAAACACTTGGTCAAGAGTCAACCAGCCTCTGGGCACGAAAAAATAAACAATCGACCGTCAGTCTCTTTAAAGCACCGAGCTATCAGGAATTGCATAAAGAAACAGCTGAGACAAGTGCGACAACTTCCAGCAACACAGATGATTCTGACACAACAACGGAAACCAGCACCAGCGCAGGGAATTAGGAAATGGGAGATAAGCTAACTTCCTTTCCCTGTGTCATTAATTTGAAACCTGTTGACATATTTCACTACTCCTTAGAATGACCATTCTGAGGAGTTTTTCTATGCAGATTGCACCTATACAACTGTCCTTTCAACCTTAATCCAATTGCTTCGCTGCAATCTCCAAAGCGCAAACAAGGACCGAAGCTACTGCTTCAGTCCTTAATCTTCTGTTAATAACGAATGCTTTCGCGAGTCTTTTCGTATGAACGAACAAAACGTTCTGTAACGCCTGGTTCAACTGCTTCCAAGGCAAATGAGATTTCTTCAAATGATGCTTGATAATCAAAATCTTTTTCAAAAATTGCAAGCGAACGATTGAAGGCTTTTTGAATATTCTCGTCGAATGAACGGTAGCGGTTAGAATACTGAAGCAACTGCTCTGTCAGTGTAGAATACTGAACGATTGAGTAGGCAATTTCTTCTAATTTTTCCATATCATAGGTCGCATTCTCCAACAATCGATTAATGATTTCAATATTGATTTTTGAATACTCTAACTCTGCCGCCAAAGCTTCCACCTGATCGCTGGTACGGAAGAAACTTGAAAGGAAATATTCTGGAATACCAGGAAGATTTCGTTTTTCCATAAAGCGTTTCAGGGTGTGCAGCTTATGAATGTAGAGATTTGCTTTGATACGAGCCGATTTTTCTGAATCCTCTTGGGTCTTGAGATAGTCTGCCAAGACTAGCTGCTCTTCTTCAATTTCTTTCAAACTTGCAAGGGCATGTTCCAAGCGCTCCTGAAGAATTGAATAGGCTACCTGAGGATTGTCCAAATCTTCAACACCTTCTGTCACAACAGCATCCAGTGATGTCAAGCGATTTGCCAATTGTTGAATACGAGAAACCTTGCTATCCGCCAAAACGTAGGTAGCTTGAAGAAGGTTAACCTCTTCTGTCAATTTATCTGAATTGCTGCGGATATGCTCCAAATACTTGGGTAGGGTTTTGCTGATTTTAACTGTCTCTTTGTGAGCATCAATTTCCTTCTGGAATACATCATAGAGATGGTCAATGCGCTCTTGAATGTGGGTATTTTCAGCCTCAGCCACATCCAAATCAAATGACACGATGAGGGCTGAATTTTCACGAATAGCAACACGGATTTCCTGGAAAGTCGACTCAATGTCCGTCTCTGTGAACAGGTAATTCTGCTCAACCAACTTACGGTAACCAGACTCCAAATCTTCCAACTGCTCTGGGAAGTCTACATCCACTTTCTCCACCAAGGCAGGGATTAGATCCATGATTTGATTGAGGGCAATCATGTGCTCCTCTGTCTTGTTCAGAATTTCAGCTGCCTCAAGCGGATCACCAGAAGAATTGAGCATAACGAATTCTGAAAATTCCACTTCGATATTCTTAACTTGCTTTTCAAGCTCTGGAAGTGTATCGCCGTACTTGCCTGAATTTTTCTGCAGAGTTGCCTGCAATTCTTCAAACATATCCAAGGCGTATTTGACACGACCAGTATTTTTCTCTTCTTGTTCGGAAAGCTCTGCCAAGCCTTGACGGATTGACGTGATATCTTCTTCAATCAGGTCAATCTGGCTCTCAATGCTGTCAATAGCATTCTTTGTGCTGACAAAGCGGAAAGCATTGTTAAACCCTTCTGCTTCAAAAATATGGTTCTCAATATCTGCAAATGAATTGAGGGAAAGATCCACCCATTTTTGATTCCACTCGCGGAAGGAAATTTGACTCTGACCAATCAAGTGCAAGGTCTTAACTTGCTCAACTTCATCGTTCACTGGTAGGTTGAATAGCTCTTCCTTACGATCCTCCAATTGAAGCAACTTTTGCTCGTTTTTCTTTCGGATAATAAGGCAGGCTACATAGGCAACAATTAATATAACAACAATCGCTACGATTAAATAGATTGTTCCTTTAGACATGTAGTTCTCCTTAGATAGTATAGTAATTTACTAGAATATATCGCCTTATTATACCATATATTGCTAGCTAGTGCACAATTTTTTTCAGTGAATATGTTCTAAATATCCAATGTTGAGTAAACCGCATTTTCCTCGATAAACTCGCGACGGGGTTCAACCTTGTCTCCCATCAACATATCAAAGATTTTATCTGCCTCAGCAGCATCATCTACTGAAACTTGTGCCATAAGACGATTTTCAGGATTCATGGTTGTTTCCCAGAGCTGGTGATCGTCCATTTCTCCCAAACCTTTGTACCGCTGAATGGTTGGCTTGGAACGTCCTGTACTATGTCTTTCTAAGGCTGCCTGGAGTTCTTGTTCTTGATTGGCTCCTGGTTGGATGTATTCCTTAATCTCACTTCCGACCTTGACACCATAGATTGGTGGCTGGGCAATATAGACGTAACCCGCTTCGACAATCGGACGCATGTAACGGTAAAAGAGGGTCAAGAGAAGGGTTCGGATATGAGCTCCGTCGACATCGGCATCGGTCATAATGACCAATTTTTGGTAGCGAGCTTTCTCAACATCAAAATCTGCCCCAAAACCAGTCCCCATAGCTGTAAAGAGACTACGGATTTCTTCGTTGGCCAGGATTTTATCCATGCTGGCCTTTTCCACGTTCAAAATCTTACCACGGATAGGCAGAATGGCCTGGAACTCACGGTCACGACCAGATTTAGCCGAACCACCAGCCGAATCCCCTTCGACGATAAAGAGCTCTGTCTTAGTCGCGTCATTTGACGAACAATCAGCCAATTTACCAGGCAGGTTGGAAATCTCCAAACCTGACTTCTTACGGGTGACTTCACGCGCCCGCTTGGCAGCAATACGAGCCTTGCTGGCCAGAATGCCTTTTTCTACAATTCGACGGGCAATTTGTGGATTTTCCAAAAGAAACTCCGCAAAGGCGTCTGAGAAGAGACGGTTGGTGATTTTAACAACTTCGCTGTTGCCCAGCTTGGTCTTGGTCTGACCTTCAAACTGCGGTCCAGGGTGCTTGACAGAGATAACGGCGGTCAGACCCTCACGAACATCCTCACCAGTCAGATTGTCCTCATTTTCCTTGAGGATTTTATTTTTCTTAGCATAGTCATTGATAACACGAGTCAGGGCCGTACGGAAACCTTGCTCATGGGTACCGCCTTCATGGGTATGGATATTGTTGGCAAAGCTGACCACATTTTCATGGTAGCTGGTCGTGTACTGCATGGCCACTTCGACGGTGATGTCGTCCATCTCACCGTCTGTGTAAATCGGCGTCTCAAAGATGACATCCTTATTTTCATTGAGATATTCCACGTAAGAGGCAATACCGCCCTCATAGTGGTACTCCTTGGTCTGCTCCTGCCCCTCACGCTTATCGCTGATGGTCAACTGCAAACCACGGTTGAGGAAGGCCAATTCCTGGATACGTTTATTGAGCTTAGCAAAGTCAAACTCGGTCGTTTCCGTGAAGATTTCTGGGTCTGGAATAAAGTGAACGGTAGTACCATTGCGGTCTGTCTCACCAATGACCTTCAAATCATCTACCACTTCACCACGACGGTATTCTTGATAATATACCTGACCATTTTTATAGACATGGACATCCAGCTGGGTAGACAGGGCATTGACGACCGATGAACCTACACCGTGCAAACCACCTGACACCTTGTAGCCACCACCGCCAAATTTACCACCGGCGTGGAGAACGGTAAAGACTGTCTCAACGGCCGGACGACCTGTTTTTTCCTGAATATCAACCGGGATACCACGGCCATTGTCAACAACCGTAATCGAATTATCCGGCTCAATAAAGACTTCAATCTTGCTGGCAAAGCCTGCCAGTGCCTCGTCAATCGAGTTGTCGACGATTTCCCAAACCAGGTGGTGGAGGCCTTCTTTAGAAGTAGACCCGATATACATACCCGGACGCATGCGAACAGCCTCCAGTCCCTCTAGGACCTGAATTTGACTGGCATCATATTCCTGGGCTTTTTCTTGTAAATCTTTGATTTCTTCTGTCATGTTCATCCCTTATTTTTCTAGTTATACTTAATGAAAATCAATCTAGCCTAGCTTCAACTGTTTGGGGAACAGTTGAAGGCTGGAAATAGAGCGAACTTGTTCGCCTCAAAAACGCCGAAGGTAGAACTCTGTCGTTCTCTCGTTTCAAGGCGACAGGCTGAAAACCTCCCCCGGGGCTTTTCACTCACCAATGCGCTTGACGACGGATATTTTTGATTTTCGAAGAGTATTAAAACATTCTAACGAATACCCTTCATTATACCATATTTTAGCGCCAATTCCTACTAAAAGCAGACAATTCCCCTGAGAAGCAGACCCTAACTCTCACCCCAACAATCAAGACACAGAACCCAAGAAAAAAGCCTCTAGACGGATGCTAAAGACTTCAATAGTTTATGCTATTCTTACAATTCTGTGATATCACCTGTGCGGAGATAGACCATCCACTCACAGATATTTTTCGCGTAATCCCCTACACGCTCCAGGTAGGTCAAGACTTGGAAGTAATCACGTCCGGCAATCAAAGCGTCCGGATTTTTCTTGATTTCTTCAGTGGTCAATTCCTGGATTGTCGCGTAGAAATTATTGATGATTTCATCACGAGCTGCCACTTCGTAGGCTATTTCGATTTCTGATGCATTCAAGTAGAGATCCAGAGCCGCTTCTACCAGATTACGGACTTCTTTACCCATCTTCTTGATTTCATCTTCAACAATCTGGATACGAACTTCACCCTTCATGCGGATAGTCGCCTTGGCGATAGAAACAGCATGGTCTCCCATACGCTCCAAGTCGCTGGTTGCCTTCAAGACAGTGATAACACGGCGCAAGTCTGTTGATACAGGCTGTTGCAAGGCAATGATTTCAAGTGACTTTTTCTCAAGTTTGACTTCAAACTCATTGATTTTGCTATCTGCCTCGATGACTTCCTTAGCCAATTCACGGTCATGAGTTGTAAAGGCACGGACTGCATTGTTGATTTGCGCCTGTACTTCGTTCCCCATGGCATAGAATTGATTATGCAATTTTCCTAATTCTTCTTCAAATTGTGCTCTTAACATATATATCTCTTTTCTATATCTAAATGAAGATTAACCGAATTTACCAGTAATATAGTCTTCGGTTTCCTTGTGAGCTGGATTCAAGAACATTTCCTTGGTTTTATTGTACTCAATCAAGTCGCCATCCAAGAAGAAACCAGTACGGTCTGAGATACGGGACGCCTGCTGCATAGAACGGGTAACCAGAACCATGGTGTACTTTTCTTTCAAGCCATAGAGCGTATCTTCAATCTTACCAGCCGAAATCGGGTCAAGGGCCGAGGTAGGCTCATCCATCAAAATAATCTTAGGACTGGTTGCCAATACACGGGCCACACAAACACGTTGCTGCTGACCACCTGACAAACCCAAGGCCGAGTCATGGAGACGATCCTTGACCTCATCCCAGATAGAAGCACCTTTGAGCGAACGTTCTACTGCCTCATCCAAGACGGCCTTATCCTTGATACCATTGATACGAAGACCATAGACAACATTCTCATAAATGGTCATTGGGAATGGGTTGGGTTGCTGAAAGACCATCCCGATTTCCTTGCGCAAGTCAACAGTATCTGTGCGTGGACTATAAATATTCTTGCCGTTGTAATCAATAGCTCCTGTCAAGGTTACTTCTGGGTTCAAATCGCCCATACGGTTGATAGACCGCAAAAGCGTTGATTTACCAGAACCTGAGGGACCAATCAAGGCTGTAATCTCATTTGGGTAGAAATCAATAGAGACGCTGTTCAAAGCCTTTTTCTTATTGTAGTAAACAGACAAATCTTTTACTTGTAAAATAGGTGTTGTCATGGTGTCTCCTTTCTATCCGAAGTGTCCTGAAACGTAGTCGCTGGTTGACTTGAGTTTGGCATTTTGGAAGACGTTTGATGTCTTATCATACTCAATCAAATCACCCAGGTAGAAGAAGGCTGTATAATCGCTGGCCCGGGCTGCTTGTTGCATGTTGTGAGTCACGATGATAATCGTATAATTCTTCTTGAGTTCAAACATGGTTTCTTCCAACTGCATCGTCGCAATTGGGTCCAGGGCTGAAGCTGGCTCATCCATAAGCAAAATCTGTGGTTTTACAGAGATAGCACGCGCGATACAGAGGCGTTGCTGCTGACCACCTGACAAGGTAAAGGCTGACTTGTGCAAATCGTCTTTGACCTGGTCCCAGAGGGCTGCTTGCTTGAGCGAGTTTTCCACGATTTCATCCAAGACTTGCTTGTCCTTGACACCTGCACGCTCATGGGCAAAGGTAATGTTTTTGTAGATGGACTTAGCAAATGGGTTGGGACGTTGGAAAACCATACCGATGTGCTTACGGATTTCGTAAACGTTCATGTTTGGCTTGTTAATGTCAATTCCTTCATAGAGGATTTGGCCGGTTACCTTGGCAATATCAATGGTATCATTCATCCGATTGAGACTGCGAAGGTAAGTCGATTTCCCACAACCTGACGGACCAATCAAGGCTGTGATTTTATTTTTCTCGAACTGCATATCAATGCCCTTGATAGCCTCATTTTTACCGTAGTAAACATGTACATCCTTTGTCGAAAGGGCAATTTTTTCTTCTGGGAAGGTAATGATATGGCGTTCATTCCAGTTATATTCTGCCATTTTTTCTCCTTATAAGTCGACTGCTTATGCTGCAGAAGTCATTTTCGCATGAAGTTTCTTACCGATATAACGGGCAGAAAGGTTGAAAATCAAGATAAATACCAAGAGGATGGCTGCAGAACCTGCAGATACTTGTGTCGCATCAGGAATCGTTCCCTCACTGTTGACCTTCCAGATATGAACCGCTAGGGTTTCTGACTGACGGAAAATCGAAATCGGGCTGGTAACGCTGAGCGGGTTCCAGTTGGACCAATCAAGGGCCGGAGCTGATTGACCAGCGGTATAAATCAGAGCTGCTGCTTCACCGAAGATACGACCGGATGCAAGGACAATACCAGTAACAATACCTGGCAAAGCCTCAGGAATGACCACGTGGAGAACGGTTTCCCAGCGTGACAACCCAAGGGCCAAACCGGCCTCACGTTGTGTATGGTGAACGTGGCGCAGGCTATCCTCAACGTTACGGGTCATCTGTGGCAGGTTGAATACAGTCAGGGCCAAGGCACCTGAGATGATAGAGAAACCATATTCAAACTGGACAACGAAAATCAAGTAACCAAACAAACCAACGACTACCGATGGCAGAGAGGACAAGATTTCAATACAGGTACGGATAAAGTTGGTCAACGGACCTTTCTTAGCATATTCCGCTAGGTAGATACCAGCACCAGTTGACAGAGGAACTGAAATCAAAAGCGTTACAACCAAGAGGAAGAAGGAATTGTAGAGTTGGATACCAACACCACCACCTGCTTTATAGGAAGATGACTTGCTGGTCAAGAAATGCCAGTCTACATGAGGCAACCCTCTTAATAGGATAAAGAGGATAAGGGCTGTCAAAATAACGACGATAACTGTAGCGATAGAGTAAAGAATACCAGTCGCCAGTTTATCCATTTTCTTAGCGTGCATAGTTTTTCTTACCCTCTCTCGTAATAAATTTCATAATCATATTGAAGACCAAGCTCATCAAGAGCAAGACAAGGGCCAGTGACCAGAGGACGTTGTTCTGGACCGTTCCCATTACCGTGTTACCGATACCCATGGTCAAGACAGAGGTCAGGGTCGCAGCAGGTGTTGTCAAGGACGTTGGGATAACCGCTGAGTTACCCACCACCATCTGAATAGCCAAGGCCTCACCAAATGCACGGGCCATACCGAAGATAACAGCTGTAAAAATACCTGGTTTAGCTGCGTTCAGTATAACGCGCCAGATAGTCTGCCAACGCGTCGCACCCATGGCCAAACTTGCCTCACGGTAGTGACGAGGAACGGCCTTCAAGCTGTCCACTGTCATAAAGGTTACAGTTGGCAAAATCATGACGAAGAGTACGAATACACCTGACAAGATACCAAAACCTGTCCCGCCAAAGATGGAGCGGACAAAGGGTACCACCACCTGCAAACCGATGAAACCATAAACTACTGATGGAATACCGACTAGCAATTCGATAACTGGCTGGAGAATCTTAGCACCACGTTTTGGTGAAATCTCTGTCATAAAGACTGCTGCTCCGATAGCAATCGGCGTTGCAATCACTGCTGACAGGATGGTAACGATAAAGGAACCAGAAATCATTGGTAGGGCACCAAAAGTTTTGGATGCCGGTTCCCACTTGTCACCGAACAAGAAATCTACAATGCTAATGCCATCCACAAAGAAGGTCGAAAGTCCGCGTTGGGCCACGAAAATCAAAATCATGGCAACGATGAAGACAATCAAGCTCAAGCAAAGGAAGGTCAAAATTTGACCAAATTTCTCTAAACGAGAGTTCTTGGAAGGGGTTGACAATTCTTTTTCAAGTTGTTGATTTTTCATTTCTACTCCTTCTCTGTGACCACGCCATCAGCTGTCTTTTCAACTTTCATGGCATTCATAGAAATATAGCCCATGCTGACAACGATACCTTCTTGGACTTCTTCTGAATACATGTAGTCCAAGAATTCCTTGGTCAAACCTTCAGGCTCGCCCTTGGTGTACATATGCTCGTAAGCCCAGATTGGCCAGTCGTTGGTCGCTACATTTTCAGCCGTCGGTTCAAACCCGTTCAATTTAATGGTATGAATTGACTCATCTAGATAGGCAAAGGCCAAATAAGAAATCGCTCCTGGCGTTTGGGCTACAATGGACTTAACCATCCCGTTTGAATCCTGTTCCTGACTTTGAATGGCTTTTTCACCTTGCATGATGATGCCGTCAAAGGTCGCACGAGAACCCGAACTTGCTGCACGGTTGATAATGGAAATTGGAAGGTCTTTACCACCTAGCTCCTTCCAGTTGGTAATTTCACCAGTGAAGATTTTACGCAAGTCCTCTGTCGAGATGTCGTCTACTGTCACCTCTTCGTTGACAATGACCGCTAGACCTGCAACTGCTACTTGATGGTCCACCAGCTGGCTGGCATCAATCCCATCCTTCTCCTCAGCAAATACGTCTGAGTTACCAATTTGGACAGCTCCTGACTGAACCTGTGACAAACCAGTACCCGAACCACCACCTTGGACATTGACAGACTTACCGATGTTGACAGAGCCAAATTCATCCGCTGCCGCCTCAACCAAGGGTTGGAGGGCTGTCGACCCTACTGCTGTAATGGATTCTCCACGATCAATCCATGACGAGCAAGCAGAAAGGGCCAAACTAGAAACTAAAAATAAAGCTGCAATACCTAGCTTATGCTTTTTTTTCATGTCGTTTTTTCCTTTACATTTTTCAGTGGAATCTCCTCTATTTTATGTATTTTTTACATAGAATTTACAAGATTTTTCCACCATTCCACTATAACATATAACCGTACAAGTTGCAAAAATAATCTGCTTGCATCTCTTAAAAACGAAGGCCTTTGGGAAAGCTGTTTTTCAAGGTCCCATTGACAATTTTTGCAAATCCCAGACCATTGCCAGCAACCGCTACCTGATACCAACCATTAGGCAAATCCTTGGACACTTCAAGAGGCTGACCAGCCACATAGGCGGTGAAATCATCCAAGCCAATGTCCACTCGTTTTTTCACCTCATGGCTATGCAGGGCAAGACCAAGGGCAAAACTTGGCTCGAAACGTTTCTTCTTGAAAACGCCCAGATGAAGACCATTTCGGGCAATCTTAACCTTGGATAAGTCTGGCAGACCGGCAGGCAAGAGATAGAGATTGTCGCCAAAGACCTGCAGGAGACCGTCCAACTGAACCCGCAACTGCTGTTCCGCAAACTCCTTCCAGAGCTGGCTTTGTTCCCGGTTGAGATTGGACTTGCCAGACTTGACTTTCTTGCTTCTTCCCTGACCGACATAGCGGAACTTGGCCACAAATTGCCCTTCCCCCTTGAAATGGTGCGGATACATACGAGCCGTCTCAGGACAGCCAATGCCCTCCACCATTCCATTTATTTTAGGAATATCCACCAACTCTAGATGAAATTCTTCTACTAACCAGGCTACAATTTCTTCGTTTTCCTCAGGCGACCAGGTGCAGGTTGAATAAATCAGTTGTCCCTGGGGAGCCAGCATCTCTATTGCAGACTCCAAGATTTCTCTCTGTAGAGCCGCACATTGGGCCGGGTAGTCCGCAGACCAGTACTGAATGGCATCCGGATCCTTGCGGAACATGCCCTCACCTGAGCAGGGGGCATCCAGAACAATCATATCGAAATAGGAAGGGAAAACCTTTGCCAAACGGTCGGCTGATTCATTGGTCACGATAACATTTCTGGCAGCAAACCGTTCAATATTTTCAGCTAAAATCTTGGAACGCTTGGTCGATATTTCGTTACTGACCAAGAGGCCAGTATTATCCAGATAGGAAAGCAGGTGGGTCGACTTGCCTCCTGGGGCTGCCGCCAAGTCCAGGACTTTCATCCCTTTTGCAGGCGCAGCTACTTGACCGACAATCTGAGCGGCCGGTTCCTGGGAATAGACCAGACCTGTCACGTGCTCAGGGGATTTTCCTGAAACTTTGCCATAGTAAGACCAGGGCATGTCCGGAATGGCATCCACAAATTCCATCTGGGCCTCTTTAAGCGGATTGGTACGAAACCCTGAAACAGCTGGCTGGTCAAAACTCTCAAAAAATGCTTGGGCTTCTGGTCCAAGCAATTCACTATATTTATCAATAAAATCTTGTGGTAAATTCATGATGTCAGATACCTTTTTACTTCTTCAACATTGGCGTCGGCCACCAAGAGAACATACTCCCGTCCCTGGTAAAGTGGCTGGTCATTTTCCAAACTCAGGAGACTGAACCCAAGGGCCTGACCAAGTATGGCTGCTGCCGCATAATCCCAGGGGTAAATATAGGAAGCGTAGGCCAGAAGACGACCCTTCAAAACCTGTAAAAAGCCAATTCCAGCACTTCCTACCGATCGCGTCCCCAGGGTTTGCTGGGCCAAATCCCGCAAACCATAGGCATTTTCTGCATAAATCTTGGCATTGAGCCCCAGCAAACTGTAGGCAAAATCCTTCTTCTGGGGAGCAGGCAAGAGTTGGTCATTGAGCTTGACAGGATAGTCAGCACCACCATGCAAAATCTCATCATTCATGAGATCGTAAATGACCGCAAAAATCCCTTTTCCTTCTTCAAAATAAGCCAGCATAATGGCAAAATCCGCCTTCTGCGCGATAAAATTCGTGGTCCCGTCAATAGGGTCGATGACCCAGACATGACCAGTATCAATGCTGAAAACATCGCCACCCTCTTCACCAAAGATATGGTCGTCAGAATAATGCGATAAAATAGCCTGACTGAGACGCTCCTGGATAGCCATATCCACATGGGTTACCAAGTCCTGGGGATTAGTCTTTGCAATTATTTCCAACTGGTCGTCCAGATGTTCCAGGAGAAAGTCCCCGGCTTCCTTGACAATCGTCAGGGCAAACTGGTATTTAGCGTCCAAGTCTGACCACCCCCTTCTGCCTTTCTTGGGCAGCCTTGACTACACGGTAGCTAGAGTAGCCAGAAACATCCTCAAAATCACGGTCAATTTGCTTTTCTTGGGCCTTACTGGGAACCACTTCCTTGAAGGCACAGTAGGCTGTCAAAACCTGTCCTGCATCAGCTCCCTTTTCATAGGCCAGCTCCACCTGATTCAAAAAAGAAAGCACGGAGGAAATCTCCTCTGTGCTCCACGAAAAATCAAGTGGATATGAATAATTTTTGTTCATATCAATTTATCCTATTTCTGCTCGCAATGTAGCATTTTTTAATTCTTGTTTACGGTATTTTCTAGGAAGGAAGGCACGGATTTCATCTTCGTTAAACCCAATCTGCATCCGCTTTTCATCCAAGATAATGGGACGACGCAAGAGACTCGGATAGGTTTCTATCAATTCAATCAATTGACCAATGGACAGGTCATCGACATCCACATTCAACTTTTGAAAAACCTTAGAACGTGTCGAAATGAGGTCGTCCGTTCCATTTTCTGTCAAGGCTAAAATTTGCTTAAGCTCGACAGCAGTCAGCGGACTGGTCATAATATTGTGCTCAATAAAAGGGACTTCATGATTGGTCAACCATGTACGCGCCTTGCGACAACTAGTACAGCTCGGCGATAAAAACAAGGTAATCATCTGTTTCAGCTCCCTTCTACATTCCTAATCACTTATATTATATCGTAACTTTAGAACGTTTTCAAGGCTATTCCTGGATTTATTCCTCTTTCTTAATCAAAATGTCGATTTTTTTCTCCAGCTCCTGAATCTTCAGACCTTGTTCCTCGATTTTGGCAAGGAGAATATCCATCTTGGTCTCGCGCTCATTGTCGGTAAAAAAGCGGGTAATGGTCGAGGTCACCATACCGAAGGTGCAGATGCCAATCAACATCAGGAGGATGGCCATAATTTTTGAAATAGTATCCGTAGGAACAATATCCCCGTAACCAACCGTTGTCATGGTTACAATAGACCACCAGAGGGCATCAAAGAAGGACTTCTTCTCGATGATAGACAGGACCCCACTGGCCACTAGGACAGCTGATACATTGAGCATCAGAACCTTGGACAGGCTATTGGTGTGGAGGAGCTTATTGAGCGTGTCCCAGAAACGATTGGACAGAGCAAAAATGCGGGCAACCTTGACCAGGCGAAAAAGCCGCGCCAGCCGACCAATCTGCAGGAAACGAAAGACCGAATCGAAGGGAATAATGGCAATCAATTCCAAGATATGGTCCTGTATATATTGCAGATTATCTTCTGCATAATAAAGCTGAACGAAATAGTCCACTACAAAAATGAACCAGAGGCACCAATCCAAGGTCTGAAAGCCAGAATTATACACAAGGCTGGTATCCAGCAGTTCCAAGACAATCAAAAGAACGTAGGCCAGGGCCAGATAGGTCATGACCTTTTCATAAATAGGGTGTTGGACCCATTTTTTAATCATGCTGCCCCCAGTTGAGTGAATAGGCTTCATCACTCTTCATCTGCTCCATCAGAGCCTCAATGCCATCAAACTTAATCATGTCACGAATTTTTTCCAACCAGAAAATAGTCATGCTTTCTCCGTAGATAAAGTCTTCAAAGTCAAAAATATGGGCCTCAATCCGCAGTTCAGTCCCATCAAAGGTGACATTTTTCCCTACGCTGGTCATGGCTCGGTAACGTCGGCCACCGACCTCTACATCTGCTACATAAACACCGTCCGACGGTAGATGAACTCTATCGTAAGGAGCCAGATTAGCGGTAGGATAGCCAATAGTTCGACCTCTAGCATCCCCGTGAACAACCAGGCCTTGAGTCGTAAAGGGGTGGCCCAGCAATTGATTAGCAAGGGGGACATTCCCTTCTTTAATAGCTTGGCGAATGCGGGTGGAAGAAATTTTTTCACCGCCCATGGTCACTGCCTCCACAACATCAACCCGACCATCAAACAGTTCTGCCAAAGCCGTAACATCTGCTCTGCAATTGCCAAAATGATAGTCGAAACCTGCCACCAAGACCTGAGCCTTGAGCCCCTTGATGTAGCGTTCTACAAATTGCTCTGGCTGATTGCTGGCAAATTCACTGGTAAAGGGCGTCAAAAATAGCCGGTCTACACCATGGTCTGCCAAGAGCTGGTAGCGTTTCTCCCGGCTGGTCAAATGAAGGAGTAAGTCCAGCGAAAAGCGGGCAAAAGCCAACTTGGGGGACTCAGGAAAGGTCAAAACCGTCACGGTCAACCCCTCTTGATCCGCAATTTTTCTGGCCCGCTGCAAGAGTGCCTGGTGGCCCAGGTGAATCCCATCAAAATAACCCAAAACCAGCACCGTAGGCTCCTGCTGGTTCAAATCCCTGTAATCATTTATCTCTATAATTTCCATAACAGTTTATTTTATCATATTTTTGGACGAAAACTAGGCAAAAACCTTGCTTGGTTTGTAGAGGTCGTCTCGTTTTTCAAAAACAGCAATCAACTTGTCCTCATATAAGCCAGCTACTCGGTCTGCACTGGCATCCAATTGGAGAAAACGGCCAAAGCCAGCATCTGCCACCTGCTCTTCATTCAAGGTCACAATCGGCAGGTCACCAATGCCTTGCTCAATGGGACGAAGGAAGGAGAAATCATCTCTAGCAACCAAGGCCGCTATTTCCTCCAAGGTCAGTGCGTCATCCAGGCACATGCCTGCTGAACCAGTCCGCTCCAATTTGGACATGTGGCTGGCATAACCTAGCTTGGCACCCAGGTCCACAGACAGGGTCCGAACATAGGTTCCCTTGCCGCATTTGACACGGAACGTAAATCTGGCACAGCCGTCTGACAGCTGAATAGGGCTAGTGCGTTCAAAGCTGTAAATGTCCACCTGGCGTTGGGGACGCTCTACCTGCTCTCCTGCTCGTGCATATTCATAGAGCTTACGGCCATTGACCTTGACAGCTGAGTACATAGGCGGAATCTGGGTAATCCGACCGACAAAGCTAGCCATAGCCTCATCCACTGCCTGCTCTGCTATTTCCAAAACAGGCGTCGTCTCCAAAGTTTCCCCGGACGCATCTTCTGTCGTAGTCGAGTAGCCAATGGTAATCTCGCCCTCGTAGACCTTGCCCTCCTCCTGCATGAACTCAATCATGCGAGTAGCCTTGCCGACCGCAATGGGCAGAACACCTGTCACATCTGGGTCCAGGGTCCCGCCATGGCCAATTTTCTTTTCCTGTAGGATCTTGCGGAGCTTGAAAACCGCATCATGACTGGTCATGCCAGCCTCTTTTTTTAAATTGATAATTCCTGAAATCATAGATTTAATTATACCATAAAAGGACCGCTCTTGTGAGCAAGTCCTCGCTTACTTTCTAAGAAGCTGTATTTACAAGTAAATGTCATTTAGAAAATTTCCTTAGTTAAAGGTGTTGAACTGTAAATACAGGTTTATAAATTCCTGACTAGCCAATCATCTCTAGCAAATACTGCAAGAGGAGGGAGATGCAGGTAATGCTAATCCAGCAGCTGGCCCCTAGCAGAATGGCTCTTCCACCTGTCCTGAGCAGATGAAGCAGGTCTGTCTTGAGTCCAATCGCTGCCATGGCCATGGTGATGAAGAACTTAGACAAATCCTTGATGGGCGCAAAAATTGCTTGAGAATAGCCCAGACCAGTCCAAATCGTCGTAAAAAGACTGGCCCCAAGGAAAAAGAGGATAAAGGTCGGAAAGACCGTTTTGAGCGAGAAATCTGACTGGCTGGACCGAGCTTTTTGGGCTTGTAGAATGGCCAGAACAAGAGTAATCGGTATGATGGCCAGAGTTCGTGTCAATTTGACTGTTACACCTGTATCTAGGGTCTGACTTCCCAGCTGGTAAAGATTATCCCAGGTGCTTGCTGCCGCTGTGACAGAGGAGGTATCATTGATGGCAGTTCCTACAAACAAGCCAAATTCTTGACCCGATTGGGTGGAAAATCCCAGGATTTTTCCTAAACTGGGAAATAGCAGTGCTGCCAAGAGATTAAAGAAAAAAATCACCGAGATGGCTTGGGCAACCTCTTCATCCTTGGCCTTGATAACAGGCGCTGTCGCTGCAATGGCAGAACCCCCACAAATCGAAGAACCAACTCCGACCAGGATTGCAATCGGTGCTTCAATCGCAAAATACTTGTGCCCAAGATAGGCCACTAGCAGGGCTGTTGAAATTGTCGCAAGGATAATAGGCAAGGACTGCTTGCCAGTCTCCCAGATGACACCCAGATTGAGACCAAACCCTAGTAGAATAACCGCATATTGCAATATTTTTTTAGATGTAAAGGCCAATCCAGCATCCAAAACATAGCTATCCTTGATAAAAAATGCTAAGACCAGTCCTATTATCAAGGCAAAGACTGCTCCACCAACCAGCGGAAATTGACTTCCCAGCCACTGACTGGCCAAGGCAATAATGACACAAACACCGATACCAGCTGCTTTTCTCCTAAATTCCATCCTAACCTCCCCCAAAGGAAACTTTTCAAACATTATACTCTTTTTCTGTAAAAAATGCCTGGGAGGGATGATAAACACCTCAGGCCCATTAGAAAAGACCCGCACAAGCAGGTCTTGAATTTTAGGGGGCAGTTAATCTAGATCGGTGACTTGGTAATCACCCTCAATATAGAAAGTCGATGTCAGGCTTTCCTGCCCTTCGTTGACAAGGATTTCCACACAGTTGCTGTCAACCAAGACCAGCAGGTCTGTCGCTTGAACAGTAACTGCTCGGCGAACCGTTGGCCACTCTTCTTCACCAGACTGCTGGATTTTGAGGTGACTACGGTCAATATAGACTTCTTGGCTTTCTTTATCGTAACCAAATTGCAGGTAATCTTGGTCACTTCCAAGTTTTAGTTCCAGACTGTCTTCCAGTTTAAGAGAGAGCTTACTTGGACCTTGGATGCTTTGTCCAATTTCAATATCCTTGAAGGCTTCCAAGACACTTGTTGGCAGAACTTGGTGCAATCCGTTTTCAGTCTTCTTGAGAATGCGTGGTAGGGTCATTTGACCAAACCATTGGTGTCCAAGGTCATTGGTCACCAACTTGCGACCCCAAGTGTGCATCCAGGCTACCATGACACGCTCCCCTTCTGGACCTTCAGTCGTTTGAGCTGCATAGAAATCATGCCCATGGTCGATTTCCTTAAAGGAATCTGCCACAAAGATCTTCTTGTCCCAGTCCACATGACCCGTCACAAAGATATTGGAGTTGATATTGATAAAGTCATTCCCATCTTTTTGGTAACGCATTGGAGAGATAATCAGGTACTCTTGACCATCTACTTCAAAGTAGTCAGGACATTCCCAGACAAAGCCTTGGTTGGCCTCACCTTTCAAGAAGATAGACTCAAATTTCCAATCCGTCAAGTTGGGAGAGCTGAGTAAGACGATACAGCCGACATTGTCCTTGTGCTTAGTTGCGACAACAGAGTAGTAGTGACCATCTTTCTCAAAAATCTTCGGATCGCGGAAGTCATTGGCGATCACTTCTTCTGGTAGTCCTTCTGCTGTGGCGACTGGATTCTGCTCGATTTTTTCAAAGTGAATACCGTCAGTCGAGAAAGCCATGTTCTGAACTTGGCTAACTGTCCCGTCTTCATTGACGATGTGACCTGTGTACATGAGCCAGAGGACATCATCTTTGACAATGGCAGAGCCCGAGAAACAGCCGTCTTTATCGTAAGCTTTATCAGGAGCTAGGGCAACTGGAAGCTGCTCCCAATTGACCAAGTCCTTACTTTTCGCATGACCCCAGTGCATCGGTCCCCAAACACTCTCGTAAGGGTTGAATTGGTAGAAGAGATGATATTCTCCACGGAAGTAGATAAATCCATTGGGGTCGTTCATCCAGCCTGTTTCTGGTGTTAAATGGGCTTGCGGTTTGAAAATCGGATTGACCTTTCCTTTTTCTGTCTGAATAAATTGATTGGCTTCTACTACTGTTTTCACAGGCAGCCTCCTTTTGATTACTGATTTTCTTTATACTGATCGTAGTATTTTTGCTTGATAGCTAACCAGTCAGAAAGACCATAGCTTTCCAACTCTTTCAAGTAGCTATCCCACTCTTCTTCGATACCACCGTTTACAATCCATTCTGCACGTTTACGGTAGATGAAGTCGTTCATATCTGCTTCAACTTGGGCAATCTTGTCCAAATCCTCTTGTTCCATGAAGACACGAGGATAGATATCATCGTTGGTTACATAGTCAAGATAAGTAGCGTGCATCAAGTCCAAACGCCATTTGGCATCGTCTGGCATGGTTGTCACTGTACCGTAGTATTCATCAAGAATAGCAAGTGGTCCACCAACTTCTGTCTTCTGACGTAATTCGCCTGGAGCTGTACCGTTCAATGGTAGGTGCTTAAGACTATTAGTTGCTGTGTCAAGTTCAAAGATGTTTTGTTGGGTTTCATCGCCATAGGTACCCCAGTTGTTTTGAACAGACTGGATTGGTTTGTATTGGGCATCAATCCATTTAGCAGTCAATTCCAAGTTTTTGTTAGCTGAAGTAATGACCATGCGGTCACGTTGAAAGCCCATACCGTTTGTACGTGTGATGTGCTTGGTTCCGTCAGGACCTGCCAAGACTGGCAAGATGTCATAAGTATCGTTCATCCCTGTAATGTTCGCTTTATCCCAAGTGAAGTATACACCGTAGAGATTTTCACTACCTTTAGCAAGATAAGTATTCCAGTCATGCTCGAAGGCTTCTGGGTCAATAAGACCTTTCTCTTGAAGGGTACGCATGAACTCAACACCTTCTTTGTAGTCTTCATTGTCCGCTGTAAAGTCAACAGTGCCGTCATTGTTGACAACGATGTGCTCGTCGTTATCTCCGACGCCAAAGGCACCAAAGAGAATCTTGAAGTCTTCGCCGCCGTTACCGTTGACAAAGGACATTGGGATTTCATCTGCCTTACCGTTGCCGTTTGGATCTTTTGTCTTGAAGGCTTCAAGGACCTTGATCAAGTCATCGGTTGTTTTTGGCATTTCAAGACCAAGCTTGTTCAACCATTCCTTGTTAATCCAAGCAATATCGCTGACAGTATGGATAGATTCCTTGCCTTCACCCAACTCTTCAATCCATGGGAATGAGTAGATATGTCCGTCTGGTGCTGTAATCATGGAACGATACTCTGGATTTTCATCCAAAATTTTCTTGAGGTTTGGCATATGCTCATCGATCAAGTCTTCAACTGGTACGATAACACCTTGTTTAGCCCAGTTCATCAATTCCACATCAGAAGCCCCGTCGTTATGGATGGCATCTGGCAAGTCACCCGAAGCAATGTCCAAATTCCGCTTTTCACCAAAGTCTGACTGGTAGTTTGTCCATTCAATATGAACGCCAGTTTCTTCCTCAAGACGTTGAAAAATCAACTTTTCATTAGGATCAGCTGGAGCTAGAGGTGAACTAGCTGTCATGAACTTAAGCGTAACGGATTTTTCCAAAGGGAACTGAACATCTTTCAATTCATAATCAGGGCTTGATGCGGTATTTTTCGAGCCACAAGCAGCCAACAAAACGGTACTTGCTAGAAGCGTAACAACTGTTTTTCCAAATTTGTGTTTCATCAGAAACAACCTCCTGTTTTGTTTTCTATAAAAATTTTGAATAATTTTAACCTTTTAATGAACCAGCCATGATACCCTTGTCAAAGTATTTCTGGAAGAATGGATACATAACAATGAGTGGCAAGCTAGAGATGACAATGGTCGCATACTTAATCATTTCTGCGATTCGTTTCATTTCATTCATGGCAGCCTGGGCACCAATCATGTCCTTAGCAGGCTCGCTTTGAATGAGGATTTTACGAAGTACTAGTTGGAGTGGCTCCAAGTCTGGATCCTTGATGTAAATCATAGCATCAAAGTAAGAATTCCATTGACCGACAAAAGCATAGAGAAAAAGTACAAACATAATCGGTTTTGCCAGCGGAATCATGATTTTCCAGAAAATCTGAAATTCATTGGCACCGTCCATAACGGCTGCTTCAACCAACTCATCTGGCAAGCCTTGAAAATAGGTCCGTGCCAAGATGATATTCCAAACATTGACTGCTCCAGGAATAATAATGGCCCAGACAGTGTTCAACATTCCCAAATCTTTAACCAAGAGATAGGTCGGAACGAGTCCACCACCGAAGAACATGGTGAAAACTAGAAAGGCATTGATCCATTTTTTCCCAACCAAATCCTTTTTTGAAAGAGGATAAGCAGTCATGACCGAAATGGCTACAGTCACAAAGGCAAGGAGAAGGAATAAAAGAGGGAGTTGAAGAATCCGCGTAGGATAGACTTGTCTGAAAATACCCTTTGGTAGCCTTCTACTGTCCAGTCCTTTGGATCAAAGCTAATGCCTTTGCTGACCAAAGCCTGCGGATCCATGAAGGAAGCGACTAAGATATAGACCATAGGCACAACTGTTATGAGAACAAGAAATGCCAGCAAGATTTTATTGACAACCAGCATTCGCTTGTCAAATTTTGTGTACATTTGTGTATTCATACGAACCTCCTATAAGCCTTGTCCGTCGTTAATGCGTTGGACAATCTTATTGACTGCAATCAGCAGGATAATATTGATAAAGGCATTGAACAAACCAACCGCTGTTGAGTAGGAGTAGTCCCCTGACACCAAACCAATTTTATAGACATAGGTTGAGATGATTTCAGAGCTGGTCAGGTTGAGGGAGGTCTGCATCAGAAAGGCTTTTTCGTAACCAACGTTCATGATGCCCCCAGCTGCCAGGATAAACTGAATGACCATAACTGGTTTTAGCGCTGGTAAGTCAATATGCCAGATACGTTGGAAGATATTGGCACCGTCTAATTTTGCTGCTTCAATCAAGGCAGGATCAACATTGACCAAGGTTGCTGTGTAGAGCGTTGAGGCCCAACCCATTCCCTGCCAGATACCACTGAGAATATAGAGAGGTCTGAAGTAATCAGGATTCGTCAGGAAGTTGGCCTCCAACCCAAACATACCTAGGATGGAATTGACCGGTCCTCCTACCGAGAAGAAGAGAAAAATCATACCGACGATGACCACGACCGAGATAAAGTTTGGAGCATATAACACCAATTGAATCCGTTTTTTAGCCTTATCGCTCAATAATTGATTGAGCATGATGGCCAAAATAATGGGTGGAAGAAATCCTAGGAGCAGGCCGTAGACACTTAATTTCAAGGTATTGGCAAGCAAATTACCAAAGTTTGGAGAAGAGAGAAACTTGGTAAACTCTTCAAACCCAATCCACTCACTGCCAAGTACCCCTTTTAACGGATTGTAGTCCTTGAAGGCAATCAGCACCCCGTACATAGGAATGTAACGGAAGATGAAGGTTAAGGCCAAACCTGGTAGCAACATCAGCAACAAGAGTTTCTGTTGCTTTATTCTGTCAACTATACTAGCTTGTTGCAGTTTTGATGTTTTCATAAGAACTCCTTTTTGAAACGTTTCAAAATTTTCTGTTTTAGAAAGAGGATGAACTCCTCTATTTTTGAAACGTTTCATTTTTCTTGTAAAAATAAAACCAACTATTTATTGATGATTTTATTCTAACATTGTAACCGTTTTCTGTCAACCCCAATTTCAATTTTTTGTCGTTTTTCCTTCAACATAGGAAATTGGCAGGGTGATTTGTTGTGGCTGTCCTTTTTTATCAATGATATCAATCAAACAAGCCACTGCTTCTTGAGCCATTCTTTCTAACGGCTGACGAATGGTCGATAGGAACATCGGACGATCTCGTGCGATTTGGATACCATCATAGCCAATGACCTGGACATCTTCAGGAATTCGTTTACCCAGTTTCTCCAAAACTTCTACCGTTTCCAAAGCTACAAAGTCATTGATGGTGAAAATGGCATCAATTTGCGGGTTGGCAATCAAAAATTTCTCTACTTCTCCAACAAAATCATTATAGGGTTCTTCCAAATCGAGAACATGGCAGGGATAGCCAGCTTCTGTGATTCGTTTTTCAAAATAAATTCTGCGTTTTTTGGTTTCGTTGATGGTTTTATTGTGCCCACCGATAAAGGCAAAATGGCTACCACCTTTTTCAATCAAGGTGTCCGCTGCTAGTTCTGCACCAGCTTGGTTGTCCGAGCTGACACAGGCTATTTCCTTGTTTTCATAGGTGCGGTCGATACTCACAAAAGGAATATTAGATGATAGGTAATCGTCAATGGGACTATACGTGATGGCGATAATGCCGTCCACCTTATTTTGCTGGAGCATGGTCAGGTAGTCCAGTTCCCTCTTGGGTCCTGAGATATTGCAAAGGAGCAACTTGTAATTTTTCTTACTCAGTTCCACTTCAACATGATAGGCAAATTCTCCAAAAAAGGGATGCCAAACAGTCGGAATAATCAAGGCAATGGTTTCGGTCTTGTTCTTCTTCATACCACGGGCATAGACATCCGGAATGTAATTCAATTCCTGAATGGCTGTCTGAACTTTTTCAAGGGTGCTTTCCTTGATACCAGACTCCTTGTTGATGACCCTTGAAACCGTTCCAACACTGACACCAGCAAGTCTTGCTACATCTTTCATGGTAATTGATTTTTGTTCTTCCACAATAATCTCCTTTCCAAAACATTTTTTGAAACGTTTCAATATTTGATACTAGGATATCATTGATAGCGTTTTCTGTCAAGAAAAAAATAAAATAGACCAGCTGAGCCAGTCCATTGAGTTTAACAAAATCTAATTATTTCTTTTTCTTTCTTTTCAAATAATCAAATAAATCCAACAAACAATAAGGAATAAGATAAACAAAATAAGCTAGAAAGAACCTTCTTGAATCAAGATTGCTAAAATACAAAACAACCAAAACTAGAAGAGATAATACTAAATAGAAATTCTTATTTTTAAATAGTTTGCTCATTGTTATTTACCCCTAAAGTCCGTGAAATGTTTATAGCCTTTTGTTTTAAATAGAGCCGTCCATTCCTTACGATTTATACATCTTCTTCATCGGGTGCTTGGCAATGACTTCTGGGTGATTGTCCAGTGCTGCCTGGCCTTTTTCGGTCAAGGCGTAGCCACGAACCTTGAAGTAAGGTGCCAATTGCTCCTCCGTCAAATGGTCTTTGAGGGCTTGATCAACTTCTGCCGCCTTCATTTTCGACAAACCTGTCACACCTTCTGCCTTAAGAATATTTTTCTTGGCCGTTGAAGTAATGTGATCCAGCGACTCAAATGCTGTTTCGACGCAGGCATAGCCATCCGCAATCAGTTGTTCCATATGGGCAGGACCGTCAATCCCATAGCTGTACTCAAAATACTTGGAATAGGGCGTCGTCGTTTCAAAAGAACCTAGACTAATGCGCCAGAGCAAGATAATATCGCCCGGCAAAATTCCCTCTTCCAGACGGACCATATTGCGCTTGGGAACCGGCTTGGGTTCTAGCAACCATTGACCCAAATCGCGTTCATGAGAAATATAAGGCTTGACCTCATGGTCTTTATACATTTCCTCAATGCGTTTCTCAAATGACATGTTCTCTTCCTCACCAAACTTAAACTTCTACTCAATTATAGCCTATTTATGGGCATAGAACAAGAAGAAGAACTGCAGATTGTTAGGCACCAACCATAATCTGCCAGCAGATACCAAATTGGTCCTCAAGGTTGGCATAGGCAGGAGCCCAAGGTGTTTCCTGGTATTCAGCAATAATCTTCCGTGCATCCCGGCTCAATTTCTCGTAAATACGTCTAGCATTATCCGCCGTATCCACCACAATAAAGGCCGAAAAATTGTAGCCCTGTCGGTATTCAAAGGCAGGATTTTCATCCGAAATCATCAGTCGATGCTCTCCGACCACTAATTCAGCGCTCAAGAGCAAATGTTCGTGCTCCTTGGGACAAGGATGGACAAAGTCTGCCCATTTCTTCAGATTACAGACCTCAGCCTGCAGGGCATCTTGGTAAAACTGGACCGCTTCCACCCCATTTCCATTCGTTACTAGATTGATTTCTAGCGCTTGTATCATTTTAACATCCTCACATTGATAAATAAGCATTCTGCAACTTCTTCATTATACAAAACGGCAATTTTTATTATACAATTTTTGTAGAAAATTTCAAAAACAAACGAATTTCAGATAATTAAAGTCAATTCATAAATATTGGAATAATCAACTTTTTATCGATATTTATTAAAAGATTAACTTAAAATCATTTGTAAATCTTTAGTTATTTTTAATCAAATAAAATTCCTGCTAGCCAGAAGATGACTGCAGGAACTTGGTCTAATCTTGTCTTTTAAACTGGAGCAAGCGGCTGCCTTGGAAGGTCAATTCTCCCTGGTCACCTTCAGCAAGTAGGGCATATTCCTCAGGCTTGACACGAAACTCCCTGCGCTCCTTCTGCCATTCAAAGGTCACATAGTAATTGGTCCTAGCCATTTCATTGCCAAAGACATGAGTGCGCTTGGACACTAGCTTGGCCTGCCGAATTTCCACCGGAGACTGGTTATTGCGATGCCATTCCAAAAAATTTCGGACGATTTGATAGACAACAATCCCCAAAATAATGGTGGCAACTGCATAAATGAATAGCATAATTACATCCACACTTCCACCTGGACCTAAAAGATTGTCAAACATAGTAGATACTCCTTTTACATTTATAAGAATAGTATATCATAATTTGAATGGCCAGGAAATTGAATATTGACTAAAATCATGATAAAATGAAGCATAATTTTGAAATGAAAGTGATGATACAGATGAAAAAACTACTTTTTCTAGGCCTTGCTAGCAGCCTCCTACTGACAGCCTGCGCCAACTCAACAATGACACCAAGCAGCACTGAAGAGGCTAATTCAAGCTCTACCCTGCAAACAACTTCTGACTCGACAGCAGCCAGCAAATTCAAAAAAGATCTGGCCTACGCTGTCAACAATCCTGATGCCGTTTTTCCACAGTTGAGCCCAGAGGTTGCTGACAATGAGGCCCTGGTCAAGATAAAAACAACCGAGGGAGACATCACCATCAAGCTCTTCCCTGAATTGGCCCCTATGACGGTGGAAAACTTCCTGACCCACGCCAAAGAAGGCTACTACGATGGTACGATTTTCCACAGGGTTATCAAGGACTTTATGATTCAAGGCGGAGATCCCCTGGGCAATGGTACCGGTGGCGAGTCCATTTGGGCTGGCAAGGGGACGACCAAGGATGCCGGCTATGGTTTCAAGGATGAAATTTCTGCCTTCCTCTACAATATCCGTGGCTCTCTTTCCATGGCCAATGCTGGTGCGGGGACAAACGGCAGTCAGTTCTTCATCAACCAAAACACAACCGATATGTCCGGTCAATTGGCTGGCGCAGGCTATCCTGAAAAAATCCTACAAGCCTACAAAAACGGGGGCAATCCAAACCTGGATACCAAGCACACCGTCTTTGGTCAAGTTACCGAAGGCATGGACGTTGTGGATAAAATCGCCGCTGTAGAAACCGGCGAAAACGACAAACCCAAAACAGATGTGA
This sequence comes from Streptococcus sp. A23, assembly GCF_043674155.1. Classification (NCBI taxonomy): domain Bacteria; kingdom Bacillati; phylum Bacillota; class Bacilli; order Lactobacillales; family Streptococcaceae; genus Streptococcus; species Streptococcus sp. A23. The sequence goes on along the minus strand of NZ_JBIMJP010000001.1, from coordinate 214,378 downwards.
AAATCGAAAGCATCGAAATCCTGAAAGACTACACCTTCCCGACAGAATAGACCAAAACCCAGTCGACGACTGGGTTTTAATCTTTCTCCAAAAAGGCAATCAATGTCTTGGCAGAACGTTCGCCTGCCTGGATGATAAATTCATCAAAGGTAATATTAGCATCGCCTTGAGCCGTGTCGCTCATGGCACGAATGACCAAGAAAGGCTTGCTCAGATTGACTGCTGCCTGGGCAATGGCGGCTCCTTCCATTTCAACAGCAAGGACCTCTGGAAAATGTCCTTTGATGGCCGCAATCTTATCAGCACCTGCAATAAAACTGTCTCCTGTTGCGATCAGACCCACATGGCTGTCGATTTCCTGCTCTGCCAAAACGGCTGTCACCTTCTCAAGCAAGGCCTGGTCAGCCGGGAAATACAGTTCCTGCCCTGACATTTGCCCATAGGCATAGCCGAAGGCTGTCAAATCCACGTCATGGTAGGCTAGCTTGTCAGCCACTACCACATCACCGATTGAAATGCCCTCTGCCACTGCACCAGCCGATCCTGTATTGACAATGGCATCAACCTCAAAGCGGTCCACCAAAATGGCCACCGACATGGCTGACATGACCTTACCGATGCCTGACTGGACCAAAACTACCTCATGCTGGCCAAGTTTGCCTTGATAATAGGTTCTGCCAAGCACTTCTGTCTCGACTGGCTCCTGCAAATAGTCCACCAAAACCTTGAGTTCCTGGGGCATGGCTGCGATAATTCCAAATTTCATAATCTCTCCTACCAAAAAATAACCGCTACGATAAACAGAAGAACAAGAATCACTACCCAAAACAAGATTGTATTGACCTTGCTGCGAAAGGCTTCGCGCTTATTGGTCTCAATCCGTCGACTTTTAACAACCGAGGGTTGGACAGGGATGCGGATGGTCTGCCCTTCTACATAGCCCTCGTATCCTTCCTCGTCCAGATAGTCCTGAAAATCATCTGGTTCCAAATAGACTTCCTTATCCGGATTGTAATGGCCAAACTGACTGGTATCTTCCAGTTTCTGACCCTTCTTAAATCGTTTTAGTATTTCATCTGTCAACAGGGGCTTGCCCATGTTTAGACCTACTTTCTCATTAGTTGTGCATATTGAATGGCCATGATGGTCTTGGCGTCGCAAATGTCACCACTTGCCACCAAGTCCAGAGCCTGATCCAAGGTCACTTCATAGTGCTCGATGACCTCGTCCTCGTCCATGGGACGGGGATTTTCTACCTTGACCAGATTTTCAGCCAGATAAAGATAGATGCGCTCGTTACAAAAACCAATAGCAGAATAGAAGTCTGCCAAGAGGGTCAGCTTGTCTGCCCGATAGCCGGTTTCCTCCTCCAATTCCCGCAGGGCTGCATCTTCTTGTGTAAATTCTTCACCCAGTTCCAGCTTGCCAGCGGGGATTTCATAAATAGCGCGTTCAATGGCCTTGCGATACTGCTTGACCAAGATAATCTTACCTTCCGTTGTCAGAGCTAGCACACAGACTGCTCCCTTGTGGAAAACCAGCTCACGCTTGCTGGTTCCGCCATTTGGCAGGGCAACATCATCGACAACGACGTCAAAAATTTTGCCCTTAAAAATCTCTGTCCGCACAATAGTTTTTTCTTCAAAGTTCATGAAAAACTCCTACTTTTGACTAGGGTGGAAAGGAAAACGTTTGGCAGAGCCTTCCTTATTTTCCTGGCGACCGCGACCGATTCCAATCGAATCCGTCGGAACATCTTTGGTAATGGTTGAACCTGCTGCTAGGAGAGCATTATCGCCAACAGTTACCGGTGCAATGATGGTTGAGTTTGAGCCGACAAATACACCATCACCAATCACTGTCTGGTACTTGTGTTGCCCGTCGTAATTGGCTGTAATCGTACCAGCACCGACGTTGACATCTTTTCCGATGGTTGCATTACCGAGATAAGTCAGATGACCAATCTTGGACTGTTCACCGATTGTCGTAGCTTTAACTTCAACAAAGTTGCCGACGTGGGCATCTTTACCAAGAATGGACTGAGGACGGATATGGGCGAATGGCCCCACTGTCACGCCTGTTTCAATGACAGATTCTTCAATATCGGAGTTTGTAATAACCACATCCGCTGCAATCTTGGAATCACGAACTCGGGTGCCGTTGGTCAAAACTGTCCGCTCACCGATGGTCGTTGCGCCCTTGAGGACAACATTGGCCTCGATGACTGCCTCCGTACCGATTTCTACGTCAATGTCAATGTAAATCGCATCTGGATTGATAAAGGTTACGCCGTTGATCATGTGTTTTTCATTGATCCGCTTGCGCATAACAGCTTCCGCCGTCGCAAGAGCAATACGGTCATTGACCCCCAAACTCTCATCAAAATCACGGAGGATATAGGCCCCGACCTTCTCACCAGCCTGACGGAAAATAGAAATAACATCGGTCAAATAGTATTCCCCTTGGGCATTGTCCGTGTTGATATCCTTGAGAGCCTCGAAGAGACGCTTGTTGTCAAAGAGATAGGTACCTGTATTGATTTCCTTGACCTGTTGTTCGAAATCGCTGGCATCCTTTTGCTCAACGATTTTCAGAACTTCGCCGTCAGCGTTACGGATAATGTGACCGTAGCCAAAAGGATTGTCCGCCTGAGCTGTCAAAATCGTCGCCACGTTCTTATGACTGATGTGGAAGCTAATCAGATTTTTCAAGCTCTCACCCGTAATCAAAGGTGTGTCACCTGCGATAACCAAAGTCTGGCCCTCAAGACCTGCTAGAGCTGGCTCCGCCATCATGACTGCATGGCCTGTTCCCAACTGCTCTGATTGCAGGGCAAACTCGGACTGACCTTCAAGGACCGCTTGGACCAATTCTGCCTTGTGACCCACAATCGTCACGGTCTTGGCAGGATTGACAGCATCCACAGCTCGCTTGACATGCTCCAACATGGTGATGCCTGCCACCTTATGTAGAACTTTTGGCAGGTCTGACTTCATGCGGGTTCCCTTGCCCGCCGCTAGGATAATTGCATAATTATTGCTCATGATTTACTCTCTTTTCATTGATACTGCTACCATTATAGCAAATTTTGATTGTTTTGGAAAATGGCAGAGCAAAAATCAAGTCTGCATTGGATAAAGAAAAAGAGGTCGAAACCTCTTTAGAATTTATGGAGCCATTTTCTATAGGCCAGTTCGGATAACAAAGTGGCACTAAAAACTGCTAGTAACATAGTGAACCAATTATCTGGTAAATCGAGCAGTCCGAAAAACACACCAAAGACGGACAAAAATATAACTATCATCATCAATAATCGCTTCATCTGGTCATCCTCCTGGCCGACAATTAAAACAAGTGGACACCTCGAAAAATATCTGTCCGTTCCTTATCTGTCAAGCTTTTTAGTTCTTCCCAGACAGGTTTTTCCTCGTCTGTGAAACGCAGTTCTGTTCCCGGTAGACTAGCATTGGAAACAGCTTGAACCAAGCCCTGCAAACTTATTCCCAGAGCCATCCCCTCGCCCTGCACTACTTCAGCCCGAGTTTGGTCAAGGGTTGCAGTCAGCTGTTTTGCCGTTTCAGCACCGATTGACTCTGCCTTACCAGCCAGTATGGGTTTCAACTGGTCCAACAAACCAAGCACTTTTTCTTTGTCCATAAAGACCTCCTTGTGAATCTTTTATTTATATTTATTATATCAAATCAACAAAAAAATACAAGGAAATACAGAACGTAGACAAACTAAACTCTGGATAAATAAACTGAGTAGCTCTGCTATGAAAAATAAAAATTAAGTTTATTTTGCGAGCGGAGTGAGCCCTAAGTCGGGACTTTCTGCTGTGATGAAAACGCTAGAAACGTTGTCGTTTCTAGCGTTCGGAGTCATTGAGACCTTAGGCTCAATGACTAGGTATGGAATTCCGAAGGTAGCTCAAACAGTCTGGGAGACTGTTTGAGGAGTAAACCCAGAAACTAGAAAGTTTACTACCGTCCGACATCACCTCAGGAAAGTCCGAAAAGAGACTTTGTCTACAAACTCGGAAATATTCTCTATTTTGGATAGACTAATTCAAATTCTTCGCAGACCACCAGCATATCTTCAGAGAAGGTCAGACCTCCCTCTTCCAGCCAAATGGTGAAGAGTTCCTCATGAACCTGACGCCAATAGGACAGACTACGATTACCCTCGCCTTCTTTAAAAGCATGTTCTTCCGTCACTTGCGAAAAAGGGGTAACATAAACCTTGGTCGTTTCGATAATGCAAACGGAATTACCTTGGCTATCAAGAATGATGTCGTAACCACCAATCTGTGGAATTTCTTCCCCTTCTAGTTCGTAAAGTGGGTAAGCAGAGCTGGTTGCCGTCTTGATTCCACGCGCCACTAGGTCAGCTAATTCATCTGGTACTGCACCAAAAGCCCAAGCCTCTGGCTCAGGGCCCGCCTGCGGATTGACGGTCAAATATTCTTGCCATAATTGTATTGGAATCATCATTCCTCCTTACTTTCTAGCCAACTAGCTCTGGTCAGACGGGTCACATGCTCCGTCCGAACCTCACCAATCAGCGAACACTCAACATTCTCCAGCTTGTGATGATAGGTAAAACCACACTTCTCCTGGGCACGCCTGGATTGCTCATTGCCCTCAAAATAGCCACACCAGACAGTTTCTAATTTTAGGGTTTCAAAGGCATGGCAGAGCAGTTTTCGGATTGCCTCTGGAACCAAACCTTGTCCCCAATAATCACGTCCTAGCCAGTAGCCCAGCTCCGCTTCCTTATCCGAAGTCGTCAATTTACTAGCACCGCCAATCATTAAGCTAATAGCACCGACAGGCTTTCCAGTAATCTTATCTACAAGAGCATAGGTTTCTGGTTGGGTAAAGACCGTCTCGATAACGTTTCGACTTTCTTCTAAGGATTGGTGGGCTGGCCACCCTGCACGCAGTCCGATTTCAGGATGCGAGGCCAGAGCAAAGAGGTTCTCCGCATCATCCACCGTCCAAGGACGGAGCAATAAACGTGGTGTTTCTATCATAAAATTCTCCTATTTCAAAACTCTAACTGTTGATAATCTGCCCTCTACGCAGCAACCAGTTCATCCCAAACAAATCTCTACCTTCTCAAGACTGAGTTCAACGGCCAAGCTGCTTGTTTCCAAATTACCCGGCAGGAGCAAAATCATCCCTGTCTGGGTCATCCTGCCAATGATATTCTGCCTGTCGGGCAATCTGCTCAGCCAGTTCCTGACCAAATTGGTCCCGCACAAAACCGAGCGCCATATCCATGCCCGCGGAGACACCTGAAGAAGTGTAATACTTCCCTTCACGAACCCAGCGTGCCTGTCTCTTCCAGTTGACCGCTGGACCTTGACTGGTCACCCAGCCAAAAGCAAGTTTATTGCTGGTCGCCTCCTTAGTATCAAGCAGACCCACTTTTGCTAAGAGGACGCTGCCAGTACAAACAGACAAAACACATGATGCCTGCTAAGCCAGTTGTCCTAACCTGGTCAAGAAGGCTTCATTTTCAACCAAGGTACGGGTTCCCCGACCACCCGGTAGGAGCAAAACGTCAATAGGACTAGTCAAATCAAGAGGCTGAGTCAACAATTCCACTTCCTGACGATGGCGGACTAGCCCACCAGCTAGAGACTGATAGGAAAAGTCAATAGCTGGAATACCAGCCAACAATTCCACCGGACCAAATAAATCCAAGGTTTCAAAATCTTCAAATACCAAGGCTACACATTTCATGACTGCCCCTCTTCCTTTTTCTTCCATAGGAACAGACAGATGACGCTGGCTACTGCCAAGCCGACGATTAGAAATTTGACAGGATGGGTCATTTGCTAAAAACTCTCACTGGTCTGACCATGTCGATTGGGCAGACCAATGGTGAGGAAGAAAGCCAAGAAAATCAACTGACACCAGAGCGCCGATCGGATAAATGCCAACCTTTTTTTCAAATGCTGCTTTGGCACTTCAAACAGATAAAATGACATCAGATAGGCATTCAAAATGAGCGAATAAACCAAGGCACCGGGCCAGCCCCACCAAAATTTTGTAATTAGCAACAAGACTATGGGAACAAGCATGGTCTTGACCAAGCCTAGTAAAACATTTTTCATCATTTCAAACTCCAACCACCGTCAATGGTGATAATCTGTCCCTGCATGGATGCTAGTTTGCCAGAAGCCAGCATAAATGTCAGCTCTGCGATTTCCTCAGGCTGGGTCCAGCGTCCAATCGGAGTCTGGTCTGCTACCCATTCCGCTAGTCCTCCCGGCTCAAAATCGGCAGCCGTCATACCTGTCTGAACCGCGCCCGGTGCAATGCCAAACACTTGGATATGGTCCTTGGCGTAATCCAAGGCTAATTGCTTGGTGAAGCCTGCTAGAGCGTGCTTGGAGGCTGTATAGGCAGAACCTCCGCCGCCAGCCAGACTAGAAGCAATGGAACACATGGTAATGATTGTCCCCGATTTTCTAGCCACCATTTGTTGCAGATAGGGACGAGTTAGTCTGGTCACCGAGAAAAAGTTGACGGCGAAGAGTTGCTCTAATGCTTCATCGGTGACTTGCAAGTGTGGCTTGTAATCGTCCAAAGCGCCAGCTGTGTGAAGGAGCAAGTCAACTTCCTGACACCAGTCAAATACAGGCGATAAATCGCCTGTCAGGTCTAACTGTAGAAAGTGGAAATCGCCTGCCAAATCAGGCTTGCTGGCCTGGTCAATCCCGAAGATACGCCAGCCATTTTCCAAAAAAATCTTTGCCTGTGCTAGACCAATGCCGCTGGAAACGCCGGTGATGAGGGCCGTCTTAGTCATGGACTTCCACCCAGTCGGTCGCCAGTACATCGCAAGGGGTCGGGCTCCACATGGAGTAGCCTTCGCCCTCGCCAGTCACGTTGATGAGGAAATAGGGCGTCGCTTCTAGCTTTTGGCCGTTGACCTCGATGGTGTCAAAGAGCTGGACGTAGTTCTCCGCCCCACCCCAACCTGTGCGGACGTACTTTTTCTTGGCCTTCAAGCCTGGTATAATTTCTTCAAATGTCATGGTTTTCTCCTTTGTTGTCTAAACGTTGATTTAATAAGGTTTCTAGCACCTTGTATTGAGTTAATTTTGTAATTTGTTCACCTTTATGTGAAGTTACAGTGATTTGTATCTATCCGACCGTTGAAAATACAATCTTGTTGGTTTATCAGGAAAATAGAATGTATCCAAAGACTTTTTGAGCCTTTGATAGGCTGGACAGATTTCTGGTATCTTTCCTTGCCCCTTTGGGATAGAGAGGGGGTGAAGTGGTCTAATGGACTTATTTATCATCGTGTTTGTTGCACCTTTGCTGGTATCTATCCTAACAGCATTGTTTGAGTATTGGCTCAACTCACGCAACAAATAACCCTAGGGCGCTAGCTAGAACTAGCTAAGAGCCAAAAGAAAACCCCTGACATTGTGGAATCTGTCAGGGGCTTTTTGTGTTCCAATGGAACTTACTTATCATTAGCTAAAGCATAGCATCCCCTCATTCAATTGTCAAATGTTTTTAACCAACATGTCGTTTGACTTCTAGTCTTTCTCCTCTGGAATATATCACCTCATCCTCCGAACATCTTAGTTAATTATTTCATAGTTCATCTCATTATACCAAAAAATTACTTGACCACTTTCGGTTTTCTCACCAGCAAGACCATAGAACCAATCCAGAAAACCACCGCTGGCAGAATAACCAAAACCAGATTGAGCCAAACTGGGACGGTCATGAACATATTCACCACACCGCCAACCATCATAAACAGATAACTAGGCAGAAAGACATGGCTGACCAGCTTTTCCTTACGGTAACATAGCAGAGCGAGACCGATGAGGATGACTGGAATCAGGCTTGTCCAACCAGTCAAAGAGATGTCTGTACCATCCGGCAATAGGATGAAACGACCGGCCAAAATTGCTACATAGACCAGTGGAAAACCAATATAGGTCGCCCAAATTTTCAGTTTAGAAGTTTGGTAAATCAAATTCCGTAACAAGAGCATGATGCCAGCCGGCAGTAGAAAGGCCAGCAAACTATCACACACCAGTGCTAACCAATTAAATTGGACTGTGCCTGATCCTGCAAATTCCATGAGAAATCGACTGCCGACATAGACCAGCCAGACAAGCCCTGCCAGGCGTCCAACTTCCTTGACTCCAATCGGAGGCAAATAGTTCAACAAATCATCAGCCATCTGCTTGCTGTCTTTGCCCAGAAAATCCTCCGCCGAAAGCCCGGCTTCTTGAGCTTCAAGGACATCTTGGTAAATAGATAAAAGCTGGGCAGTCACTGCTTCTTCCTGCCTGTGAAAAACAGATGCAATCATCATGTAGCCATTGATACGGCCCATGTATTCCTTGTTTTCCTTGGTCAGCTGGCTTTCAATCACTTCAATCTGCTTGCGGTATTCCATTTGTTTGCTCATCTTACTCTCCCTTCACTTTCTCCACTTTTTCGACGAGTTCTCCCCACTGGACCCAAAAATCGTTTAAGTAGCTCTGCCCTTGGTCCGTCAAATAAAAATACTTCCTGTCAGGTCCTTCTGGCGAGGGCTTGTTCTGACTAAAAATCAGACTATTTTTCTCTAACTTCTGAAGGAGGGGATAGACTGTTCCTCCGACCATGTTTTCAAAGCCCTGCTTTCTCAACTCCTGGACCAACTCATAACCATAAATCTCCTTCTGACTGATAATTTGTAAGACACAGCCATCCAGGACCCCCTTGAGCATCTGGGTTTCTTTCATAAGCCCACCTCTTCATCTGTAAAAAAACCAAACAGTAAGCCTGATACTAACAGGATGCCTAAGATCAAAATAGAATCCAAAGTCCAGCCAGGTATAATAGCCGTCACAAGCGTGATGCCTGCCACTTCCCAATCTTCTCGTCTCATCTTGTCTAATTTCATCTTTCATCTCCAATCTAGTTTGTAATACATACTAGTCTGATAAAAATAAAAGCGATTTTCTTTATCTTCTATCACTAGTTTGTTTTACCTATTAACTTTGTATCTATAGTCTAACACAAGGTAGCTAGTATGTAAAGCAAAATAGCGAAAACTATTCAAAAAATAAAAAACTTGGGTTGCCCCAAGTTTTAGGAAATAATCTGTTTATAAGATCGGGTTGTGATCGCATAAACCATCAAGTAAATTAAAAAATAACCGCCACAGATAGCCACTGTCACCTGCAACATCAGCTCTGCATTGACCACACCGATAGACAACAAGATAGACGAGAGCATCTTGTAGGCAAAGCTGAGGTGGACAATAGCCAGCAAGACTGGCAAGAAGAACACTGTCAGCAACTGCTTGCGAATGGACTGTCTGGTCTGGTCCTCATCCAAACCAACCTTGGTCATGATGACAAAGCGACTACGGTCTTCAAACCCTTCTGAAATCTGTTTGAAGTAAATTACCAGCACCACTGCCATCAAAAAGATGAGTGATAGCAAGAGGCCAATGAAGAAAAGTGAACCTGCAAAACTGAAGAATTTACGCATCGCATAGGCACGGTAGGAGAGACCAATCGTATTAGCCCCGTCTGGCAACATACTTGAACTCCATAGTTCGCTTTCAAAACTATTCGATAAGAATACCTCATAGCGATCAACCTGCTCTTCTTCCGACAGACTGCTTTCAAATCCCATATAATAGCGACTCCTAGTTTGCATTTCAAAAACAGTCAAGTCCTGCACCACAATGACCAAGTACTGACTTAGAAGGAAGGACCCATGGTCTGGTAGATGTCCTAAAGTCACATTCTTGGACAAGACTTGGGCAACTTCCATCTCCTTTTCATCAAAGGTGAGGGTTTGACCAGTTTTATACTGGACTCCCTTACTATAAATGGCCACTTGGTCAGATGCCAACTGAAGTTTTTCTCCAGTCATCTTTTCATAGCTGCCTTGATCAATGATAAAACCGATACCGATGCGGTCAGAGAAAGGGATGCTAGAAGTTTCTTCATCCGTCATAAAACTTACTTGCTGGTTTGTCACCTCAGAAAAATAGGCTTGCTGATAGGGATAGACTACCTTACTTTCAACAGGAATTTTTGCCTTTTCCAAGATAGCATCCGCCCACTCCTCCGTTTGATATTTTGAAGTGTTTGGCTGCATACCAACATCAATAGAATAATCATTTGGATTTTGATTGGCGATATAATCTTTGCCACCGATGTAAATATTAAGCCCTCCAACCATAGTCACCAAGAACATACTTGAGAGGATGGTAATGGTCGCAAGCCCTAGAGCATTTTTCCGCATACGGAAAATCAAGTTGGATACAGAAATGAAATTATCTGGCATATAATAATAGGTCTGACGCTGTTTTAGCCAGTTTAACAGACTGATAACACCTGCTTGGAAAAGCAAATAAGTCCCAAAGATAACTAGTAAGGTTGCACCAAAGAAACTCGGAATCGCCTGATAGGGATCGGTCACTAGCTGGGCAATGGCGTAGCCTGCCCCCAATAGGATAAGGGCTAAGAGGGATTGTAGCCAGAGGAAGCCCGATTTCTTATCCCCACGCTTCTTGCCCTGAACTAGTTTGAGTGAGTCGGTCAAGCCCAATTTTCCAATATTAAAGAGGCTGACCAAGGCAAAAATCCCAAAGAGAAAAATGACTACAGTGACCAGACTTGTCAACTGGAAGGTTGAAGCTAGGACCACAGGCATCTGCATAGCCTTCAGCAAGAGGGCATAGAAGAGTTTATCCAGAGCGAAGCCCAAGAGTAAGCCTAAAAGAATAGTGCTAGCTGAAAAGACCAGATTTTCCAGAAACGTCATCAAGAGGAGGTGTTTTTTCTCCAAGCCTAGGATACTAAAGACACCAAACTCTTTTGACCGTTGCTTCATGACAAAATTATTGGCATAGAAGACCATGATGGCAACCGCCAACATGACCACAATCATACCAAAGCCCAATACCATGGTTACCCCATCGGCTCCCTTGACCTGACCTAAATCAGGATGAAAGGCAAGCGAGGTAAAAATATAGGCAATGGCTGTGGACAAGATGGTCATCAAGGCATAGGGAAAATAGATCCTGCGGTTCTTTTTGAGATTGGTTAATCCCAATCGAAAGGTTAGTCCAAACATACTACTCACCTCGATTCGCCATAACAGTCAATGTATCTGAAATCAGTTGGTACATCTCCTGATTGTTTCTTTCACCTCGGTAGATTTGATTGTAGAGGATACCATCCTTGATGAAGAGCACCCGTTTGGCGCGACTGGCTGCCGCAGTCGAGTGGGTCACCATCAAGATGGTTTGCCCCTCTTGGTTGATTTTTTCAAAAATATCGAGTAGGGTTGCCGTTGATTTGGAGTCGAGGGCTCCAGTCGGTTCATCCGCTAAGAGGATCTCTGGCTGGCTGATGATGGCACGCGCCACCGCAACCCGTTGCTGCTGACCACCCGAAATCTCGTAGGGCATCTTGTCTTGCAAGGTCGCAATTCCTAGGCTATTAAGCGTATGAATGAGTCGCTTGTTCATCTCATCAATTGGATAGCGGGATAGAACTAGAGGCAAGAGCACATTGTCCTTGACAGAGAGAGTGTCCAAGAGATTGAAATCTTGGAAGACAAAGCCCAATTTCTCCCGACGAAAGGCTGCTGCTTCCCTGCTCTTAATCGTTTCTGTATTGACACCATTGAGCAAGACCTGACCCTGCGTTGGCTTATCAAGGGTTGCCAATATATTGAGCAAGGTGGATTTTCCAGAACCTGACTCACCCATGATGGCCAGGTATTCGCCCTCCTCCACCGTAAAATGGATATCCTTGAGAGCCTCGACCTGCCCCGCCTTAAACCGAGAACTATAAATCTTTTGTACGTGTTGCACGTCTAGTAGAACCATGATACTTCTCCTTTGGAAACTGTATCCACAAGTGCGGTCACTGAGATAAGAGATAGTTTTTGCTAATCAAGGGCTATGAGGGGTAGCAAACTAGCCTTAAATCAGTTACCGAACTGTGAATACAAGTTCTTATTTTTATAATCCCATTTTACAGTTTCAACCCAAGGCCTGCCATAGCCCAAACTTTCATTTACCTTACAAAATTGTCACTTAATCCAAGGCCAGTTCTGTCTCTTTTATCCCAATCCGGACTTCAGTGCCTTGGCCTAGCTTGGATTTGAGGGTGAGGGAATAACCCAGCTCCGCAGCGATTTTCTTGGAGAGATAAAGCCCAAGGCCCGAAGACTGTTGGGTTCTACGACCGTTGAAACCTGAAAAACCACGCTCAAATATCCGCTGCAGGTCACTCTCCGCAATCCCCAGACCCGTGTCTCGAATGACCAGGTCATGACCGTCTAGGAAAATGGAAATGGTCCCATTCTCACAATATTTGAGGGCATTGGAGAGGACTTGTTCAATCAAGAGACCCAGCCAGCGTTTGTCTGTTTTTAGGACTCGCGATAGGTCTCCCAAATCCAGCTTGGTTCTGGCCTGGATAAAAAAGAGGGAATATTTTTTGACCAGGTTCTTGACCAGTTCTTCCAGGTCCACCCGCTCAATAACCAGGTCGTCATGAAAGGATTGCAGGCGGAGATAATTGAGGACCAGACCTGTGTATTGCTCGATTTTGAAAAGTTGATTTTCCAGCTGGTAACGGATGTCTGGCTGGTCGATTTCCTTGGCCAGGAGCTGACTGGCAGCGATCGGGATCTTCATCTGGTGGGCCCAGAGGGTATAGTAGTCGTCCAATTCGGTCTTGGCTTGAAGTTGCTGCTCCTGCAAGAGCTTGTTTTGGGCTTCTAGCTGCTGGACCTTTTCCTGCAAATACCGCTCTGCTGGGCTGCCTGATGCCGCCTGCTGGCCACGCCAGTATTTACCAAAGCGAGAAACATCCGCCAACAAGTCCCAGCCTAATGCCAAGAGCCAGACCAGGCTCAGGAGCAAGAGACCATAGGAGATGAGGGGGCGGTCCACCTCAAAGAGGTAACTGAGACCGTAGATGAAGAGGGCCAGGGCCGGGTAGGCCAGGAGATAGGGCAGGCGGTGGCGGATCCAGCTGGTCAGAAAGAGCCGATAATCTTCTCTAGTCATGAGCTTTCACCAGGCCGTAGCCGACCCCTTTCTTGGTAGCAATCAAGCCCGGTAGCCCCAGTTCATCCAACTTCTTCCGAAGGCGGGCCATGTTGACAGACAGGGTATTGTCATCTACGAAAATATCGCTATTCCAGAGCTGGCGCATGAGTTCCTCCCGGCTGACCACTTCCTGGCCATGCTCGAAAAGAACCCGCAAAATCTGAAATTCGTTCTTGGTCAACTCCTCCACCTTCTGGTCGTACTGAACCTGCATGGTCTTGAGGTCAAGGGAAATCTCTCCAAACCAGAGCAGGCTCTGTTCACCAACAAAATCATAGGTCCGACGGAGCAGGCCTTGTATCTTGGCCAAGAGGACCGTCATCTCAAAGGGCTTGGTCACATAATCATCAGCCCCCATGTTAATGGCCATGACAATGTCCATGGGCTGGTCATGAGAGGACAAAAACATAATCGGAATGCGGGAGGTCTTGCGAATTTCCTGGCACCAATAGTAACCGTTGAAAAAGGGCAAACCGATATCCAGGAGAATCAAGTGTGGCTGAAAGCGGTCAATCTGGCTGAGAATATCCTGAAAGTCAGCCACTTCCTCCACCTCATAGCTCCAATTTCGTAAATTCTTGGCCACCAGCTGGCTGATGACCTTATCGTCTTCTATCAATAGAATCTTTTGCATAGGGACCTCCTTGGCTATACTATTATTATATCGTAAAATCGCTCCAGAAACCTTTCAAATTTGTCATTTTCCACAATATCCGCTATACTAAGACTACTATGGCAAACCTACTTGATTACCTAAAAGAAAGTCAATTCGATAGTTTTTATGATCGGCCGCTCAACAAGCTAGATATTTTGGCCCTGACCGAGCTAGCCTATCTGCCCTTCGATAGTCTAGTCCCAGCTGACTTTACTGAAAAAGGCGTCCGAATCGACCAATTAGCAGAAGATTTCGCAGCTAAATACCAGGATGAGTTCCCACCTTTTTCTATGGTGACAAAGAGCCGACTAGCCATGTTTCAGTTGCTAGCCCAGGCCAAGCGCTTCAAGCATCTACGGGCCTTTGCCTATGTCGACCAATATGAACTGGACCTGCAGAAACAGTTTGCGGTCATCAGCTACCGCCTAGACCGGCAGACCATTGTCACCTGCTTCCGGGGGACAGATGATACCATTATCGGCTGGAAGGAAGATTTCCACATGACCTACATGGAGGAGATTCCTGCCCAAAAGTCCGCCAAGGAATACTTGGAAGGGCTGATAGGGAGCCAGCCAGGACTGTTTTATATCTCTGGTCACTCCAAGGGGGGCAACCTGGCACTCTATGCCAGCAGCAAGCTTGCGGCTGACTTGCAGGAACGGATTTTGCAGGTCTATCCCTACGATGCTCCTGGACTCCATAAGAAACACCTGGAAAGTCCGAGCTACCTGATGCTTGCTGATAGGGTCCACCCCATTATCCCGCAAAATTCTGTGGTCGGTATGATGCTGGAAACTCCTGACCATGTTCAAATCGTCCAGAGCAATACCATTGGACTCCTCCAGCATATTAGCTTTTCCTGGGAAATTAACGGCAACGACTTCAAGCCTGCTCCAGCCCTAACAGAGGATAGCTTGCAGGTAGACCAAACCCTCAAAACCTGGACAGCCAGCCTGACAGAGGAGGAATTACAGGAATTTTTCGACCTCTTCTTCGGGCTCATCATGGAGGCTGGTATTGAAAAACTAGCGGACTTGACCGTCAACCCCCTCCAAAAATTGCAGGAAATCGACCGACTGCGCAAGGAATTGCCAGATGAAAAGGCCCAGATGTTGGACAAATTGAGCCGCTTACTAATTGACACCCGCTATAAAATCTGGCTGGAAGGCATCTACCAAAACCTGCCTCATACCCATTTCAAATTGCCTCAGTTCTCCCTCCATTTTCCCAGTCCTGAATTGAAGGTTCCTGGTTTTAAACAAAACACAGAAAACTATGTAAATTATAGAAGGAAGGTCCAGCCGGACGATTTTCTCAGAGTACCTAACTTCAAATTCCCGGATTGGAACGACTGGTTGAGAGGACCAAGCGATAAGAAAGACAAAGAAAACTAGCCTGGAAAAGCTAGTTTTTTCTATTATATTTGATGTTCTAGTCGAGCATTTTATTTTTCAAGATGAGCAACTACTTCTTCAAACATAAGCTTGGTTGACTCAAGACCACCACCTGACAGGTACCAGAGGTCTGGTGTCAGCGTGATGATTTTCTTGTTCTTACCAGCATTGGTTTCCTGGATGAGGGCGTTGTTGAGAATGTCCGAATTTTGCGTATCGTCGCCACCGATGGCCAGGGTGCGGTCAACAACAAAGATGATGTCTGGGTTGATCTGGCTGACACTCTCTAAGCTCAGGCTGGAACCGTGACTTCTGCCTTGATTTCCTTGGGTGTTTTCTTTCAGCTTGAGGTCAGTTGGTTGAAAGCCCAATGTCTTATAAATAAAGGAATAACGGCCGTCTGGAGCAATGCCTGCCATACTGCCTTCATTGAGCAGGACAGTTAGAGTGGTCAATTGGGTGTCTTTGTTTTTGTCTTGAGCCGTTTGAACAAGTGTGTCGATATCAGCCAGCTTGCTTTCAGCTTCTTTGACTGCCTCGTCTCCGAAGAGTTTTGCCAATTCAGTAGCATTGGTCTTGACAGAGTTCAAATAATCAGAAGTAGAGTTCTCAAAGTATATAGCTGGCGCAATTTTCTCAAACTCTGCCTGCTGGTCCTGCGTACGACTGGACAGGATAATCAAATCCGGTTCCAACTCCGCAACCGTTTCAAGGTTGACTTCGCGCAGATTACCAACGTTTGTAATCTCTTTTTTATCCTTCAAGTCCTTCAAATAGGTTGGCAGGCTGTCTTTTGGCATCCCGACGATAGTGTCTTCCTTGCCAAGGGCACGCAGGCTGTCAGCCACACCGTAGTCCAAAACCACAATCTTTTGGGGATTACTTGGAACGGTTGTCTCACCCGTCGAGGTTTGAATAGTAATGTCCTGAGAGGTGCTGACCTGCTCCGCTGACGAACAAGCAGCTAGGGCAATGATGCTAAAGAGTGCTAAAAATGCGAGTGTGATGCGTTTCATAATTTTTTCCTTTCTATTTATAGAGACAAATTTTCTTGCCGTCAATATCGGCGATGGTCAGCTCCATATCATAAAGGGAGCTGAGGATAGGCTCCGTCATGACCTCATGGGGTTGCCCCTGGGCATAGACCTTGCCGTCTTTAAAAGCGACCATCTGGTCGACAAATTGGCTAGCTACATTGATGTCGTGAATGACAACCACCACCGTCTTGTGCAGGTCATCCACCAGACGACGGAGGGTTTTCATCATCAAAATCCCTTGCTTGATGTCCAGATTATTGAGCGGCTCGTCCAAGAGGATAATCTCCGTATCCTGAGCCAAAATCATGGCAATGTTGACCCGCTGCAACTGCCCCCCCGATAACTGGTCAATAGGACGATCGCGGAAATTATCCAATTCCATATAGGAAATAGCCTGATTGATATGCTCATAGTCGACAGCTGTCAAGCGTCCCTTGCTGTAGGGATAGCGACCGAAGGAAATTAGCTCCTCGACCGTTAATTTGACTTGATAATCTACCTTTTGCTTGAGCATGGATAATTCCTTGGCTAATTCAACCGAGTCCCAACTTTCGATTTCCTGCCCCTTGATATAGAGCAGCCCCTGCTCCTTGGGCAAAAGTCGGCTAATCAGCGATAAAAGCGTTGATTTGCCTGCGCCATTTGGTCCGATAAAGGCGGTAAACTTAGCTTTTTCGATGTTAAGACCAATTTCGTCTAAGATTGGATTGGTCCCATATTTCTTGGAAATATTTTCCATTTTAATCATAGCTTATTACGCTCCTTGTACAAGAGATAAAAGAAGAAAATGCCACCGATCAATTCAATGACCGTCCGAATGCTGATATTGAAGTTAAAGACTCTTTCGACCAAGGTTTGAGCCAGTAAAAGGCTAACAAAGCCGAGCAGAGAGCCAACTAAAAAGAGAGTTCGATGACGAAAATCATTGACCAGCTGATAGGTGAGATTGGCCAGAATGAAGCCCAAGAAAGACAAGGGACCGACCAAGGCTGTGGAGGCTGAAACTAACAGAGCAACTAACCAGAGAAGCTGTTGCTGCTCCTTTTCCACGTCCACGCCCAAGAGCCGAGCATTGTCTTTTCCCAGATAAAAGGTATCCAGTACCTTGCCCTTGCGGTAGAGCAAACCACAAATCAGAATGGCCAATCCCACCACCACAAGTAGGACGCCCTCATTGACATTCTGCAAGGAGGCAAAGAGTTTGGACTGCAGTTTGTCATATTCATTGGGCTCCATCAAGACTTGTAGAAAGGTGGATGTACTACGGAAAAAGGTTCCCAAGGTCATGCAAATGAGAAGAATAAGACCAATTCCCTTATTCAAAAGTGCCTTGATAGCTGGTTGCAAGAGCAAGAAAAATCCAGCCTGCAAGCCCAGCACCATGAAAAATTCGGTCAGGGAATTGGGTGCCAATCCCTGCGACCATTTCCAAAAGAAAAATAGGAAAAGAGACTGCATAAGGACGTAGAAACTTTCCAGTCCCAGCACAGACGGGGTCAGGAATCGATTGCCCGTCACCGCCTGAAAGCTGAAGGTGGAAAAACTAGCAATGACAGCCACCACCAGATAGACCAGCAATTTTTTCAAGCGTAGGTTCAGGATGTAAGAATTGGGCAGGCTACCATCTGGCAGGAGATAAAATAGCGTCCCCAAAACAGCGATGGCCGACAAAATGCCAATCAGAAGCAAGGTTGAGCGTTTGATACGGTTCATGCACGCGCTCCTTGCCAGATAATGAGGAGAAAGGCTAGGGTGCCGACCACTCCCAAAATCAAAGAAACTGAGACCTCGTAAGGCCAGATGACCAAACGTGCCAAGATGTCACAGACCAAGACCAAGAGGATGCCCCAGATGACCACCAAGCCTTTGACTTTCTTGAAATAATCGCCTGCGTACTGCCGAACCAGATTGGGAATGATAACCCCCAGAAATGGCAGAGCGCCGACCGTAATCATGGTCACAGCCGAGGTCAGAGACACCAAAGCTAGATCCAAGGTCTCATAGGCTTGGTAAGGCAAACCCAAATTCCGACTGGCATCCTCACCCAGAGCCATGACCGAAAAGGCATCCGAATAGTACCAAATGGCAATCAAGACGAAAACCAACAAGAAGAGCCATTCGTACTGATTGCGCTGAATCATGGAAAAAGAACCCTGACTCCATGCGGTCATGGACTGAATGAGGTTAAACCGAAAGGCAATCATCTGGGCAAAAGAACCGATAATACCACTGTAAATCAGCCCTACCAGGGGCAGAACCCACTTTTCCTTGAACTGCAAGCGCCGGATAACTTGGATGAAAACCGTTGTAAAGAGCAGGGCAGTAAGAAAGGCAAAACTCATTTTTTGAAAGAGAGTGGCCTTGGGAAAGGCAAATAAAGACAAGAGAATGCCCAGCTGGGCTGCCTCTGTCGTCCCTGTTGTCGAGGGGGCTGCGTAGGGATTTTGTGACACGGTTTGCATGAGCAAGCCCGACAAGGAAATGGCCCCACTGGCTAAGATAATGGCAAGAGTTCTGGGAAGTCGCGATTCCCAAAAGAGGATCCTAGACGTATTCTGTCCCTGAAAAAGCCCAAGCCAGGAAAAGCCGGCATGACTGCCAATGGATAAAGAAAGAATGATTAAACTAGCCGTCAGACCAGCTAGGAGAATTTTATTTTTCATGATACCTCATTTTTCAATAGTACAAGCTTAACAGAAAAGCAGGTAAATGTCAATCTTTGATTATAATTGTCAGATAATTCTAATTTAAAACAGAATCAGTCTCAACAGCATAAAAAAATCCCAAGCAAAATCAACTGCTTGAGATTCTAACTTATAAATATTCACCCTTAACATTAAAATAAGTCCCACGGATTTCCCCAGCTAGTTTGGAGCGTTGGCGGGCAAACTTGAATTTGCCTTCAAATTCTTTGGGAATGTCAATCCCGTCTGACAATTTGAATCCGACAGCTCGTTTGCCTCCTTCTTCTAGCGTATAGAGGACATTGACAGCCAGGCCATTGTCATAAAAGACAAATGACCAGAGAATGCCGTCCACCTCAAATTGGGTGACGTTGAGGACCTTGTAGGGGAAGACCATGTCCCGCTCTGCCAGCACTTTCTCGATGAAGGGCAGGATTTCAAGCTTCTCCTCTGGGCTATAGACCACGAACTCCTGCTTGTATTTGTTCCAGAAATAGCGGGCTTCGTTGGCACGCAGACCGGCCAAGACTTCTGCGACTGGACTAGTTTCCAAGCCTGTCGTTTCGACTTCTTTAAAATTTACTGTGTAAGCCATGATTTTCCTTTCAATAAAGAAAGCACCCGAAGGTGCTAGGTATTTATGCGTTAAACGCTTCTGTCAATTGTGGCACCACTTGTTTCTTACGGGAAACGGCACCAGCAAGGAAGGCATGGTTGTTTTCCAACTTGAAGTTGAAGGCTGCTTCCACCTTGTCCATGTTGCTACCGAGGGCAAGGATTTCGGAGTTTGAGTTCACAATGTCTGTAATCATCAAAACAAAGTCAGAGTAGCCATTTGCTGCTGCTGCTGCTGTCATAGCTGCTTCAATTTCTGCTTGACGTTCCAAGACTTCCGCAATGTCCACTGTGTTGACTTGGGCTACACGCACGTCATTGCCATTCAAGCCAAATGTTTTTGCATCGATGTCAA
This sequence comes from Streptococcus sp. A23, assembly GCF_043674155.1. Lineage (NCBI taxonomy): Bacteria > Bacillati > Bacillota > Bacilli > Lactobacillales > Streptococcaceae > Streptococcus > Streptococcus sp. A23. The sequence continues at coordinate 194,519 of NZ_JBIMJP010000001.1, read as the reverse complement.
TCAATTCTTCTGCTGACTTGCTAGCAAGATTGGTACCTGCTTTCAAGAGTGCCAAGCCGTATTCTTCCAAGTTTACACCAGCAATTTCCGCCAATTCAGCTGCTACTTGTGGATCTGTTGCGTGAGTAGTTGGAGATTTGAGCAAGAGGGTATCTGAAATCAAACCTGATAGAAGAAGTCCAGCTACTTCTTTTGGAGGCGTCACACCATTTTCTTTGAAGGCACGGTAAACGATTGAAGATGCTGAACCAACCGGCTCCAAACGCATGTACAATGGATTTGCCGTTTCAAAGTTGGCAACACGGTGATGGTCAATAACAGCTGCAACTTCCACATCCTTGATGTCTGCGATTGATTGTTGGAATTCATTATGATCAGTCAAGATAACTTGACTAACAGCTTCTGCTTTTGCAGACTCAACCACGCGAGGTGCTGTTACACCAAAATAATCAAGCGCAAAGGCTGTTTCTTCATTTGGCGTTCCAAGTGCAACTGCTTCCGCATCACGACCAAACACTTCACGCTCCAAGTGAGCCCAGCCGTATGATGATGCAATGGCATCTGTGTCAGGATTTTGGTGACCAAAAACTAAAAATTTTGACATGTCTTAAACCTCATTTATCTTAAAATCTCCTCTATTTTACCATAAAAGCTGACGCTTGAAAACAAAAGAAACCAGGCTTTTCACGACCTAGTTTCTGCATTCATTGTATCGAAAAATTAATCACCTAAAAATCGTGTCCCTACCAAGTAATCAAAGGCATAGTCATTAACCTTGACGTTGAGGGCATCGTGCCCATAGTCTGGAAGGATTTTCATTTCTTTTTCAACTTCCAAGCGGTTATAGGCCGCAAACTGGGTCGAAGGTGGACAAACTCCGTCCTCTAGACCAGTCACCATGGCCACAGGGCATTTTACCAAATGAGCCAAGTTTTTAATGTCAATGTAGGACAGGGTCTGCAATACCTGCTCCTCCGTCTCATGGAAGGGATCCGAGTATTTGAAATAACGGAAGAGCTCATCATAGGCCTCGCTGTTATTGCCCAATTCCAAGACTCGCTTGAAGTCCGATAGGAAAGGATAAATAGACAGGCATTTTGATAGGTCTGAATAGAGGCTGGCCGCTACCAGAGCCAAGGCACCACCTTGGGAGGCCCCATAACTCATCAGCTGGTGCTTATCCACAAAGTCAAAGCCAGCCACTAGCTTAATCAGCTGGTAGACATCCAGGTAAACATCCTTGTAGAAAAGATGGTCTGGTCCCTGCAACATGCCACGAATGACCTGCCCCTTGACTGTCAGGCCCTTAAATTGGCCTAAATCCTGGGAACAACCGGCCTGACCACGCACGTCCATGGCCACAACACCGTAGCCGGCTGTCGAAAACTTGAGCAATTCAGCCCAGTCAGGTGATTGGCCTTGGTAACCGTGGAAATAGAAGAGAACAGGCACAGGCTGTTCAGCTTTCGGAAAAATAGTTTTGGCAAAGACCCGTGAGCCGTTGGTACCTGTAAAATAGAGTTCATAGCAAATCACACCAGGCAAACCAGCTGGCTTTTCAAGCAAATCATAATCTGGCAGTTCTGGCAATGCAGCTAGTTGCTGCTGCCAAAAACTATCAAAATCTTCTGGAAGCTCATGACGACCACGATAGGTACGCATAGCCTCCAGGGACATGGTATCAATCATAGACTCACCCAACTTTCAAGCCCTGTTTTTGGGCAAAATGATAGAAGGCCCCTAGCATGCCAGCTGCATTTTCATGTTTAGCAAATGCAATCCTTGTTTTTTCAACCAAGCTTGGTAATAAATGACGTTTTATTGCTTCTTGAATCATGGGTTCCAGATATTCTTTCTGCCCCATTATTCCACCACCTAGGATGACAATCTCCGGATTGACTACATAAGTAATGGTTGCAATGCCCTTACCAAGATTGTCCACTAGTTGATGAATAGCCACTTGACACTTGCTGTTGCCATTTTGGGCTTCTTGAAAAATCCGATAACCATCCCATTCGGATGGATTATCCCCATGCAGGTCTGCCACATGCTGAACTAGAGCTGTCGTTGAAGCAATATCTTGAAAGGCCCCGTCAGACAAGGGGAGATAGCCTACTTCACAGGCTGCATTACTGGATCCGTGGTAGATTTCCTTGTCGATAAGAAGACAGCCACCAATACCTGTGCCAATCGTCAGGCAAAGGCAAATTTGATTGTCTTGACCCGAACCCGAAATTCCTTCTGCTAGACCTGCACAGTTGACATCATTTTCTATTTCACAAGGCAGGCCAAATGTTGCCTCGATTTCAGCCTTGAATTTTGTTCCGGCGTAGTTAGGAATTTGCGGTCCAGAGTAGAAGATTTCCCCTTTAACATGGTCGACCATTCCTGCTGAAGAAATAGCTACACCTGAAATATCAGAATTATCCTTGTATTTTCTTACCAAATCCTTAACTGTCGCAAGGATATGTGGCCCTCCCAGGTGAGCCTGGGTATCCATTTTATGTTGCTCTAGGAGCTGCCCTTCCTGGTCAACCAGGCCATACTTAATCTGGGTACCTCCTATATCTACTGCTAAATAGCGTGTCATAGGTCACCTCCATTAGCCGATAAAGACTGCCTTAGCCTGCACAATCATGTCTGCCGCCTCCTTGGCAATGACCAAATCTGCCTCATTTAGTGAAGATAGGGGGGCCCGAACGGAGCCGATGTTCAGGCCTTCATTGATGCGGAGAACTTCCTTGATGACAGCGTACATGTGACCGTGACCGGAGCAGAGTTTCGTAATAATTCGGTTGATTTCAGCCTGGAGTTCACGGGCTTTTTCCAGTTCTTTCTTGGTAATCAAGTCATCTAGGGCCAGGAAGAGTTCCGGCATAGAACCATAAGTACCACCGATACCACCGCCAGCTCCCATGAGACGACCGCCCAAGAATTGCTCATCTGGACCATTGAAGACAATATAGTCTGGACCAGCAATGTTGATAAAGGTGTCGATATCCTGCACTGGCATGGATGAATTTTTCACCCCGATGACACGTGGATTCTTCAACATTTCCTTGTAGAGGCTTGGCGTCAAAGCCACACCAGCCAACTGCGGAATGTTGTAAATCATGAAGTCCGTATTTGGTGCGGCACTGCTGATGCCATTCCAGTAGTCAGCGATGCCGTACTCTGGCAAGCGGAAATAAATCGGCGGAATGGCCGCAATGGCATCAACACCCAATTCTTCAGAGTGACGGGCCAATTCTTGACTGTCCTTGAGATTGTTGCAGGCCACATGGTTGATAATGGTCAATTTACCACGCGCCTCTTCCATGACTGCTTCAAGGACTAACTTACGATCCGCCACACTCTGATAAATGCATTCACCAGAAGAACCATTGACATACAGTCCTTTTACTCCTTTTTCAATAAAATAGCGGGTCAGTTCTTTGACACGTTGCGAATCAATTTCTCCATTTTCGCCGTAACAGGCATAAAATGCTGGGATAATTCCTTTGTATTTTTCTAAATGAGACATAAGATTCCTTTCAAATTTATCAGTTTTTCAGGATTTCAAGATTTCAGGATTTATAGTAAAGAAGGAAGAGATAGACCAGGCCCGCGTAGCCGAAAGTAGCCAGCAATGAGAGGACGACCAAAAAGGTCAGACCATTGAAGAAAGCTACAAAGACTAGGACCAGAAGTACCACGACAATAGCCAAGGTCAACCAAAGGTTTCGAGCCGACTGCATCAGGGCAGTCAGGCCCAGCTGAACCAAGGGCAATTCTACTTGACTGGCCACTCGATAGAGGTAAGGAATCATCAACTGACTAAAGATGAGGGTCGCAAAGCAGACCAGGCGCAGAATTTGTATGGGCAGCGAGGTCACACCCGAAGTCAAGAATAAGTTCAGGATGCAGACTCCCACCAAGAGACCTTCCAGCAGACCCAAGGTCAAGCCCTGTTTCCAATACCGCTTCACCATGACAGGATAGGTCGCAAGAACAGCCACTTTTCCTTCCTTTCTAAGGATGTCCAGACTGGCAAAGAGAGCCAGGCGGGCAATTCCAAAGGTCAAGACAGGCAAACTGGTCACCACAAAGCAAATATTCAGAAGGAAAATGGTGAAGACCTTTTCCACCGATTGCCAAAATGGGTGATTGACATCGAATAAAGATTGTAATAGCTGACCACCTGTCTTTTTCATGGAAATCTCCTATTCTATCAAAATTTTGTACACAAGTTTGCGGACCTGTTCTCCTTCACCCGCTTTTTGGTTGGGCAAATGAGACTCTCCTGGCAGGAAAAAGGCAAAGTACTCATCATTGATGGTCAAATCAAGCTGACTGGATGCCATCACAAAGCCAACATCTGACTGGGCTTGATAAGGTTCTAAGTCCTCCAGACCGTCATATCCGTAGGAAATCATTTCTTGACCAGCTAGAAGAAAATGCAGATCTGCATAATTTCTATGGTATTCAAAACGCTGCCCTGGCTCCACTAGCTGATTGTCCTGAACAAAGCAGAAAACCTTGTCCCCAGCCAGCTCGTACCTGCCAGGATCTTGTGTCTTGAAGTCACCACTCAAAATACTATCGATGGCCAAATCCAGATGCGGATCCAGCCCCTTATATGTTGCAATATTTTCAATCAGATCGTAAATCATATACAACCTCTAATCTATATTTGCTTTAATACTCTGCGAAAATCAAAATCATCCGTTGTCAAGAGCCTTGGTGAGTGAAAAGCTACGGTGGAGGTTTTCACTCGTCAAACCAAATCGACCAAGTCTCGTACTATTTCCCACGAAGACTGATCAACCAACCCAACGGGATTTGGCAATGTAAATTTCTTTTAGCCTAGCTGAAACAGTCTTCATCAACACTCCAACGGGATGCTCTAAGAAAATGGCTTGGCATCTAGGCAAGGAAGTCGAAGGTTTAACTAAAGTTTACCAAGACGACTTAACGACGAGACAAAGCCATTCTCGACGAGCATCAGCCTTTCACAGCACCCATGGTAATCCCCTGTGTAAATGATTTCTGGAAGACAAGGAAGACGGTTACGATCGGTACGGCCGCCATGGCAGCACCCGCCATGATGAGACCGTAGTTGGTCGCCATCTCGGCCTGCATGGTCGCAACCCCCAGGGAAATGGTCAGGTTCTGACGAGAGGTCAACATCACCAATTGCATGAAGTAGTCGTTCCAAGAATTGATAAAGGTAAAGATTGCCAGGGCCGCAAAGCCAGGTTTTACGATTGGGAAGGCCACATTCCAAAAGGTAGATAGCTCGCCACAACCGTCAATCTTAGCTGATTCCAAAAGCTCAGTCGGGATATTTTCTGAGAATTGCTTCATGAGGAAGACACCGAATGGCCAGCCAACCAGTGGCAAAATAACCGCTGCCAGCGTATCGTGGATACCCATGAAATTAACAATCCGTACCAGCGGCACCAAGACTACCTGCTTAGGCAGGGCCATGGCCGCGATGAAGATAGAGAAAAGAATTTTCTGACCGTAGAAGCGTTTCTTGGCCAGAACATAGCCTGCCAAGGATGAGGTCGCACAGACCAAAATCATGGTAGCTAAGGAAATAAAGACTGAGTTCCACAACCATTGCAGGGCTGGGTTTTGCACAGTCAACTTGACAAAGTTTTCCAGGGTTGGCTCAGTTGGCCACCACTGGGGCGGAATGACAATGGTATGGGGTTGAGACTTGAAGGCCCCTGTCATAATCCAGTAGAAAGGAAAGATAAAGAGGACAGTCAAGGTCAACAAAATCACTGAAGATAGGATTGAAAATGGGGTAATGGTTTTCTTTTTCATCTTGACCTCCTTTCTAATATTCCACATCATTTCCAAGAACCTTGAATTGGATAAAGGAAATGATAGCAATCAAGACTGCAAGGAAGACACCCATGGTATTGGCATAGCCATACTCAGAAAGCTTGAAGGCTTTTTCGTAGAGATAGTACATGAGGGTCGATGTTGAATAGTTTGGTCCACCAGATGTCAAGAGCTGGATAAGCGCGAAAATCTGGAAGGAGTTAATGGTTGTAATAACTGTAATGTAAAGGGTTGTAGGCAATAGGCTAGGCCACTTGATTTGCCAGAAAACCTGGGTTTCATTGGCACCGTCTACCCGTGCTGCTTCTACCAAGGAATTATCAATATTTCCCAGAGCAGCGATATAGAGGATAATGGGCTGACCGACAGATGTAGTCAGGAGAATAATGACAATTGCCCAGAGGGCCCACTGTTTGTCTCCAAGCCAAGAGATATTTTGTTCAATAATACCACCTGATTTCAAAACAAAGTTAAGAATACCCGACAGAGGATCGTAAATCCATTTCCAGACAACCGTTACGGCTACCGAACCAGTAACCACCGGTAGGAAGAAGACTGCTCGATAGAAGGAACGAGCGATGACGTTTTTCTGGTAGGTATTGGCCGCTACAAAGAGCGAGAAAAAAATCACGACTGGCACTGATCCCACAACGATAACCAAGGTGTTAATCAAGGATTTGATGAAGATAGGATCGTTGAACATCCGCACATAGTTATCTAAGCCGACAAAGGTAAAGTCCGTCATGGTGTAGTTGAAGAAACTAGTCACAAATCCCATGACCATAGGTGCCAAGACAAAGACGGTAAAGAATACCAAAACTGGGGCCAAGAACGTGTAGGAAACAATGGTTTCCCGCATTCGTATTTTGTTGATTTGCAATGCAAACACCTCAATTCTTTCAAGTTAGAAAGCAAGAGCTCCCTTTCTAGATCTCGTTAGAAATGGGATTAGAAAAGGAGCCTACTTTCAAATATTATTTAATGGTTGCGTTCGCTTTTTCAGTGAAGTCTTTCAAAGCTGTTTCCGCGTCTTGTTCACCATTTGATACAGCTTGCAACATTGGGAACCAAAGAGTTCTCATTTCAGCAAAGCCATCAATTGTGTTGTAATATGGTGAGTAGTATTGAGTCCAACCATTGATCATAGCCATACGGTCGTCAGTGTACAATTCGCCAAAGGATGTACGAACTGGGAAAGCACCTGTACGAACAACGTTCTTAGGTCCCCACTCAGCATCATCTGCGATAAATTGAAGGAATTTCTTAGATGCTGCTACACGCGCTTCGTCGCCATTGTTGAAGACTGCAAAGCCGTTTACAAGGTATTCAAGGTCTGGTTTACCATCTTCTGATGGGAAGAGAACTTCAAGCACTTCTACGCCTGATGCTTCCAACAATTGTTGTTGGATACCATTTTGAGATGGTGCCCAAAGGATGGTGTAAGATGTTTGACCATTTGCAAAGTTTTGGATATCGTCACCACCAGCATATTGAGAACCGTTCATCATGTAGCCATCTTTGATCCAGCCAGCTGCCTTATCAAGGGCTTTAATCATTTGTTCTGAGTCAGTTGTGTACTTGGTTACTTCAGGGTCTGTGATGCTTCCGCTGTAAAGGTTAGCAAGGAAGGCTCGAGTACCTTGGTCACCACCTTGACCATTCGAGAAGAGAGAACCTGGGTTGTAGCCCTTGTCTTTGAGAGCCTTGATAACTTTTTCAAAGTCATCTGTTGTCCAGCCGTCTTTTACAAGGTCAAGGACACCAGCATCTTCCAACATCGCTTTGTTGAAGGCCATGTAGAATGGAGCAGAGCTGATTGGATACATGTAGGCTGTATCACCAGCTTTAGACGCTTGGATGATGTTATCGTTGTTGACATCCTTAACAAAATCATCTGTAAAGAGGTCGTTCAAATCAGCCAATTTACCATTTTTTCCGTAGGTAATGATACGACCTGGTGCGTCAAAGAGCACATCTGGCGCAGTGCCCGCTTCAATAGCTGTCGTGATTTTTTCAGGTCCAGATGTGAAGTCGATGGTTTCCAATTTCACATCGATATCCGGGTTTGCTTCCTCAAAAGCAGCAATAATTTTTTGCTCATAGGTACCCACACCATCTTCTGTTTTTTCTTGCGTGAAGACTGGGAAGGCCCACCAAGTGATTTCTGTCTTGTCAGAGCTGCCTGACTCTGCTGCAGATGATGCGGTAGTGTCGCTTGCCTTATTGGCACACGCTGCAAGTGACAAAATAGCTGCACCTGCTAACAATGAATGCATGATTTTTTTCATCATTCTACTCCTTTTATTTTTTAAATTTTCCCCTGTGGGGAGTTTGATGACAATTTAAGCCTGCAAAGCCTTGATAAAACGCTCTGCGATTTCTTTTGGACGGGTAATGGCCCCGCCGACCACAATTCCTGCTACACCAAGGTCGTGAATGGTCTTGACCTGGTCTGGATAGTGGATTTTCCCTTCAGCAATGACATCGATACCGGCCTTGACCAATCGATCTACTAGCTCGATATCTGGTCCTTCTCCCTGACGGCTATAAGAGGTATAGCCTGAGAGAGTGGTGCCGACAAAGTCAATACCTGCCTCGTAGGCTGTCAGACCTTCTTCATAGGTGGAAACATCTGCCATGAAGAGCTGGTCTGGGTATTTTTCCTTGATTTGCTTGATAAACTCGACGATAGTCAAACCGTCGTACCGCTCCCGCTTGGTACAATCTAGTGCAATGACCTCAATGTCCAGGGCTGCCAGCTCATCGACCTCCTTCATGGTCGCTGTGATAAAAGGCTCCTGTGGTGGGTAATCCCGCTTGATAATACCGATAATAGGTAGGTTGGTCACTTCTTTAATTTCTTTAATATCTCGAACACTGTTGGCCCGAATACCAACAGCTCCTGCTTCCTGGGCTGCCTTAACCATGAGGGGCATTATCCCGCCTTCTTCCCTATACAGAGGCTCACCTGGTAGGGCTTGGCAAGAAATGATGATTCCTGGTTTTATTTGTTCAATCAAGGCCTCCTTACTCAATTTAGCCATGAATTCTCCTTTCAATGACGGATCCGAGTTAGCGCTTACATTGTTATTATAACGCCTCGGATACAATAATTCAATATATTGCCATATAATAGGTTTCAGTTTCAAAAATTGTAAAATCTAACATATTCCTAAAACTACTTTCAGAAGTCAGAAAATTTCAAAAGTAAAAACCAGCCGAAGCTGGTCGATTGTCCTTGCTATTCTTCTCTGCCCAAAATCTGATTGATTTCTTGGCTATAGAGAATAGCCCGTCCGCCATAGATGGCTTGAATACCATCTTTCACATCCAGAACTGCTGTTGCTCCAATCGCTTTCAGGACATCCTTGTCAACCATTTGACTGTCCTTCAAGGATACTCTGAGGCGAGTCGCACAGGCTGTCACGTGTTCAATATTGGTTTCGCCACCCAAGGCATCAATGATTGAAATGGCACTATCATAGAGGGTTGAGCCGTTTTTCAATACCTTATCAGAATTTGCAGAGCTATCACCCGTTTCCATACCAGGCACTAGAACATGGAACTTGGTCACTAGGAATTTGAAAACAACATAATACATAGCTGCCCAGACCAAACCGACTGGAAGCACCAAGAGCCAGTTGGTTTTGTCATTGCCTTGGAAAACACCAAAGATAAGATAGTCAATCAAACCACCAGAGAAGGAATTCCCGATACGAATTTGTAGCAAGTCAGCTACCAAGAAGGAGACACCATCTAGGAAAGCATGGACGACGTACAACCATGGAGCAACAAATAGGAAGGAGAATTCAATTGGTTCTGTAATACCTGTCAACAAGGACGTAAGGGCACTACTTGAATAGAAACTGCCAACTTTTTTACGATTTTCCTTTGGAATGGCATGATACATCGCCAAACAAGAAGCTGGCAAACCAAAAATCATAGTCGCAAAGCGTCCAGCAAAGAAACGAGTCCCGTATGTAAATAATCCAGTATGGTTGGGATCAGCCAATTGAGCAAAGAAAATATTCTGAGCACCTTGAATCGTTTCACCGGCAACTACTTCACTTCCACCCAGTGAAGTATACCAGAACATCGGATAGATAGTATGGTGTAAACCAAAAGCTCCGGTTAACCGTAAGCCAAATCCATAAAGGAACGTTCCTAGACTTCCCATTTCTGATATTGTTTCACCGAATGTCACCAAAAGCCCCTGAATCGGTGGCCAAATCAAATAGAAAATCCCACCAAAGGCAATGGCTGCAAAAGACGACACTATTGGAATAAAGCGCGAACCTCCAAAGAAACCTAGGAAGGCTGGTAACTCAATTTTCCTATATTTATTGTGGAGATTTGCTACTGTGATACCAATAGCCAAAGCACCGACCACTCCTGTGTCAATACTAGCACCTTCTTCTGCAAATAACTGTAGAAAACCACTAATCGTAGCTGTATACACCAAGTAGGACACCGCAGCTGATAAACCAGCTGTTCCCTTGTCGGCATCTGCCAGACCAACTGCAACTCCGACCGCAAAAATAAGGGCCAAATTAGCAAAGACAGCACTACCAGCTGTACTCATAATGGTGAAAGTTGCCTGTAACCAAGCCTGGTCTAATACAGGAAATTGAGAAACCGCGTTGCTGTTGGACAAGGCACCCCCGATACCCAGGAGCAAACCAGCAACCGGTAAGATAGATATGGGCAGCATGAAAGCCTGCCCCAACTGAGAAAACTTCTTGAAGTTCATCAGAAACTCCTTTCTAAAGCATGGAGCGACATCATCGCTCTTTTACAAAATGTTAACGTTTACAAAAACATTATAAGCATAGTTTTTAGGAATTTCAACCATCTGAACTTGTTTAGAAAGTAGTTTTAAGATTATAGATAAATTTTATAAATTGTGAAATTACTTTCGATTAGCTCCAAAATAAAAAACCAGCCTAAGCTAGTTTCCCATCTCTATAATAGCTGTTTCTAAGTCAAGCCATTCGGTCACAACCTTATCCGGTTCCACACTTGTCTCCGGCTGCTGCCGTTTTCTGTGGTTGAACCAGATGGCCTGCCAGCCAGCTGATTTGGCACCGATGATATCATTTTCAAATGAATCACCGACATAACAGATTTCTTGACCCGCCATTCCCAGGCGCTCTTCCATCAGCTTGAAAATAGCTGGATTGGGCTTGGTCATCCCAACCTGCCCCGAGATAACCATCTTCTCCTGCTCTATCCAATCTTGTAGGCCCAAGGTTCGGATTTTCCGCAATTGATGCCGATGGGGACCGTTGGTAATGATGCCAAGAGAAATACCCCGCTGCTTGCAAGCCTCAAAAATAGCTGGATAAATCGGACTGAGTTCCAATTGCCCTTGATAATAGTCGTAGTCGATTTGAATGGTCAAGGCCATCCCATCGGACACCTGGTAACCAAAATCAGCTAAGGCTGCCTTCATCCGATAAACATGACTGTCCTTGAGGCTGATCTTGCCAGTCGCAGCCGCTTCAAAAACCTGATCCGCATAGTGGCGAAAGGCCAGATACAGGTGAACCAATTGCTCCTCAGGCACCGACAAATGTCGTTTCAAGGCCCGTTCAAAGGGCTGAATCTGGTCATATAAGGTATCGTCTAAGTCAAATACAAGTGCCTTTATTGTCATTACTTACCTCTTATAAACCGAAGAGATTTTTCATCCGCAGATAACTCTGCTCTTCTCCGACAAAATACACCAGGTCATTTTTCTCCAGAGTCTGGTATGGACTAGGAGAAATCAAGAGCTCTTCATTGCGCTCAATACCGACAATGATGGCTCCTGTGTGGTGCCAGATACGTGCATCCACCAACTGCTTGCCCAGCAACTCACAGTCAGCTGTCAACTTTAAACCGTAGGGCTCCAAAGGGTATTTCTTTTGCACGCGCTTGGTCTGATCCAAGTAGACAGAAACCAAGCCACGCAATTCCTTGAGCATATTTTCCTGCTGGTCCATCTTCTCCAAAATCCGGTCTTTTTGCGATTTTAGGGAGCTGGTCATTTCAAAATTATCAATGAAATCGTGGGCCTTTTCCTTGGATAAGACAATCGCTCCACTACCATGCTTTACCGACACGATATGGAGGTCGGCCAGAATATTTAAGGCCTTACGAGTGGTCTCCGGCGAGACCCCAAACATACTAGCCAGGGTCGAACGAGACTTGATTCGCTCACCTACTTCATATTCACCTGAGACAATCCGTTGCGCCACTCCGACCGCAATCTGCTGGTACTTAGACGCTTTTACAATTTTTCGATTTGGCATAAATCTTCCTTCTTTCCATAGACAAAAGGAGCGGTACCGTATCACCTTCCATGATCCCGAAACTCACTCCTTTAATTGGTCCTAGGCAAGAATCATGCCCTGAACCCTATTTAATTGATGAACTGATTAGACTGAGTCTACTCTACGCGAGATGATTGGATTTGTTCCTTCACTTGTCCTGTTTTTTCTGAGACAAATTCACCAGCCTTGTTTGCTTGAGAAGCGATAGCCTGACCTGTAGCTTGACCTGCTTCAGTTACACGATCTTGCAAGGTAACAGATGCCGCTTCAAACTCTTCACGCGTTTGTACGTCTACAACTTCTACGTTCACTTCTACTACTTGCAAGTGAGTCATAGCCGCAACTTCTTTGCTGATGACAGCTTTCATTTGTTCAACGATAGCTGGAATATCTTTACCATATTCTACCACAATCTTCAGGTCTGTTGCAACTTGTTTGGTACCAACTTCGACGTTGATGCCTTCTCTCACATTGTCACTATTGACCAGCTTGTTCTTGAAATCCGTCAAGAAACCACCGCTGACTGACAAAAGACCTGGAACAGTTTTCAAGGCATAGCCAATCATTTTTTCAATCACTTGGTCTGCGTATTCTACAGTACCTTTTACAGCTTCAACTTGTGTATTCTTCGTTTCTTTCATTTCCTATTCTCTCTTTCTATAGATAAAACTTATTTTTTCAAACCTTCAACAGCGCCTTTAACGGCATCTTTAGCGTCGGCAATAGCAGCCTTAGCCTTACCAGCCAATTGCTCTACCTTACCTTCTGCTTCTACTTCCTTGTTGCCAGTTGCCTTACCGACAAGGTTTTTAGCACCACCAACAAGTTCTTCTGCTTTTGCATTTACTTTTTCTTCTGACATAGGATTTCCTCTTTCTTTTATTTCTTAAATGACACGGGGTTCTTTAGCAGTCAATTCTTCAATACCTCTTGAAGTTTTCTTGACCTGACTACCTGTAAAATCTGCTACTGATTGAGTTGCATCTGAAACACGGTCCTGCAAGCTAATAGAATCAGCTTCAAATTGAGCCCGCGTCTTGATGTCAGATATTTCAACGTTGATTTCAACAACTTCCAAGTCCGTCATACGCTTGACTTCTGACTCAACAACTGTCTGGATAGCCTTGTAGATAGTCGGCAAATGTTTTTGGTATTCAGCTACAATCGACAAATCGACTGCAACCTGTTTTTTCCCAACTTCTACATTCACACCTGAACGGACATTTTCAGTGTTGACCAATTTATCCTTCAAGTTAGCTAAAAATCCGCCATCCACAGCCAATAAGCCGTCTACTGATTCCAAAGCTAAGCCAACAATTTTTTCAATGACCTTGTCCGCATAGGTCAATTCACCATTGATTACCTGTGTATTTTGTTCTGTCATAATGACCTCCGAAAATATAAAATTCTATTTAAACTTAATAGCGCTTATTGAAATAGTTTTCCAAGAGACCTGTCTCCTGGAGGCCGAAGCCTACCCCTACTCCGATTGCAACCAAAACTAAGACTAAGAGAGTTTTGAAAAATCCAAGACTCAGAAATAAGATAGATAATACAAGACCGACGGCACCTCCCACTAGAGGAAGAGTCCATTTATTGACTGATTTCATGTACACCTCTATTCTACGCGAGAAGGACGCGACTGTTTACTGCTTGCAACATCTTTGACAAGAACAGTAAAGTTGATTGGCTGCTCCATTCCAAAGAATTGACGCAAACCATGTTGAATGCTTTTCTCCAAAAGACTAGTCTGCTCACCAAGGGAGCCAGCTTTAGCAAGATCACCCGCAAGCTTGACTTTAAGACGCTTCTTATAGGGAATAACTGTTACACTTGCAGATTTCATATAGCCAGATTCTTCTGCTAGGATCGCTACATAGGACTCGAGAGCAGATTTTTTCATTAGAAGACTGCCACCATTTTCCTGGATGAGGTTAATCTCTGCATAGCGCTTAGGGTAGAAAAGGACTACCAGGAGCAGGACCGCAGTCAGAATTGCCAGTCCTATCAAGCCCCAAAATGCAAGGGGATTGAGAAAGGGAGCAACAACCTGATGGACAGGCCATTGAGGAATCCATGCTACTAGCTCCGCTGGAAGATGGCCCCCTCCTGCAAACTTCAAAGAAGTCAGCAAGAGGAAGAGCAGGACCAGCAATAAGAGGCTAGCAGTCAGTATTTTTTTTACTTTAGACATCGAGGCCTCTTTCTAGTTTCATTAACCCTTACGGCCAAAGAAGAAGGATACAACTGCTACAACGATAACCGCACCAAGGATAGATGGGAACAAGGCCATACCTGCAAGGCTCGGACCGCCGTGACCAAACAAACTTTGACCAACAGATGATCCGACTAGACCAGCGATAATGTTCGCGATCCAACCCATTGAACCACCCTTTTTCGTAATCGCACCAGCGATAGCTCCAATAAATCCACCAACAATAAGTGACCAAATCATATAAATTCTCCTTTTAGATAAAAATAGTAAAAATCGATTTTTGGGTTATAAAGATGAATAATAGCAATGTCACTTTATAAGTGACAACTTTTATTCATCTTTATGTTGTCAGTATATCATCAATTTGGAGAATTGGCAAGTCTTTTTTCTTATTTTTTCAAAAAAAGTTGGAAAATTTCTTAAAAATGCCTATTTTATGCGATTTTTAGGTGCTGTTTTTTTGATATTTCTTTTCAGGAGGAGCCAGTTTCTAACCTAAAATGTCAGATAATGAGGAAAATAAGAGGAAAAAATAACACGATTTTTCAGTTTTCACTTCAAAAGAAACCACATTGACTAGCTTTTTTAATTTATAAGTTGTCACTTTTTCTGAACAAAAAAAGCCGTTGAATATCCAACGACTTCCTCAAATGAGACAACTTAAGCTACTTCTCCTTATAAAAGAGCACAAAGGGGAGCACAATTCCGACCGAAATCCACCATTTGACCTCCATATGGAGCAGATACTTGCCAAGGCTGGCCACTAGGACATAGAACAAGGCCAAAGCGATGCGGATGTAGATATTCTTCAAATCAAATTTCATAGGCAAATCTCCTTGTACTATCATTATACTATCTTTACTCTTGAAAAATCAAATCTATCCATTGTCAACAGCCTTGTTGAGTGAAGAGTTTCGGGGGAAATTTTCAGCCTATCGCCTTGAAATAAGGGCACGACAGAGTTCAACCATGGACATTTTCATTGAGTATTATAGATAGAAACAAAGAAAATCCCAGCCCGTAGACTGAGATTCAATAGATTTATAAACACTAGACTTTAGACTGAATAGCCTGCATCTGGGCGTAGACACCACCTAGAGCGACCAAGTCATCATGACGGCCTTGTTCAATGATGCGACCTTGGTCCAGGACCAGAATCTGGTCTGCATTTTGAATGGTCGACAGGCGGTGGGCGATGATAAAGGTTGTCCGCCCCTCCTTGACCACTTCCATGGCATGCTGGATGATTTCCTCAGTCTCCGTATCAATGTGGGAAGTCGCCTCATCCAGGATCAGAATCTTTGGGTCAGAATAAAGGGTCCGGGCAAAGGCAATCAACTGCCGCTCTCCACTGGAGAAGGCCGAACCTTTTTCGACAACAGGCTCATCGATTCCCTTTTCCAGACGAACCAACATCGGCCCAGCTCCAACCTTTTCCAGAGCCTGGTGCACGCGCTCCCGGTCCATTTGGTCCACATCCATGGCCACATTGCTGGCAATGGTCCCCGTAAAGAGATAAGGATCTTGCAGGACAATCCCCATATGGCTGCGCAGGCTTTCGCGAGAATAGTCGCGAATATCCTGACCATCAATCAAGACCCGCCCAACCTGGGGATCGTAAAAGCGATAGAGTAGGTTCATAATCGACGTCTTACCCGAACCAGTATGGCCCACCAGAGCCACTGTCTGTCCCTTGTCCGCCTGGATAGAGATATCCTTCAAGATTGCCTTGCCTTCTTCATATGCAAACTGGACATGATCAAATATAACTTGACCATCAGTCACCTGCAAGATCTCTTCTCTATCTGGCTCCGTCTCTTCTTCCAAGAGGGCCATCAAACGCTTGCCCGTTTCAAAGGACCGCAGCATATTTGGAAATTGCTGTACCAAGGAACCCAGGGCAATAAAAATTCCCTCAATATAGTTGACATAGACAAAGAGCTTGCCTGGACTAACCCCCGGCTGGCCCTTGAGAAACTGATAGCCAACCACCGTAAGAATACCAGTGACCACCAAGTTTTGCAGGAAACCACTCAGGTTCCAGGTCGCCAAGGATTGGGCCCAGATAATTCGGTTATCGGCCCGTCGCATCTTATCTGCCGTTGCCTCAAACTCTTCCATGACTGCCTCTTCCTGACCGAAAAGCTGGATCAGACTAGCCCCGTTCATGGTTTCATTGACCTGGGTATTGACATCACTCCTGGCATCATAAAAGTCCTTCATGGGTTTGTCTGTCATCCGCTTATAGGCATACTGGATAGCGATATAGAGTGGGATCAAGACCAGCATGAGCCAGCCCAGGGTGGCATTCATGTAAAAGAGGACACCGTAGGTAAATGCCAGACGGATGAGGTTATTAAAGGCGTAGACCAGGGTCCCATAGAACTGGTTGCGCAGGGTCTCGGTATCATTGACAATCCGAGTCGCAATCTTACCTGCTGGTTTGTCATCAAAGTAGGAAATAGGCAGGCGCTGCATGACATCGTAGGCCTGATTTCGCAAAAGCTCCGCAATCCGATTGGCACAGTGCATAAGCAGGCGCATGGACAGATAAAAGCCCAGACTACCGATGACCGTCATCCCCATATACTGACTAGCCTTGGTCAAAAAGGCAGCCTGATCAAAGGGCAGCCCCTTGCTCAAATCCGTCAAGGGACCGTCAATAGCCTGCTGGACAATGAGCGGTGCCAAACGCACCATGGCAGAAGCCAGGAGATAGAAGGCTATCGCAATGGCAAATAGCCATTTGACCTGCTTGATTTGTCGCAATAAAAATCCTAAAATCTTCATTCCCCTCCTCCTTCCTGGCTTTGTTGTCGCTGGTATTGTTCAAAGTACCAGCCACCTTGCGCCAGCAAATCTGCTGGACGGCCCTCTTCAACGATGCGGCCCTCATCCAGAACCAGCACCCAGTCTGCATGGTTAACAGCCGACAGGCGATGGGTAACGATGACATTGGTTTTACCCACCCGTTCTTTTTGGATATTTTCAATAATCTGGCGTTCTGTACGAGCATCTACTGCCGACAGGGAATCATCCAGGATCAGCAGGTCTGGTTTTCGCAGAAAGGCCCGTGCAATGGAAATCCGTTGCTTCTGGCCGCCAGAAATGGACACACCCCGCTCACCAATCATGGTCGACAGCCCATCACTCATCCGCTCCAAGTCTTGAATGAAGGCCGCTGTCGCAATCGATTGCTCAATCTCCTTAGGACTGGCATCCAGCTTACCAAGAGCAATATTTTCGCCGACCGATTTGGAAAAGAGGATATGCTCTTGAGGAACGTAGCCAATTTTTTCCTCGATAGATGCGCGTTTAAAGTCCAGAACTGATTGGCCATTTATCGTAAAACTGCCTTGACCGACTGGATATTGACGGAGGAATTGGCGGACCAGAGTGGTCTTGCCTGACCCTGTTTTCCCAACGATACCGACTGTCTGCCCTCTTTTCAGGGTCCAATGGATGTCCTGCAAACTCGGCCGGTCTGCCTGTGGATAGCTAAAGCTGTACCCTTCAAAAGCCAGACTGGACAGCTCTGCTATTTCCCCAAAACCATCAACTTCCAAATCATCCCCTGTATCAATCAGCTCCTGCAGCTTTTCAAATGAGGTCTTGCCGGTCTGGTAGACCAAGATGAAATCCGACAGCATCCAGAAAGGCTCGAGAAGTGAACCAACGTAGAGCTGGAGGGCGATGACCTGGCCGATAGACAGTTGACCGGACTTGACAGCCACTGTCCCCATGACCAGAACCAAAATAGTGGATAAGCCCAGAGCCAAAGTAGCCAAGGGATTGTAGAGGGACTGGAGGGAGGTAATCCGGTCTCCTCCCTTGGCAAGCTGCCGTGTCCGCTCCTGAAACTTGGCCTTCTGAGTGGCCTTCTTGCTATAGGCACGTGTGACCCGAATACCTTCTACGACTTCCAAAACCTCATTATTGAGCTGGGCAACGGCCTCCCGGTTGGCCTCAATGGCCTCATCCTGCTTGCGGCCGATGAAAAAGATAGCCGCAGTCATAGCCAGCATAGGAAGCAGAGCCACCAGAGAAATCTTCCAGTCGATGATAAACATATATGGAATGACAAAGGCAAACATGCCTCCTGCATAGACCACAATCATGAGCCCGTAACCAACCATTTCCATCAGCCCGTCCACGTCCGTTGAAAAGCGGGTCATGACATCCCCAGAGCGAAACTTCTCATAGAAAGGCGTCCGCATGACAACCATTTTTCGGAAGGCCCGCTGCTGCATGTCAAATTTGAAATTGATAGAAGACTGAAAAAGCTTGAGATGCCAAATGAAGGCTGTAGCATAGTTGACCAGGGTCACCAGGAAAAGCAGGGTCATATCCTGGACCAACATTTTCTCGGTCAAGCCATTAGACGCCAGGGTGTCGACCATTCTTTGGATAACCTGGGTCGGCACCAAGAGCGTGGCGTCGTAAATAATCAAGGTCACAGCGATCAGCAAGTAGAGCCACTTGTGCCGCTTGACATAATCAAAAATTAAGCTGAACATATATCTCCCTTATCTTAAAACCTTTCTAAGCACGCAAAAAAGCCTAGACGACACACTCCGCCTAGGCTCCCTCAAGTCCGTTCAAATAGACTATTATAGTTGCTTAAAAAGGAGTGGTTTATGAAAAACAGTTTGTTTTGTGATAAATACTGTATTGTTCATTGTAGTACTCCTTTCCTTATTCTACCACTTATTTTATCAAAATATATTGACTTGTCAAGGTATTTTAGGTAAAAAAACGACCCATCCGGACCGTTTGTCAACTATATGCTAGTTGCCGGGATTGAACCGGCGACCTCATCCTTACCATGGATGCGCTCTACCGACTGAGCTAAACCAGCAGTACCTTATCAGTATATCATACTCTGGAAATTTGTCAATATTTTTTGAAAGAAAAAAAGCCTATAAAAGACTCTTTTCCGCTATACATATCTGAATAGATTCTACAGTTTTCTCAGCAACTCTTTCAAAGCCCTGCTTTTGCCAAAATCGACTGGCCTGTGGATTGGCCGCCACATAGCCTAGTCTGACTTTTTGGAAATACTGTCCTAACTGACTTTCTAGCTCTGCCATGATTTTGGAGCCTATCCCCTGACCAACCCAGCTACCGTCCACCATAAAGAGACCAATGTAAGCTATCTGGTCATCAGGATAGCCAGCAATCAAATCCAGCACTGCCACCAACTGATTGTCCCACCAGTAACCGACAAAATACTTATCTGACAGGTCCTTCCCAGGCGGACAATTGACTAAATCTTGCCGCAAACCTTCCAAACTCGGACTAGGCGGATAATGTTCAAAATAGAGGGGATTGGTCTGGTAAAGAACCAAAACCCGCTCTAAGTCAGCTTCAGTTAGCTTTCGGACTTGATAATGATTTGAAAATTGACTAATCTTCATCCTCTTCGCTCCCACTAGGCTCCCCAATCACCTCAAAACTTACTCGGCTATCTGCTGCTAATGCATCTTGTTCGTAAGCATTGATAATCTGAGCAACAACCGGATGACGGACCACGTCCTTGGCAGAAAAATAGACAAAATCAATCTGCGAAATATTTTTCAATTTTTCCGTAGCATCAATTAAACCAGACTTGACCTTACGAGGTAGGTCAATCTGACTAATATCCCCGTTGACAATCATCTTGGAATTAAAACCGAGACGGGTCAAAAACATCTTCATCTGCATGATAGTAGTGTTTTGCGCCTCATCCAGAATGACAAAGGCATCTTCCAGCGTCCGCCCCCTCATATAAGCCAAAGGTGCAATTTCGATAATCTCCCGCTCCATGAGACGAGTGGTCTGCTCCTTACCCAAAATCTGATAGAGGGCATCGTAAACGGGACGCAGATAAGGATCAACCTTCTCCTTCAAATCCCCCGGCAAAAAGCCCAGACTTTCACCAGCCTCAACCGCAGGACGAGTCAGGACAATCCGCTTGACCTGGCCACGCTTGAGGGCGGTGACAGCCAAGGTCACAGCCAGGAAGGTTTTTCCCGTCCCTGCTGGACCGATACCAAAGACAATATCATGTCGCTTGACAGCATCCACATAAACCTTCTGCCCCAAGGTCTTGACACGAATGGGCTTGCCAGAATTGTCCTTGATGATTTCTTCCTCATAGAGGGCGACAAATTTTTCGATTTCATCATTTTTGGCCATGGAAATAGCCGTCACCACATCTGGCGTTGACACAGTTAGCCCGCGATTGACCAAGACCAAGAGGGACTGGATGACCAGACGGGCCTGCTCAACATGGTCAGCTTGACCAATGACCTGGACCTTTTCTGTCCGAGCATGAATGACCACTCCCAGCTCCTGCTCCATCAGACGCAAATGGCGCTCATTGGACCCAAAAAGACTAAAACTATCATCCGGATGGCTGAGTTGAATATCAATAGAATGTTCTTGCAAAGACTTGCTCCTTTACCTGTGCTTTTCTATTATTATACCAAAAATCTCTCAAACTGGCCTTGTGAAAACAAAAAGAACAGAGAAGATCACCTCTCTGCTCCTATGGAGACCGTGTTCATTATATAAAGGGATTAGGTTATAAAGGAATAAGTAGATCTCCACGATTTTCGTAAGGAATTATTCTTACACTTGTATTATAACCCTATTTAGTGATAAATTGCAACTAAATGAACATTAATTTTTTATTTTTATGTATATTTTACATTTTTGCTTTTATATTAGTATGATTATATGAAACAATCCTATATGCAGAGTAGGCTAATGGGCCATATAGTCCTCCCAAATGGCGTCAAAATCAGACATTGAAAAAGCAAAACTGGCCGACTCCTCCAAAAAGCGACTGACCTCATCAAAATCCGTTGATTGCTTTGGGAAATCATACTCTTCAAAGGCATAATCAGCCAAAATAGCCACAGGCTCGTTGGACTTGGGATTGCGCTGGGTCATCAACCAGCTATAAAAGGTTCTTCTCATTATATCCTATTCTCCTTAATAATGAAAGAATCCTTCAGTTCAGAACCAAAGGATTCTCCATAAAGTAAAACAAACTCAGTTTGTAGGCAAAGTCTCTTTTCAGACTTTCCTGAGGTGATGTTGGATGGCTCCGAAAGTCAGGGGAGTGACTTTCGGAGGTTGGAAATAGAACGAACGCAGTTCGATTCATTTAGTCAGGGGAGTGACTTTCGGAGGTTGGAAATAGGGAACTACTGAGCAGTTCCTCAAATTCTCTGTTACTTTGAGACTAAGGTCTCAAATACTCCGAATACCTGAAACGACAACGTTTCAGGTATTTTCGTCACGGCGGAAAGTCCTGGTTTAGGGCTCGCTCCGCTCGCAAAATAAACTAAATTTTTGTTTTTTCTTAGCAGAGTTACTCAGTTAATTTATCCAGAATTTAGTTTATCGACATTCTAACAAACTATTTATTTCTCGAACGACTCTTGCGTCTTTCCTTAAATTGGGCACGATTTTTCTGCTCATTCCTAAAAATAAAATAGGAAACCAGAGCCAGTGGTAACAAGACCAGACTAGAACCAATCCAAGTTAGGGTGAAATCTGTTTGATTGTCAGCTTCAGCGGATTGCTTTTTGACCAAGGCCTTATTGACCGTTGCCAAGACGCCTGTATCTTCAGCCTTCACAGAATCCTGAATCAAGGGACTGACCGAATCCAAGCCATTATCCGCATAGACCTGCCCATCCTTATATACCAATTTGGGACTAGTCCCAACGGGGACAGTCGCATATAGGTCCGACTCAACCTGGTAATGCTTTCCGTCCTGGCTATGTTTACCAGCTGTCAAGACTTTCTTGTATTCAAAGTCCTGATAAGCCTTATCAATCAAGGCGTTAGCAAAGGCATGGCGCTGGAAATCCGAATTCATATCAGACCAGGTACCCACACCCATAATGACTGCAATCATCTTTTGCCCGCCTCGATCGATGGTCATGGTAATATTGAAGGCCGCACGAGGACTGGAACCGGTTTTGAGACCAGTGACCCCTTCTAAACCGTAGATATTTCCTGGTAAAGAATAATTATAGGAATTATAGGCCTGCTGGTAGGGAGTGTCCACCATCGTAACAATGACCCGATGGCGCGTATATTCCAAAATAGCAGGATATTTTTTGGTCAAATGGTAGACCAAAATGGCCATATCACGCGCTGTTGTTTGGTTGGAAGCCGAATTGTCATAACGCTTGGGACTATAGTAACCTCTAAAGCCACTTGCCCCTGCTCCTCCTGGATTGTTCCAAACAGAATTGGTCATACCCAGCTCCTTGGCCTTGGCATTCATCATGTCCATAAAAGCATCCGGATCATTGTTAGACAAATAATTGGCCAACATGACTGTCGCTACATTGGAAGATGGTACCAAGGTCATGGCAATCAAATCACTCACTGTATAATCAACACTAGCATAGATCGGATTGTTCGAAATTTCATGGATAGCAGAAATCGCCTGGTCAGTCTCCGTTGCCCTGATAATCGTATCTTCTGTCAACTTGCCCTGACCAATGGCTTCATAGACCAGATACAAGGTCATGAGCTTACTCATACTAGCCGGATCCCTTGACTCATCAATATTATCTTGCCAAACAATATCCCCAGTATTTCCATCAATCAATATAGAAGACTTGGGCCTGTATCCCTCATAAACCTCATAACCAGAAGCTCTAGCAATATCCATCAATTCATCTGCTTTTACTACCGGACCGCCCCAAACCAGGCCAATTAACAGTAGAGCAAGTAGTATTCTTTTCACTATAAACTCCATTGATTTTTTATTGATAAACGGGAGGATAACTACAAACCCTGCACCTTCCTCCTAACGCAATCCCAACATGGCTTCCTTGGCATGAACCATGTCCGTCATCATCTGGCAATAAGGCGTTGAAATACCAACCCGCTTGCCCTTGAAAACTACCGCTCCATTCAGATAGTCAATTTCCGTCTTGCGACCATGTTGGATTAAGTCCTGATGCATGGACGGATAATGATGTGAGGCCTTTTTAGAAGTTTCCATGATGTACTTCCAAATCCCCTCTTCATCGATATTCCCTACTTCCGCACGCGCCACAGCGATAAATTCCTTGAAAATCCCCTGAACCAGATTGAGTCCACCTTCCGTTCCAAAAAGTTCCCCAATGGTACAGTCCATAATGGTACAGGTCGGATTCATGACCCCATTGACACAGGCCTTGCGCCAAATAGATTCAATCACATTCTCATCATAGGTCGCATTGAGTCCCGCTTGGTTAAACATGTCCACGATGTGGGCAACAGCCTGACCGTCCCCAGACATATTTTGCAGGAAAATGGATCCTGGTCCCTCCAGATGAGCATGACCTGGCCCCTTGAGCCCAGCCAACCAAATGGTCACTCCAACCATGATCGACTCATCTGGCACATAGCGGCGCATGGTGGTCGCATGACCCAACCCATTCAACAGACTGAGTACCTTGGTCTGTTCACCGATAATCCCCTTAATATCCTGCAACATTTTTGGTAACTGGTCTGCCTTGGTCAAGAGGATAATCAAATCCGCCACTTCCACAGCCTCAGTCGGTTTCATAATCGGCAGCTTGACCGTCTCGTCAAAATCCCCCGTCACCTTGAGGCCATTTTTACGGATAGCCTGAATATGGTCCTCCCAATTGTCCAGCAAAATAACCTCATGATCAGTCTTAGACAGAGAATAACCAAAACGGCAACCCATGGCTCCACTACCAGCAATATATACACGCATGATTCGTCTCCTAAATCAATTCTGTCCCAATCGCATCTTGCTTGATTTTACCGGCTTTCATCAGCCCACCCAGGGCTTTTTTGAATTGCCCCTTGGAAATGCCAAAGGTGGCCTTGATGTCTTCCGGAGCAGACTTGTCATTCAAGGTCATAAAGCCGCCATTGCTTTCCAGATAAGTCAAAATCATCTGGGCATCATTTTCCAACATCTCAAATGAGCGTGGTTTGAGCGACAGATTGAGGGTCCGGTCAACAGCCCGATAGCCGATGACACGGGCCTCCAGGACCTGGCCCAAACGTGGCTCTGCATAACGCTCGCTAGGATGAATAAAACCCAGCATATTGTTGTCTGGCAAGTAAACAAAGGTCCCATTGAGTTTCAAGCGGTAGACAATGGCCTTGAGGGTCTGGTTTTGCATATTGTCATAAGCAGGACCTGCCATCTTTTGAAATTCCTCTTGAAAGGCAGGTAAAGCCCAAATTCGGTCTTTCTTGTCAACGTCCAACTTGACATAGAGCTGGTCGCCTTTCTTGGGCCAGAGTTCCTTGATGTCAGGAAGGATGTCCAAGGACACAACCACTTCCTTGTCCGGCAAGCCCGTATCAACAAAGACACCCAAGTCCTTCCTCACTTCTGTTACCGTTCCCCAGCCAAAGGTATCGCGGGTTGCTCCCACTTCCTTGGTCGTCAAGCGCAATTTCTGCTTCATATCTGTGTAGGCAAAGCCCTTGACAGATTGACCCAGCTGAAAATCCCCTTCTTCCTTGGACAGGGCAAAGGTCTTGCCATCCTTTTGGATGAAGTAAAACTGGTCATTTTGGTCGGTCACTAATCCGACAATATAGTGAGCTAGTAAATCATTCATAGCTATTTCTTTCTAGGCAACCATTGGGTGCCTGCATTTTTGGAGGCTCTGCTGCTTACTCTTTAGACAAATCTCTAGGAAAACAATCAACAAAGCTAGCAAAAAAAGGAAGGAAAGACAAGGATTCTGTAGATCTTTGTCCTCCCATTCCCCTTGTGCTGGTTAAACTTCTAAGAGTTCTTTTTCCTTGTCAGCTGTCATCTTGTCGATGGTCTTAATCGCATCGTCAGTGACTTTTTGGATGTCTTTTTCAAGCGTCTTCAAATCATCTTCCGTGATTTCTTTGGCCTTCTCAGCTTTTTTGGCCTCGTCCATAGCGTCACGACGGATGTTACGGATAGCTACTTTCGAGTTCTCACCCACTTTTTTCACGTCTTTTGCCAAATTCTTACGTGTTTCCTCTGTCAATGCAGGGATAACCAAGCGGATAACTGTACCGTCAGATTGTGGTGTCAAGCCAAGGTCAGACGCATTCAAGGCACGCTCGATATCTTTCAAGATAGACTTATCAAACGGTGTGATAAGAAGAACACGCGCCTCTGGCACAGTGATACCAGCTAACTGGTTGAGCGGTGTTGGCGCTCCGTAGTAATCCACAGAGATACGGTCCAGGAGACTAGCATTGGCACGACCTGCACGGATATGGCTAAATTCACGCGCCAAGCTCTGGTGAGATTGATTCATACGCTCTTGCGCTTTGGCAATAATTTCTTTCGACATAAAATATCCTTTTCTTTTAGTTTTTATTTTTCTTCTTTGTTAGAAACGGTTGTACCGATTGGCTCACCGAAAACAACACGTTTGATATTGCCTGGCTCATTCATGTTAAAGACAACCAGGTCGATGTCATTGTCCATTGAAAGAGTTGATGCTGTGGCATCCATGATTTTAAGACCACGATGGATAACTTCACGGTGGGTCAATTCATTGAACTTAACCGCATTGGCATCCTTACGAGGGTCTGCATTGTAAACACCGTCGACCCCATTTTTAGCCATGAGAATGGCATCTGCTTCGATTTCTGCTGCACGAAGAGCAGCCGTCGTATCGGTTGAGAAATACGGTGAGCCGATACCAGCACCAAAGATAACGATACGACCTTTTTCCAAATGACGGAGAGCACGACCGCGAATATAAGGCTCTGCCACAGACTGCATAGAAATAGCTGTTTGCACACGAGTATCCACACCAAGCTGCTTGAGGGAATCCGCCATCACCAGGGCATTCATAACTGTTCCCAGCATCCCTGTGTAATCTGCTTGTACACGATCCATACCAGCTTCTGCTGCAGGCTCCCCACGCCAGAGGTTCCCACCACCAATTACAAGGGCAATCTGCACACCAGACTCAGCCACTTCCTGGATTTCCTTGGCCATTTCCTGAACTGTCTTGATGTCAATTCCGACACCACGTTCACCAGCCAAGGCCTCTCCAGATAGTTTGATTAGAATACGTTCGTATTTAGGTTTCATCATCTCTCTCCTCTATTTCATCCTTAGTATTTTATCATAAAATCGGGGATTTTTATAGAAAAATATCTGAGAAAACGGAGATTTCCAAACGAATCTCCTTCTAAAATTTATGCATCCAATTTTTGGTACTCCACTGCCAAGCCCCGCGCAACTGCTGGACGCTTAGCAATTTTCTCCACCCACTGATTGAGGTTCTGATAGCTAGCAACATCTAAAAATTCCTTGGAACCTGGATAGAGATTGCCCTGAGCCAGACGACCATACCAAGACCAGATGGCAATATCCGTAATAGTATATTCGTCGCCAGCAATATAGGGACGGGTCGCCAAGAGCTGGTCTAACACATCTAGTTGACGCTTGGTTTCCATGGCATAGCGGTTAATCGGATATTCCTGGGCAGTTGGCGCGTAGTGATAGAAATGTCCAAAGCCACCACCAACAAAGGGTGCTGCACCAGTCTGCCAGAAGAGCCAATTGAGGACTTCCGTGCGACCTGCCCAGTCCCTTGGCAAGAAGGCATCAAATTTCTCAGCCAAATAGAGCAAAATATGAGAAGACTCAAAGACACGGACAGGATCTGCCCCTGAATAATCCACCATGGCAGGAATTTTTGAGTTTGGATTGATGTCTACAAAATCTGAACCAAACTGGTCGCCTTTGCCAATTTCAATCAAAAACAGGTCATAAGCCGCATCCGATATCCCCAATTCCTTGAGTTCTTCCAGCATGATAGCCACCTTGATACCATTGGGTGTTCCAAGTGAGTAAACCTGCAAGGGCTTGTCGCCTTTGGGCAAGGTTTGCTCAAAACGGCTACCTGCGGTAGGACGATTACCAGTCCGATTGTCATTTTCATCTTCCCACTTCCATACCTGTGGTTTCACATAATCTGTCATTCTATTTCCTCCTATAGGCTGTTTAAACCCATGACATAGCGATTGTAGCTTACTTGCAAATCCTGGATATAGCGGGCCAATTCAACCAGTTCTTTGGGCGCCCGCCAGGTCAGAGCAGTCACTTCTGCATTGACAAAAACAGAGAGTTGATCTGCCAAGAGATAGAGATTGTCCGACTTGTCTAATTTCTGCGCAAACTCCACAATCTTCTCACGCAAGACATCCGAAATAATACCTTCTTCTAAATTGTAAACAGCAGATAAATGGCTGTAAAATTCGTCAGAATTTGCTTTTCTCATACTAACCCCCTTGATATGCCTGGACATATTATACACTAAAATTCAGGTATTTTCAAACAGAAAAAGACTGCCCGAAGACAGTCCCTCTACTCATTACAATGAGTTTGGATCAACTTTGATACCAACACCTTGTGTTGTAGTGATAGATACTGAAGTCATGTACGTACCTTTAGCTGTAGCTGGTTTAGCTTTAGCCATTACATCGTGGAAAGCTTTGAAGTTTTCAACGAGTTTGTCAGCGTCAAATGATACTTTACCGATAAGAGCTTGTACGATACCTGCCTTGTCAGCACGGTAAGTGATTTTACCACCTTTAGACTCTTCAACTGCTTTAGCAACATCCATAGTTACTGTACCAGTTTTAGGGTTTGGCATGAGGTTACGTGGACCAAGTACGCGACCAAGACGTCCAACAACTGCCATCATATCTGGAGTTGCGATAACAACGTCGAAGTCCAACCAACCACCGTTGATTTTAGCAACGAGGTCATCTTCACCAACAAAGTCTGCACCAGCAGCTTTTGCTTCTTCTGCTTTAGCACCACGTGCGAAAACAAGAACGCGTGAAGTTTTACCAGTACCGTTTGGCAATACCATTGCACCACGGATTTGTTGATCAGCTTTACGTACGTCGATGTTCAAGTTGTAAGCCACTTCAACTGACGCATCAAATTTAGCGAAGTTTGTTTCTTTTGCAAGAGCAACAGCTTCTTCTACGCTGTACAATTTTGTGCTGTCGATTTTCTCAAGAGCAGCACGCAAGTTTTTGCTTTTTTTAGCCATGTTATATGTCTCCTTGTAATCAGATAATCTTGGGTGCTACTGCTTAGTCAGCAACAGTGAATCCCATAGAACGAGCAGTACCTTCGATCATACGCATTGCAGCTTCTACAGATGCAGCGTTCAAGTCAGGCATTTTAGTTTCAGCAATTTCTTGTACTTGTGCACGAGTAACTGTTGCAACTTTAGTTTTGTTTGGTGTACCTGAACCTTTTTCAACACCTGCAGCTTTTTTCAAAAGAACAGCAGCTGGTGGTGTTTTAGTGATGAAAGTGAATGATTTATCTTCATACACAGAGATAACAACTGGGATGATCATACCAGCTTGGTCAGCTGTACGAGCGTTGAACTCTTTAGTGAATCCCATGATATTGATACCTGCTTGACCAAGTGCTGGTCCGACTGGTGGAGCTGGAGTAGCTTTACCTGCAGGAATCTGAAGTTTTACGAGTTTTTCGACTTTTTTAGCCATGATATAAAATCCTCCTATTGTGGTTTTGGCGGTAATTAAAGATTTTTACCTCCCACAAATATGCGCATTTACACATACCTTTTCATTATACACGATTTCAGGAAAAATACAAGCTTTATGTTTACTTTTTTTTATTTTTTTAATAGAATATAAGTATGTTATTACTGAAAATTGCAGCGGTTCTTTATCCAATTGTTACGCTGATTATTTCAATTCTATTTGTCAAATTATTAAAGTTAAATAAGAGGGGTTGGAACTTTGCTGACCTGGCTTTTCCTATGTTCGCTTTTGAATTTATCATCCTAACAGATAAGCTCTACTACAGCAGCCTGCTACCCCACCTACTGTTAGCTCTTTCTCTGCTCTTGCTGATTCTGCTAACTGGCACTCTCTATAAAAAAAGAGAATTAGACTACAAGCGTTTTTTCAAGGTTTACTGGAGAGCTGGTTTTCTCCTGACCTTTCTCATGTACATCGGTCTTCTCGTCGCCATCTTTACCCAAAAATAAGCAATCCCTCCTGAGAAATTGTCAGAAGGGATTTTTTCTATTCATGAATTTCTAATGGTAGACCATCTGGGTCAAAGAAGAAGGCCATCTTCTTGCCATCAAAATCGTCATATCGCAGGGTTTCGTGGGGAATGTCCAAGCGGTCAAACTCCGCCAGACAGGCCTCTACATCTGCGACCTTAAAAGCTAAATGCCGTAGGCCAGTGTGTTCTGGTTGAGGCATTTTGGGGCGCAAGGGAGCGTCAGACTTGATAAAGATTTCTAAGACCAGATTGCCCTTTTTGACATTGAAAAGAATGTCATTTTTTTCTGGGCGAATATGCTCGTCCAGCTGTTCAAAGCCCAATTTGTCCACATAAAATTCTCTGGTTTTGTCATAATTACTGCCGATAATGGCTAGGTGGTGCACCGTTTCAAAGGTCATTACTGTGTCTCCAATACTTTTCTAGGTTTGGTACCTTCAGCTGGACCGATGACACCAGCTGCCTCTAATTCTTCCATCAAACGGGTTGCGCGGTTAAAACCGACCGATAGGCGGCGCTGGATCATAGATGCGGAAGCCTTTTGCGTTTCGATGACGAGGGCACGCGCCTCATTAAAGAGCGGGTCACCCTCAGAAGCTCCGCCATTGTCATCGAAACCACCATCGCCTTCTGCTACTTCGCCCGGATCAAAGGACTCGTCGTATTCGGCATCGGCCTGGTCTTTGACAAAGCTGACAATCCGCTCGACATCATCATCCGAGATAAAGGAGCCTTGTAAGCGAATTGGAGCCGACTCGCCAATAGGATGGAAGAGCATGTCCCCGCGACCGAGGAGTTTTTCGGCGCCATTTTCTCCCAAAATGGTCCGCGAATCCGTGCCCGATGCGACCGCAAAAGCCACACGAGACGGCACATTTGCCTTGATCAGACCTGAAATAACATCAACGGACGGACGCTGGGTTGCTAAAATCATGTGAATGCCCGCCGCACGAGCTTTTTGACCCAGACGGATAATGGCATCCTCCACTTCCTTGCTAGCGACCATCATCAGGTCAGCCAACTCGTCCACGATAACGACAATCAAAGGTAGGGGAATTTGTTTTTCCTCGGAACGGCTGTTAAATTCCTCAACCTTGGCATTGTAGCCTTCAAGGTTGCGGACGCCGATATGACTGAAGAGTTCGTAGCGTTTCTCCATCTCGTCCACCACCTTTTGCAGGGCGCGCGCTGCCTTACGAGGATTGGTCACAACAGGGATGAGCAGGTGGGGAATATCATTATAGACCGACAATTCAACCATTTTGGGGTCAATCATCATAAACTTGACTTGGTCAGGACTGGCCTTCATCAAAATAGAAGAAATAATACCGTTGACCGCGACAGATTTACCAGAACCGGTCGATCCTGCTACCAGCAAGTGAGGCATTTTGGCAAGGTCAAAGGATTTGACAGAGCCGTTGACTGCCTTTCCAAGCGGAATTTCCAAGAGTTTGTTAGCATCCGTCTTAGATTGTTCCCAAAGTTCACGGAAGGGCACCATAGCCACTTCGGAATTGGGTACCTCGATACCGACCAAGGATTTGCCCGGAATTGGTGCTTCGATACGGACATCTTTGGCAGCTAGAGCCAGAGCCAAATCATCCGCCAAATTGGAAATCCGATTGACACGGACACCGACAGCTGGCTTTAATTCATAACGGGTGACCGACGGTCCGATTTCTGCCCGCTCTACGACCACCTTAATACCAAAGCTGGCAAAGGTGTCTTCCAAAATCTTAATGTTCTGTCGGACCAGACGTTTTTCATTGGACTGGCTTTTGGCCTTGATTGGCGCAAAGAGGTCAATGGATGGCAATTTGTAGGCCAAGCGTTGCTTGAGCTTGGGTTTGAAGTCGATTTGAACTTCGACATCATCCACTTCTTCTGGAAGGTCGGCACTTAGGTGTGTTTCCTCATCCTCAACCAGCATAACTGGAAATTCATCTTCTACCTCTTCTAAATGATCGTATTCTGAAATAATGGGCACTTGAACTGGTTCTGCGTCTAGAATTTCACCCGTTTCCAAATCGACTGGCCTATCCAAGGCTAATGATTCTTCTTCCTCCAAACGCAGGCGCTCTTCCTCCAAACGAGCCAATTCTAGCTGGCGTTTTTCTTCTCGCTCGACCCGCTTCAACTCCCGAAGCTCTGCCCTTTTTAACTGGCCCTCCGTCATCTTATCCTTGAGAACTGCCAGGCCATCGGCCACATCGTAGACAGACCATGGACTCATAAAGAAAATACCAAAGGCAATCAAGAGAAGACCGATGAAAAAGGAGCCTAGATTAGAAAATAGGAAGGCAATGGGCATATAGAAGGCGCTACCCAGCAGGCCTCCACCCAAAAACTCCTTGACCTGAAAACGCGACAGCTCATTCAAACTCAGCCGCAAACTATAGGTAAAGAGGTCCGACCCACTGTAAGAAACATCCAAATAGGCCTGAAAGCCTATCAGGAGACCGGCCACAATCAGGTAAAAACCCGAAATCATCCCTTCTCTGCGCTGCCAAAATTGGGGGAAAACAAAGTAGACTAGAAGTCCTGCCAGGACTAGATAAGATAGACTACCAAATAGCAGGCGGAAGACATTGTAGGCCGTCACACCAAAGGCACCCAGCCGACTAGCTGTCAAAATAATGAATAGGACGCCAAAAATCCGAATCAAGATTTTTTTGACCCTGTCCTGCTGAGCTAGTTCAGCCTTGGTCGGCCTCCTTGTTTTCTTTCCTTTTTTATTTGCTTGCTTCATCTCAACCTCAACTTTCTCAATCTCTTTATTTTACCATATTTTTAGTCCGAATTCAGGCTAGAAATGCAGGTACTGACGAGACGAGAAAGAGAGAATCTTTCGACTCTCCCCGCACTCTTATTTTGTCTTTTCAACATTCAAGATTTTCACCTGGTAGCTTCCAGCTGGTGTCTCAATCAGAGCCACCTCTCCAGTCTTCTTACCAATCAAGGCGTGACCGATTGGACTTTCATTTGAAATCTTATTGGCAAAGGCATCCGCACCAGCAGCACCAACGATGTGATACACTTCCTCGTCTGTTTCACCGATTTCTTGAACAGTAACTGTCTTACCGATAGCCACTTCATCTGCTGCAACAGCATCGCTATTGACAATTTCCGCATACCGAATCTTGTTCTCGATAGTTGAAATTTGACCCTCTACAAAAGCCTGCTCATCTTTAGCTGCTTCGTATTCAGAGTTTTCCGAAAGATCTCCGTAAGAACGGGCGATTTTAATACGCTCCACAATCTCCGGACGACGGACCAACTTCAGTTCTTCTAATTCTTTTTCCAACAATTCCTTTTCTTCCAAGGTCATTGGATAGGTTTTTTCTGCCATTTTTACTTCCTTTTCATGTTTGTCAGGGATGAAAACAAAATTATGCGGAAAATCCACATAATTTTGCCTCAACCTTATTGATTATTTAATTTGCTATTTACGTGTGTTTCAACGTTTTGATTGTGCTCGTCAAATGAAGCGGTAAAATACACTTCTCCAGTCGTCACATCTGCTACAAAGTAGAGATAGTCTGTCTGGTTTGGATTGATGGTCGCCTGAATAGCTGCCAAACTTGGACTTCCTACAGGACCAGGCATTAGACCTAGGTGTACGTAGTTGTTATAAGGTGAATCAATCGCAGTGTCGATTCCTGCATCCTCAGCCAAGGTTGTCTTCTCACCCAATTTGCCCATTGCATACAAAACAGCGATGTTAGACTGCAAAGGCATGCCGATGTTCATACGATTGTAGAAAGTGCTTGCGATATTCCGACGGTCCTCGTCTGTAGTACCTTCCTTTTCAACCAGTGAAGCCATGGTCAATACTGAATTCACATCCAAGCCCTTGTTTGGAAGCTCCGCATAGTATGGTTGCATGGCAGTATTGGTCGCCGCAATCATATCTTCTACCAATTGCTCAACAGTCGTGTCTTCGTAATACTCATAAGTAGCTGGAAAGAGATACCCCTCCAACTGATACTTGACACCACTATCCGCTGCAGGCAGGCTTGCAAAGAGGTCTGGATAAGTCTCTGTCATTCGCGTGATGAAAGCTGGGTCCTGAACCGTTGCCATAAAGGCATCCGAGCTAAATGGAGATTCCGTTTTTTCATCCTCTGAAGCACTATTTTGGGTAATCGCTTGAGCAATCTGCTCAATGGTGTACCCCTCAATAACCAGGATTTTACCTGATGCAGGTTTTTCAGCGACTGGAGTTCCACCCTCTTGCAACTTCTTAGCCAGATCTTCTACAGACATGGCCTGGTTCAAATTATAGAAACCACTCTGGAAGCTATTATAGCTCTTTAATTTAGAGAAGTAGTTAAAGACTGTCGCGTTCTTAATCAGCTTATTTTCTAAAAGAATTTGACCGATTTGACTAGTAGAAGAACCTTCTGGAATTTCCACTTGAATAGTCTCTGAAGCTTCCACATTGACTGGTTCTAAGCTTGACTTGACATAGAAGAAACCAGCAACCAAGGTAGCCACCAGGGCCAAGGCAACCAAGGAAACAATGGTCCCGACAATTTTCTTAGCTGCTTTATCTTGTTTCTTCTTAACTTGCTTGGTCGCACCGCGTCTTCTTGCCAAGGGTTCTTCCTTTTCAACAACGGGAGTCACTGGTTCAGGTTGAGGAGTTACTGCAGGAGCAACCTCTACCTCATCACTTGTAAATA
Organism: Streptococcus sp. A23; assembly: GCF_043674155.1. NCBI lineage: Bacteria > Bacillati > Bacillota > Bacilli > Lactobacillales > Streptococcaceae > Streptococcus > Streptococcus sp. A23. The sequence continues at coordinate 160,415 of NZ_JBIMJP010000001.1, read as the reverse complement.
CCGGCTCATCTTCCAATGGAGGTAAAATCATCGGTTCAGGTTGAGGAAGTGGCTCTTCTTCGGCTATTTCCGGATAATCCATTCCAGCCGCAATGGTCCGCAACTGTTGCAGACTGCGCTCAACCGTATCTTCCAATGGAGGTTCTACTGTCTCGTTCCCCTCTTCTTGAGAAAATTCTGGCGCTATTGGAGGCAGTTCAACTTCTTCTTCCTTGACCGACAAATCCACTTCAACCGCTTTCGGAGGCAAATCTTCTGCAATCTTTGGCATAACCTTTGTTTCATCAAGGCCAACCTCGTCCTCAAAAGCAATCTTGTTAATCCGAATGGTTTGTGGCGCTGTTTCTTTTGTTTGTTCCAAGGCTTCTGTCAAAGGCAGATGCGTTGGAGTTGCTTGCTTCTTCTCTGTAGATTCTTGTAAGGATTCAACAATATCCTGTCTACTCGGAAGGTCCGAATCTGTGTTTTGGCGTTTTGATTTCAATTCCTCTAGTTCTCTTAATATCTGATCACGAAAACTAGCAGATTGTGTGTCTTTATCTTCAAAATCCTTTGGCACAATACTACTCCTTTCACACAATTACCCTTTATTATATCTTAAAAAAATTACAAAATCAAGGAATTTAAAGCCATTAACACGACATTGTATGAAAAAATGCATGCAACCATTTTCTGATAACATGCAACGTTTTTTTATCATTATTTCATTCAATTCTCCAAGTTATTAGTGACAACTGAACGTTTTGCGGGATTCCCATAGCACACGTTGAGGAGACAGGAATTCCCTTAATCCCGTCTAAAAATATCCCGTGTATAGACTTTGTCTGTCACATCATCCAAACTGACATCATAGCGGTTGGCCACAATCGCCTGGCTCATTTCCTTAAATTTCTTTAAGTTGTTGACAACTTTGGAGCCAAAAAAGGTCGAACCATTTTCCAAGGTAGGTTCAAATATAATGACTTTAGCCCCCTTGGCTTTCAAGCGCTTCATCACCCCTTGTATCGAACTCTGACGGAAATTGTCCGAATTACTCTTCATGGTCAAGCGGAAAATGCCAATCGTAATCTCTTTTTCCACATCCTGATGAAATTGATCATGGCCTGAATAGTCGTAATAGCCTGCCAATTTCAAGACTTGATCGGCAATGAAATCCTTACGAGTACGGTTGGATTCCACGATGGCAGTCATCATATTCTGAGGCACCTTATCATAGTTTGCTAAGAGTTGTTTGGTGTCTTTAGGCAGGCAGTAACCCCCATAGCCAAAGGAAGGATTGTTGTAATGGTCTCCAATCCGAGGATCCAAGCCAATCCCGCGGATGATGGATTCGGAGTTCAAGCCCTTCAGTTCTGCGTAGGTATCCAATTCATTAAAGTACGAAACCCGTAAGGCCAGATAGGTATTGGCAAAGAGCTTGACTGCTTCGGCTTCAGTTGCCCCCATATGCAGGACCTCAATCTGGTCTTTCAGAGCACCTTCTTGCAAGAGCATCGCAACTTTTTTGGCACCTGCAATAACTTCTGGAGTGTCATCGGGTTCAAAGGAAACGATGATCCGAGAAGGATACAGATTATCGTATAAGGCCTTGGATTCCCGTAAAAATTCTGGACTGAAAAGAATGTTCTTGGTACCAAACTTTTTACGAACCGACTGCGTAAAGCCTACAGGAATGGTGGACTTGATGACCATTAGAGCTTGAGGATTGACCTTCAACACTGTCTCAATGACTGCCTCCACATGACTGGTATCAAAATAATTCTCCGCGCTATCATAATTGGTCGGTGCAGCTATGATGACAATTTCGGCTTCTTTGTAGGCTGTTTCGGCATCCAAGGTCGCAACCAGGTCCAAGTCCTTTTCCGCCAAATACTGCTCGATGTAGTCGTCCTGAATCGGTGATTTCCTAGCATTGATCAACTCAACTTTTTCAGGAATCACATCGACCGCCACTACTCGATGGTGTTGCGCCAAGAGAACGGCATTAGACAGACCGACATAGCCCGTACCTGCGATAGCAATATTGGTTTTGGGAATCTCGGTCTCTATTTTCTCAACTTGACTAGTAAAGAGGGAAAATACATCAATGTCCAAGACCTGGGCCAACTTTTCAAGTTGTGGAATGGAGGGAAGATGCTCTCCTTGCTCGATCTTACTGATCATGGCGCGGTTTATCCCCGTTGCGACTGCCAGTTCTTGTTGGGAAAAACCTTTAGCCTTTCTATTTATTAATACTTTACTTTTTAACTCTTCAATTGAAAATACCTTGTTACTCATTTTAACACCTCATTTAAAAAATGGTATACATAGCATACCATTTGTTAAAAAAAACTACAATTTGTTTATTCTGAATTTATCGAACAATAATTACAGTGTAAAATTTCATTACACTCAAACAGAAGACAAATACCTTGTTATGGGGCGGTTACATAGGAAACCAATAAATAACGAAATAAACAGTAAAGACAGGAGATAGACCTGTCTTTTTCTTCCCTTCATAGCTAACAACTTATTTTCCCCTAAACCATGCATTACTTTTGCTTCTTTATATATTTTAGTGGATAAAATACAAAATCACAGTAAGGAACTCTCTTCATCAAGTATAGAGCTAAAACACTACCATACCAACCTACTGCTAAGCCAAGAAGAATATGTAAAACAACATTATCAATTCCTAGCTTAAGCAAAATAATTCTCGTCACCGATACAATAGGGGCATGGAGAAGATAGATGACAATACTATCCTTACCGATACCTCGAAAATAGTTTCCAATACCATCCAATTGACTCATTACTGGGTAAACAGCAAAAGCCACGAAAACTGATACAGGGAAAATCAACCCCCAGCTACCCGGTGTATCATAGGAAATATAAAACTCCGGATTTGACATTTGCCAAAAAACCATAAACACACTAATGATAGCTATGGAAACGATAGATACAACTTCCCATTTTTCCTCAAGTATTTTATATATACCTGACTGGCGAAGCCAGTAACCAAGAATAAAGAAAAATGCCCACAACAATAGTTTTTGAACGATATAAATCTCTATTGGGAGAAAGATAGCTATACAAAATGCAACTATTGCCACCAACATCCAGTGCTTTACCTTTTTTATCCACAGAGATAGAATACCAAGTACTAAGTAAAGCCACCATAAGACATAAAGATACCAGGATACCCCAAGTGGTGTCTGATAAATGTTAAACAAATCAGACAGACTCGCTGCATTTCGAACACTTGCTCCACCGATGCTCTGTAAGGCAAACTGGATAACAGAATAGAAAAGATAAGGGATGCCTAATGCAATTGTTTTTTGCTTTATGTAAGTCCACAAATGAGAAGTATTTGAAATTGGCTTAAAGAAAAAACCTGATAAAGCAAAAAAAACTGGGATATGGTAAAGATATAAGATTTGCGTAACGAATAACAAAATCGTCTCACTAGCTTCAAAACGATTGGACTCAAACAAGCCTAATAGGACATGCCCCAGTACTACCATCAAAACTGTTATCCCCTTACCAAAGTCAATCCATTCAATACGCTCTGCTCTGCTCTGCTCTGCTCTGCTCTGCTCTGCTCTGCTCAATAGTATAACTCCTTTATTTCTCAAACTCCGATTTTTCTGGGAATCTTTTCTCAAAAGCTTGCCTTACTTTCGCAGTACTTTCTTCGTAATCATGGTTATTATTTTCATCATTGATACAGATAACTTTATATTTATTCTTCAACATTGCTTCGACAATTTCATCTTCAAATTCTGCTGAAAAATAATGTCCAAAGTTAATCTTTTGTGGAACAAAGCGACCACTTTCAATATTCCAATGCGACATTGCCCAGTGGTTGATATCCTCGATAGATCGAAAACGATGTTGACAAACCTTATCCAAATATTCCCCTTCCAATTCCCAAACCTCTTTAAAAGTTGATTTGAGATGGGGAACAGTTATATGAAAACTCTTATAACCCATGATTCCTGAATAAAGAAGTGCAAAAAGATTATTAACATTAAACATTCCATAATCTAAGCGGAAAAACTTTCTAACTGACTTCAGGACACGCTTTTTATGATTAGAAAAATTTCTATTGATCAGAATTGTATTATTTAATTCCGTATGACTAAAACTTTCCTTTGGAATTATTGGTTTGTAGATACCAAACTCTTTAACATTGTTACCAACAAAGAAGTCTTCAGGACTAGTCTTATTGACCAAATAAAAATCATCATTAAATAACACAAATCGTTGACTTAATTCTTCAATACGATGAAGATTCAATTCAATCACTGCTGAGTTATACGTTGGTAAATACTTTTCAGGAATAAATTCTTTGTGAGTGACCACTCGAAGCTTAGGATGATCGGTATTCAACCACTCTGGAACATGACCATAAGTAACAAAGAAAATATTATTCACCCAAGGGGCATTCTTCTCAATGCCACGAAACCAGTAACGAAATAAATCAGACGGTCTATATCGCTGAATATTATCAGCTTCATCAAAAGTTCCATCTGGTGAATAGACTTTCTTTTCGGCTAACCAAACCGGATCTGTCCCGTCAACCCAAGTCACTACGACATCTATTGCATTTTCCATATTACTTTCCTAGCTGTTTCAATGCAGTAGAAATCGCTGTTTTCAAATAGTGACCATCCTGCAATTGTTCTTTTATTTTTTTAGTATTTGTAACCATTTGTTGATAATCAGCTTCACTAATGGTATCTAATTTTTCCTTCAACTCATGAAGAGAAGACACAGTGATACCAACTTGGTGCTGTTCCACAAATTTAGCTTCTGCTGCTTCTGACCAGATAACAACTGGTAGAGAGGAAGAAATATAGAGAGATAGTTTATGAGGATTATTATAACGAAGGTAGTCACCAGTTTCACCAACACAACTTTCAACAGACGGACCATCCCAAACTAGTCCAAAACCACTTGACAACTCATTTGGAACATCATCAGGTGGAAATGCTCCACGATAATTGATATTGCTAGGTTGTTCAACAGGTTCATAGTAAACACCTAGTAAGTCAAATGCAACATTAGACACCTTCCCCAATTCATAAACATATGGTGACTTCTCTGTTGCTAAATTTCCTGCAATAATTACTTTTTTAGAAAATTCTGTAGGAATGTCCGATGATTTATCACTGAGATAATCAAAAATCTCCAATGATACCAATTTGCTTTCAGGTACTCCATGCTCGATAAACCACTGTTTCATAGAATCATTATGTACGATAAGTTGGTCAGCTATTTCAAGTGTTTCCTTAAACTCCGCTCTTGATTTTGCAGTATCATAGCGTAATAATTCTACATCATGAATAAGGGAAATAATGCGAACATTTTTATTACGCTTTAGTTTTGTCAAAACCTGAAAACGTCCCAAAGCTCTAATCTTAAAAGGGTTCTGTAAAATAAGAATAGAATCTCGATCCACAGCCTTATAAACCTTCTTCCAATCTTTATAGAACTTAATTTGACGCTTAACTTTACCTAAAATTCCTTGGTCACGAGTTGCAACTAAAACAGGCACACCTTTTGCACCCAATTCGCTGAGAATAGCAACCGCATCATTTGTAGCTTTACTCCCTGCATGTTTTTCATTATTATAATCTTCGACAATTTGATAAATTTTCATTTTTTCTTCTTTCATTTCTATCATCTTTTATATAGTATAGGCTATCTATACGGAATCACTACCTCTTCCGGTCCATATCAAAATTTTATCTTTTAATATTGGACTAGAAGAAATATCAAATTTTCTAGAAAACAAATACCCCAAATTTCTTGCCTCTTCCAAGTCACTAATGTCTTTTTCAGTATCTGTCCAAGTATATGGATTACCATCCCACCAGTTGATATATCTAAGATTTCCTTGAAAATCTTCTTTTTGATCATAAGATAAATTATCATCGTATAGACGTCCCAGTAAGCCTTTTTGATTAAGTAGGTGTGGAATAAAAACCTCATCCGCTAAAAAACTGTACTTGAACGTTTGTTCAATTTGTTTTTCTGATTCCACTACCAATTTGACAATATCCTGAGGAAAACTTCCCCAATTCGCTGCTTTTATTGGTGTTAAATTGTCACGCTTTAAGCGGTTAATGCCCAACATCTTTTGCAGAAAGACTTCTGTATGACGATAGATTTTAAAGGATGCTTTGCCGAATATTCCTGGAAACGTTCGAGGCGTCAATCGTCCAAATAAGTGATAATATTTTAAGCGATCAACATTCTCTTTATCCCCATCCAAAGTCATCATAGTTAAGAAGACCTTATCTGGATGTTGTTCAAAAAAGCTATGTATCGTTTCTTGAGATTGAAGTGGTAAATCAATACCAGACAGTAGATGGTAGAAACAGTAGTCGCCATGCTGATAAGCCGTTTTAAAGAGGCTCATCTCAGCCTCTATCTGCGAATAGCCTCCCCAGTAAACTGCAACTCTCGGAACAAAAATTAGCTGAGATTTTTCAACTTTTTCTTGTAGTTTTTGCTGATCAAGTTCGGTAAAGGTTGACTTTTTATCAATGTGAAGAAAAATATCATTTTTTTCATGATCTAAAAGACTGATTAAAAAGCCCAATTGTTCATAAGAACCATGTGCCATTATCAAATAGGCGTGTTTCTTCATCTCTTATCCTTTTCTTTTTAACTGCAAGAGCTTATTCAAGACTCCAGCTGTAAAACTGTAATTTAAAGCAAAAGCAAGGACTAATGGTTTACGATTAAGAGGCATGGGACCTTGTAAGAGGGTTAAACAATCTTCTCGAACTGCTTTTGCCAACTCATCTACCATAACCACATTGTCTGCCTTGACCTGACTATAATTTTCAGACAAAGCCAGTTCGGTCAAAAGGGCGAAGTTAGCTCGTTTACGATTGAAAACTGCCCAATTCTGATAGTCCAAGTCTCCTGATTTATTAGCCTTATCTACAACCATATCCCAACCTTTTAACACATCGAAATGGCGATTGCTAAATTTTGCTGAAAGCCCATCTAAATTGACGAAATAATTGTAGATTACTTTATCTGAAATCGCAACTTTTGATGCGTTTAAGATATACATAAAAGTTGATGGCACATCTTCTGCATACAGACCTTTAGGTTGTTTAACTTCAATAACTACGTCTCGGCGATAAAGCTTATTCCAGACGTAATAATGAATTTCCTGACTACCAATTTTGAAATACCGCTTTGCGTACTCTTTTTGAGTTAACAACTCTACTTGGTTTTCACTGGACGTTTCAGAGACGACTCTTTCCGTCCGTCTAATACCTCCGATACTGATATCGGCGTCATGTGCAACCAACAACTGTAGCAAATATTCATAGGCATCCAGCTCTAGCCAATCATCAGAATCTAGAAAAGCAATGTAGTCACCTGTAGCAGCTGCAATTCCAGTGTTTCTAGCCTCACTAAGACCTGCATTTTCCTGATGAATCAGTTTAATACGCTTATCCCTTTCTTGATAGGCCTCAGCAATAGCAACTGAACCATCTGGCGTACCATCATTGACCAAGATGATTTCCAGGTTAGTGTAAGACTGATGAATGACCGAATCCAAACATCTTGCAAGATATTTTTCCACGTAATAAATTGGAATAATAACGCTAATTAATGGTGACATATACTTCCTTTCTTAAAACGAAATTACTTGTAAATAGTTTTATAATTAGGTTTCATTCGGTCTGATTGAACTTAAAGTCTCTAAGTTATCAGAATTTTTGAGGTAGGCAAATGGTAAGCTCAACAATACTATGAAAAAATTATAATGCAGGTTAAATGTTAAGTCATCAATAGTTGCATGAAATGCTAGTAATGCTAGCGTAAGTAGTAACAGATATTGTTTTCTTCTATATAAAATCAGCATTGATACTGTCATCAAGCAAAGAAAAATGATCAAGAAGAGCAGTCCATACCTCTGAAGAACTTGGATATACATATTATCAACATACAAGTATGACATGGTACTTCTTTGACCGTCAGCATTCAATCCATTACCAACCCACTGAATATTCTGGCCAAGAAGGCCGAATCCATACATTGATAAAGACTTACTTGCTAAATAGATACGACTACCCAAAAATTTATCTAATGATAATATCCAGTTAGCTGAGAATATGTATTGGTTTGCCGTAATATAACTCAAAATCGCTGCATAGATGTACGAGGGAATGAGGAGAAATAATACTGCTCGAATTCTTTCAAGAAAGGTAGGGAATCTCTTTATACAAAACCCTAATACTAACAACACAGCAGAAGAAATTGCTGTCAGTCGTGAATTCGTTTGTAAGAAAATCCACAGAACTGCTGATCCTAAAAGAAATAATTCCCTGTATAAAATTTTATCTCTTTTATTATAAATGTACAGCGCTACTATATTTAGCATTACCGTTGAAGGAAACAGTGAGTACCGAAATCCAAGATAGTGTCGAATCCGGCTAGAACTTATCTCAACATAGTCTTGAATGATACCGATCTTACTGCTTAAAACTACAAACAACAATATTCCAATAATTATCGGAGTTACAAACCTAACCAATTTATCAAAGTCAAAATCTTTCAATAGAAAAACGATAACCAATGAAAAAGCATAGTGGGAAAATGTCCTAGATGATAAATAGGTTAGAAAAATCAAAATAGCAAAAGTCATAAAGCCACTAAGCCACTTCGTCACTCCCTTAAAGTGAGTAATATTGTAAAAGGAAAGCAGACTGACAGAAGCTAACATGGCTGTTTGAAATACAAAACCAGGTATCAATTTAACATAAAAGGTTGTACTCAACAATGAAACACTAATATAGATTAGCAAACCTATATAAACAAATAATTCATTTGAATTATTCCAGTAAAGTCTAATTTTCATTTCTACTCCCTAAAAACTCTTTCCATATTTCTTACCAAGAAACTTAGCTTCTAAGAACGACTTCCCTTTTTGGAAGAGATTGACTTTTTCCAAATACATAAACGGCACTTCCTTAATTGAATATCCTTTATGTATTAACCAAACATTGAAGAGGCGTTCACTTATGCGCCCTGGAAACCGGGCTTCAAAAGCTGTCATATTCTCAGTGTCGATTCGACTAAGCAACTCGTCCAAAATTGGAAACAGCCACTTGCAATATTCATCTACCAATTCTTTACGCATGATAAACATATTGAAAACATAGCCACCTCTCTGCTTCATAAAGTTATCAAAAGCAGGTAGATACTCTGGTGAACTTTTTTCAAGTATAGCCCGTGTCAAATCCAAATGCTGACCATCAAAGGTATGGTCATAGTGAGAATAAATCGTTTCAATATAGTACTTACGTTTTTGGGGAACAACCACATCGGCTTCTGTCAGTAATTGCTCAATCTCGGTCTGATTCAGAACAACATCATCAATCTTGATATTTTCGTCAAACTTTTTAGATACAGAAGTAAAATACCTACGATAGTGTACTAGACCCAGGTAATCACATTCCAAATTTTTCCAAGCCCAATAAAGACCTGATAATTCACTGTAAAAAGCATTCTGACTGGAAATATTATCACCTGTATGGTCGCCTAAGTACCCAATATCATCTTTTCCTACACGACCAACATGGATAGGAATATATAAGTTATGATCCTTTGGCATTGTCGCTTGTTTATGAGTAGCTACAATAAGCTTAATATTTTTCACTGTCTTTCCTCAATTCTAAAAATAGGAGAGGATAGGTCCCTCTCCTCATTTTTACTTCACTTCATTTCTGACACACTGCAAGGCTGCCCCGATAACCTGGTGCATATCGTAATAACGATAGTGACCTAGACGACCACCGAAAATAACATTCTCCTGTTGTTCAGCTAGGCGCTTGTAAGCAGTATAGAGTTTGTTGTTGCGGTCATTATTGACTGGATAGTATGGCTCATCCCCACGTTTCCAAGTCTTCGAATACTCACGTGTAATAATGGTTTTTTCTTGTGTACCAAACTCGAAATGTTTGTGTTCGATAATACGAGTAAAGGGTGTTTCGCTGTCAGTGTAGTTGACAACCGCGTTCCCCTGATAGTTTTCCATATCCAAGACTTCCGTTTCAAAACGAAGGCTACGGTATTCCAATTCACCCAGTTCATAACCAAAGAACTCATCAATCATACCTGTAAAGACAACTTTGGGATAGCTTGCCAAGTATTCTTCTTTATTGGCAAAGAAATCAACATTTGTCTCCACATCGATATTTTCATGAGTCAACATCTTTTCAACAATCTGCGTGTAGCCACCAATTGGGATACCTTGATAAGTATCATTGAAATAGTTATTGTCATAAGTCAAACGTACTGGCAAACGACGGATGATAAAGGCTGGAAGTTCCGTACATGGTTTTTCCCATTGCTTCTCAGTGTATGACTTAATTAATTTTTCATAGATGTCTGTACCTACGAGTGAGATAGCTTGCTCTTCCAAGTTCTCAGGTGTTTTTCCACCCAACACAGCACGTTGCTCTGCAATTTTAGCTTCTGCTTCTGCAGGAGTAACCACACCCCAGAGCTTGTTAAAGGTATTCATGTTGAATGGAAGATTGTAAATCTCACCCTTGTAGTTGGCAACTGGTGTATTTGTGTAGCGGTTGAATTCTGCAAATTGGTTAACATAGTCCCAAATTTCCTTTTCAGAAGTATGGAAGATATGCGCACCATACTCATGGACCTGGATGCCTTCTACTTCTTTGGTGTAGATATTACCGGCGATATGGTCACGTTTTTCAATCACTTTGACTTTTTTGCCTTTTTTGGCTGCTTCATGAGCAAAAACCGCGCCAAATAAGCCGGCACCGACTACAAGATAATCGTAATTTTTCATGTTAATCTCCTATTTTCTGACTTTAGATGAAACCATCTTCCATAATTCTATTATGAACTCTTCTTTTTGAAGGAACAAAACAATACCATATAAGGCAAAATATATACTAGCTGAAACAACCAAAGTCCAGAAAACATTAACTTGTAAGAACATGAGGAGCCCAACTGTAGCGATTGTTGCGACCAATAGACTACTCACTATCTTGCTAAAATGAACCTTTTTAAAGATAGGCAAGATAAATTCCTTCAAGAAGTAAAATTGAACGACTGCTACTGAACATTCCGCAATGGTTCCTGCAATAGCTGCACCACTTGAACCCATACTTGGAATAGCAAAAATATTGACAAGGATATCAACCACCGCTCCAACAATTGTTGAATAAACAACTAGTTTTTCTCTGTTAGTAGGAACCAGTATCTGAATTCCCATAAGATTTGATAAGCCAATAAATAGTACTGTCGGCATAATCAACTGCATTGGCAGAACCGCAGGTAAAAAACTCTCACCTGATAAGAACAGAATGGTATACTTGCTAACTAAAACAAAGTATGTAACCATTGGTAATGAGAGTATGAAGACAAAATTAAGTGCCTTCTGCGTCAATCTTTCAAATTCTTCCATATTCCCTTGTTCATAGTAATATGACAAGCGGGGCAATAAAACAGCCCCTAGAGAAGTCACGACACTAACCAATATCTGCTTGACCTTGACAGCGGCGGAATAATAGCCGACTTCCCCACTCCCCTTGATAAAGCCCAACATGGTTGTATCAACATTCAGGTAGATTGTTGTAGAAACTGTCAATAAAAAGAAGGTCAAGGTCGGTTTTAAATGTCGAAAAATGTCCAACTCTTTCAGGTTCATCCACGAAATAATCTTTCGCAAGTTGATAAAATTCAATAGATTTGAACCAACAGCAGCAACTACCGTAATCGCTCCATAGATAACATAATCATCCGATGTTTTTACGTACAAAAACATCAGGATGACCGATACAATCTTAAAGAGTATGGAACGAATGGTTATGTAGGAATATTTTTCCAAAGAACGATATAGCCAGTCGACACCAAGAACATTGAAAATCAAGGTCGAAGACAAGACCAGATAAAGCATTTTCTCACTATGTAACTTCTCGATGGTCATAACAGAAACGAATAGTAAGATGAGGGAAGCCCCCATTACCAACCCATTCAGCAGCATGATTTCAAGAACGGTTTTATCCAACTCCTCCTTATCATCACGAACCTTTGCACAGGCCCTAATTCCATAAGTAGGGATTCCAAGCATCCCTATCATAGAAAAATAAGTCACAATGGAGGTGGCAAAGTTAATCGTTCCAACTCCCTCTGCTTGCAAGACTCTAGAGACATAAGGGAATGTAATCAGTGGAAAAATAAAGTTTGAAATCGTCAAGATAAAGTTCATAATGAAATTTAGCTTAACGGAACTTACTTTTTTCATAGTTAGTTATCTTTCTTAGTGTGCACCATGTCCATGCAGCACTTTCCAAATGGTTAAGAAAACAATTTTAAAGTCCAATGCCAGTGAGTAATGGTCAACATAATAGAGTTCTAATTCACATCGTTCTGGATACAAGACCTCACTTCTTCCTGATACCTGCCACCAACCAGTTATTCCAGGTTTTACTGATAAGAATTTTTCCTGTTGTTCTGGTGTGTATTCTTGTAATTCATTATCCAAAATAGGACGCGGTCCGATAAAACTCATTTCCCCAAGCAACACATTGACAAATTGTGGAAATTCATCAATGCTTGTTTTCCGAATAAATGCACCGATTGTTGTCAACCGTGGATCTTCTTCTGGAAGCAACTTATAACTATTTGCTACATATTTTTCATATAACACTTTGTCCTCTAATAGCACTTTCTCCGCGTCTTTGACCATTGATCGAAATTTAAAGATTTTAAACATTTTGCCGTTTTTTCCGAGTCGGTCTTGAGAAAATAAGACTGGCCCTCTATTATTACCGAATTGATATAATCCAAAAATGATAATTAAAGAGGGCAAAAATAAGAAAATAGTTCCAACTAATCCAATTATGATATCAAAGGTTCTTTTCCCATATTTGAGGTATATATCATCAGCTATCTCTTTCATAATCTCTCAACAATTACTATTTCTTTCCGTAGTTTCCATAATTGCCATAGGCACCGTAAGCACCGTATGAACCGTATTTTTCCAACTTGGTGTCAAATTTATTTAAGATAACGCCGAGGAATGGAGTCCCTGTTTGCTCGAGTTGCTCTTTGACTTTTTGTAGAGCTTTCCGTTTGATTTTTCCAGCTTCTGCCACTGTCAAAACAGCATCACACTTTTGAGCAATGATGGCTGCATCAATGACCACACCAAGTGGGGCACAGTCGACGATGACATAGTCAAAATAACGACGGAGGGTCGCAAGGAGGTTTTCAAAATTCTTGCTTTGCAAGAGGGCTGTGGGGTTTGGCGATATCTTCCCTGCCTCGATGACAGTCAGATTTGGAATGTCTGTATCACAGAGACCTTGGGAAAGGTCCGTCGTTCCTGCCAAATAGTCCGTCAAGCCCGTAATCTTAGTTTTTGGCTTAAAGAAGCCAGACATGACGGAATTACGGATATCGGCATCCACCAATACAGTCTTATAGCCCGCACGCGCATAGGCCGCCGCTAAACTGGCTGAAGTGGTTGACTTTCCTTCATTGGATTGGACAGACGTAATGGCCACTACCTTGATATTCTCTCCACTCAACTGGATGTTGGTACGGATTGCATTGAAATACTCTTCCGTCTTTTTTAATAATACTTTTTTATTTCTAGACGTTTCTAATACTGCCATGATTCTCTCCTATTTCAATTTGGCTACATCTGGTACTACACCAAGCAATGGTAAGCCCATATTTTCTTCAATGTCCTCTGGGCGTTTGATGCGGTCATCCAAGACTTCTTTCACCAGAACCAAGGCCACTGCTAGAAAAGCACCAACCAGGAAGCCTAGGACAATATTGCGCTTGGTGTTTGGTGTTGAAGGATGCTCAGCCGGGCGTGCTTCTTCCAAGGTTGTCACATCGCTAACCTTTGTCACATCGATAATTTTTTGTGCTGCTTCTGCACGAAGTCCATTGGCGATACGAGCCGCTTCATTTGGATCTGCATCTCGCACTGTGATCGACACGATACGGGTATCAACAGGGATACTAACAGAAACTTTGTTAGCCAATTCCTCATCAAGGTTTAACTCCTCAGTAACCTTTGATAATACATCCTGAGAAAGGATGATTTCCTTATAGTCTTTTACCAGATAGGTACCCGCTTGGAGTTCTTGAGCCGTCAAGTTTTGACCACCATCTGCCACCTTATTGACCACATAGATCCGTGTGGTACTGTCATACTGCGGTGTCGCAAGGAAAACGGAATAGGCAAACGCCAAGGATACACCCAACAGGGCACTCAAAAGGATCAAAAACTTATTTCGCCATAAATTTTTTAATAGATACAGAACGTCAATCTCCATAACATTCGCTTCTTGGTTGTTCATATTGTCTCCTAAAATTTAAAGTTTATTTTGCATAAGGGCAATTGGGTTTTCAATAAACAAGGCCTTGGCGCGATCGCGTCCGTATTCTTTTTCAATGAGACGGAAGGCCTGGTCCAGATAGGGTGGTCGGCTACTAGTATTGTGCATGTCACTTGCGACAAAATGTACTAGTTCATTGTCCAAGAAGTATTGGGCCCGCTGTTTATAAGTTTTGTGCCGATCTCCAAATAGTTTGGGTTTCAAGACACTAGAACTATTGATCTGCATATAGGCACCCATGGCGATGAGATCTGCAACTTTTCCACCTTCACCCGCCAAAGCATCATATCGTTCGATATGGGCGAGAATGGGAGTCAAGCCCAACCGCAAGACGTCACGCACAGCTTCCTGAATTTTTTTGTACCTAGTTGACTCGCCAAATTCAATCAAGACACTGCTAGAATTTCCATAAGTAGGCAATTCTTTTCGTTCTAACTTACCAATGACATCATCGGTAAAGTAAATCTCCGCCCCGTAGAAGATAAAGAAATCTTCTGATATGGTTTTGGCCAGGACCTGGACCTGCTTGAAGTTCTCTCTAATGACCGCCTCCGGAGTCTCAAACATGCCCTTGCGGCGATGAGAGGTGGCTACGATACCGCGCACCCCTTGTTGATAGCTGAGCTTTAAAAGCTCCAAACTTTCTTCTGCAGTTTTTGGACCATCGTCCACACCAAATATGATATGTGAATGAATATCTAACATACTACTCTCCTGACATGACTGCCTGCATAGCCGCTTTCATTTGGTTGAGGCTATCTGGATTGACCTCCATCATATACAATTGATAACCTGGCATTGCATATGAGGGCAAGAGACCTGTACTTCCAGTACCCTGCAAGGCTTGGGATTGAACTGTGTAACTGCCACTGCTTTCCATCTGGGTATTGACCAATTTCATCATGGTTTCCAAACTCATATTGGTCTGGATTGAATCTTGTAGGTTGTTGATGATGGATTGGTAATTGGTTAAATTTTCAGGTCTGCTTAATTTTTGAATGAGAGCCGCAATGACTTTCTCCTGGTTTTTTCCACGGTCATTGTCACCGCCCTGTAGCGAATAGCGTTCGCGTACAAAAATTAAAGCTTTTTCAGAATCCAAATGGATGGTTCCGACAGGGAAATCATGACTCCCTCTGGTAAAGGCCTGGTCATTGACGACATCCACCCCACCTACGAGGTCAATTAATTTTAGGAAGGATGTAAAGTTCACACGCGCATAGTAATGAATATCGATGTCATAGAGATTTTCCAAGGTATGCATGGAGGCTTCTACCCCGTAAATCCCTGCGTGGGTCAATTTGTCTTTTTGATTTTGCCCGCCATCTGCGATCGCAACATAGCTATCACGAGGGGTGGTGGTTAAGAGTACCTGTTTGGTAGCCTGATTGATGGTCATGATGATATTGACGTCCGAACGGGAAACGGTCGAGATTGGCCCATAGGTGTCAATGCCGCTGATATAGATGTTCAAGACATCACCAGTCGGTTGGTTGACTGCTGTTTCAACCTTTTTTGTCAAGGTGAAACTGTAGATCTTTTTGACCTTGGTGTCAAAGTCTGGGTCTTCCGCAGACAGGATATCTGCAAATACTCCGTTCAAGACCATGGCCTGACTCTCACCAGCAAGCATCTTCTGATAAGCATCCAGATAGGAATCCGTTTTGGTTGGTGTCAGAGATAGGTTTTCTGTCTGAGACAGGTTGTCCAACAAGGCTTGGATATTGTCGCCGTCATTTCCGGTAGGCGCCAACAATTCTGTCACTTGACTGATATCCGAGACCTGGCTATCTGCAGGAACCAGAACACTCATCTCATATTCAGAATAGGTGGCGTTTGAATTCAACTTGTTCGAAAGGTTGACGATACTCTGGACTCCATAGAGACCGACAGAACTAACGACAAGGCCTAGAATAAGCAGGAATGCGGTCACTACTTTAGCTCTTTTTCCTAAAATAAGGAACAAACAAACAAGTCCCAAGATAATGGCCAACCCAGCCAGGACCAGGTTGAGATTGCGAAAGGCAAGAATGTCATACCGAAACACTTGATACAGTAGGAAACCAACTGCTCCTGTGTAGAGGATGAGCAAGGTTAGGTTTGCCCAATGCAGCTGGTTTCTTCGGGATGATGTTTTTGTTCGACTCATGGTAATTTAACCCTTTCATTCAAAACTGTAACATTACTATTATATCATAAGTTCTGTGCCTCTTCTAACAAATTACTGCCCTAAGTTAACATTTTTGTTACAAAAGGCACATGTAATGGTTTTCAATTGGTCTTTCTGACAAAAACAAGATTCAATTGATCGGAAAGTTCTGATTGATAAGAAAATCCATCAACGGTAACCTGTTGAAGAGCTTCCAATTCAGTAATCCCTTCCTTGGCCATCACAGAAACAAGGCGTCCTCTGCCCTTTTTTGAAATGGTTGAGTGTACCCTTCGTTTGCCATCCTTTTCCTCCATAAAGGTCACCCGGACTAGTTTTTTCTGAATCTGGGGAGAAAATACCTGTTCAAATTCAGAAGAAGCGAGGGATAGGATCCAGTCTTCTTCTTCGACGACTTTGTCATAGGCCGGCCGCCAGTATTGCTTGAGGGATTTTCCTCCCACTTTGATCCCTGCTTGAAAATCAAGCCGATGGGGAGAAATAAGGTGTTCCGGGCTGATGAGCCCATACAAGGCTGTAGCTAGGAGGACATGTTTTTTTAGATAGTCCTCCTCATCTATTGTCAGGTCTCTTCGGTCCATATACCGGTACATCAATCCGTCGTACAGCAACCAGGCTGGATAGGTTTTAGCTTGCTTGGCTTCAATCCGCTTCCAGCGATCCAACTCCAATCCAGCACGGTCATGAGAGATTTTATAAATGGAAGCTAATTCTTCCTGCTGGAATTGGCTACAGATTTGAGCGACCGCTAAACTGGTGGGGTCCAAGGGGTGAAAGGAATGGTTTTCAATAGTGGTATTGAGTTCTTTTGCATTTGGAAGTATGATTTTCATATTTCTAGTATACCACGAATGGTAAGGGTAGACACTTGAAAACACGCGCCACTTGTTCACAGAACAGTTTTATACTATACTAGGACCATAGATCTGTAGGGGGACAGTTGATGAGTAAATACAGGGACATCGTTGAAGACATCCTAGAAGGAATCGAACGGCAAGACTATAAGCGAGGAGAAAAACTACCTTCCATTCGCCAATTAAGTCTGCAGTACGAGTGCAGCAAGGATACTGTTCAAAAGGCTATGCAGGAACTCAAGTATCAAAACAAGATTTATGCGGTCGAAAAAAGTGGCTACTATGTTTTGGATGACCGTGACATTTTGGAAGAGCCCATTGATCTGGATCTGGCTGATTTTGAGGAACTGCCTTATGAGGACTTCCGTATTTGTTTACACCAAAGTTTGATTGGCCGCGAAAATTACCTCTTCAATTATTACCATCAGCAGGCCGGTTTGACAGAATTAATCACATCTGTTCAACTGCTCCTAATGGACTACCATGTCTATAGCCGAAAAGACCAATTGGTCATCACTGCTGGAAGTCAACAAGCCCTCTATATCCTGAGCCAAATGGATTTTGGTCCCGATCGAACCCATATCCTCATCGAGTCTCCTACTTATTCTCGAATGGAGGAATTGATTCGCCAACAAGGCCTACCTTACCTGACCATTCAACGTAGTATGGAGGGTATTGACTTGGACCGATTGGAAGATCTTTTTAAGACTGGAACCATAAAATTTTTCTATACCATTCCACGTTTGCATAACCCACTGGGGACAAGCTACGATAGAAAAACCATGGAGAGGATTGTTCACCTTGCCAAGCGCTATCAGGTCTATCTCATCGAAGATGACTACTTGGCTGATTTTGATGGAAACCGTCAACTACCCTTACATTACCTTGACAAGAACGACTTTGTCGTCTATATCAAGTCTTTCTCACCAACCTTATTTCCAGCTCTTCGGATAGGTGCCGTTAGCCTGCCTCCTCTTCTCCTCAATGCTTTTTTAACCTATAAAGGATTGATTGACTACGATACCAACCTGATCATGCAAAAGGCACTTTCTTTGTATATCGATAATGGGATGTTCGCTCGTAACACGCAGCTGCTGCGGGAGCAATCCTTAAATGAAGAAGTTCAAATACAAGATTTGATCAAAAAATATCCTCTTGCTTATCCCTATCAGGTGGTGCGCGACCAGTTAATCGTTCAATTTCCAGATAATCCGAGAACTGCAAGACTTGAAGGACGACACCAGCTTATCCGTAATGGTACCTTTGCCTATCTTCTCCTCCGTCTCCATCCACATCTTGAAGACACATTAAAAGAGCTTAGCACCTTCTTCAAGGACTAAGCTCTTTATTCTTATTTTAAAGGATAGCTTCCTGCCTTTCCATCAAGGAAATCCAGTTAGCAATGAGCTGGCAAGTAAGATGCACTCTCTCTTGCTTAACCACCAACACATATTGTCCAGTGCTTCTATCTCTCATACCCCATCAATAGGCCGCCCTCTTCTGCATAGAAAGAGCAAAGGCCGGAAGTCGCAACTTCTTCGATACTAGCTTCTGGATAGGTTTCCTTAACCAAATCCGAAAATTGTTGGAAGAACTTATCGTTATTACGATGAGCCATAATGATGCGTCCGCCCTTATAGCCAGCCTTTTTCATTTCTTCCCAAGCTGCGGTGACCGATTTTTTGTGGCCACGAGCCTTTTGGAGCAATTCCAACTTGCCCTCGCCACTAGCTTCACCGACCATACGGATGTTTAACAAACCAACGACAGCACCTACTAGCTTACTCAATCGACCATTTTTCACCAGATTGTCGACCTTAGCAAGGACAAACAATAATTTACTATTTTCTTGGTAGGTGGTAATAGCTGATACGACTTCTTCAAACTCTAAGCCTGAGGCAATCAAACGATTGATTTCCGTAACCAGTAAGTCCATCTCGCCTCCAGCTGATAAACTATCAAGCAAATGAATCTTAGCATCTGGATGCTCTTCCAAATACATATCGCGGGCAACACGAGCCGCATTAAAAGAGCCAGACAAACCACCGGTAATCGTCACAACGATAACATTTTCTGCACCTGCAAAAGCCTCCTCATAGGCCTGAGTGCTAGGACAGGCAGATGTCGCTGCCTCAGAAGTTGACTGCATGACAGAGACCATCTGATCAATATCTAGACTCGCATCATCAACAAAGGTCTGGTCCCCTATCTGAATACTCAGGGGAACACTGACAAACTCCGTATCCGGCGCAAGCTGAGCTAGTTGACGGTAATCACAACCAGAGTCTGCAACAATTTTCCATTTTGACATTTTCTTATCTCTTTTCTTTTGAATGATTTAATTAGTTGACAAGGTGCTCTATCTTACTCTACAATTATATCATTAAATCATTAGTTATGAAAGCATTTCCAATCGGATGTCGCAGTAGAAAGGAAGAATATGACCGAGCGTAAAATTTCACCAAAATCCTTGAAAAATCTCTATCAATCCAACAAGGAGGCCAATCAGCTGACCAAGGAATCTCTCGAGACCGCTATGCTATTTCTCCTTGAAAAAAAGGAACTCAAGCACATTTCCGTCTCTGAATTAGTGCGCAAGGCAGGTGTTTCGCGCAACGCCTTCTACCGCAACTACAAATCCAAGGAAGAAATTTTGGAAATCTACTACGAACGGACTTCCAGCAACCTTAAAAAGAAATGGCATGATTTGCAAGATAAGGTTCAAAAAGATGGCGTCAAACAAAGTTTTGCAGATTTTGTCCAAGAACAAAAACTCAAGGCAGAGCAAAGCAAAACCTTTTCCAATGTCAGTCAATGGATCAAAGACAAGACCAAACGAGATTAATGTCTCGTTTTTTCTTTCTCTCAAACGCAAAAAAACTTGACCAATTAGCCAAGTTTTTAAGGAGATTATGAAAAATATTTAGGATTGACTATAGTATACCCCAACTGCCAACCGTTGCCATCGGTCTTAGGACTGAAAAATACGTTGCAACCAAAAATTTTCTATATCTAATCTATTTTTTGCCTAATTTTCTAGTCTTTTTGAGGGCGGCGGCGACTGCCTTAATGATGGCATAGCGGAAGCCTGCTTTTTCCAGTGCTACCACGCCTGCGATGGTCGAGCCTCCTGGCGAGGTTACTTCCTGTCGGAGCTGGGCTGGGTGCTTGTCGCTGTTCAAGACCATCTGAGCAGTTCCTGCTAGGGTTTGAGCCGCCAAAACCTTGGCATCCTGAGCCGTCAGCCCATTTTGCACACCGGCATCCGTCAAAGCCTCAATCATCTGATAGACAAAGGCCGGCCCGCAGCCTGCGATAGCCGTTGCTGCGTCAATCAGGCTCTCTGGCACCTGCTGGACCTTACCTGATTTTTCTAGAATTTGTTCCAATAGCGGAGCCAGCTCTGGATTAACCAAGCTATAGGTTGTCATGCCTTGGCCGATAGCGACCGGTGTATTGGGCATGATACGGATGAGTTTGTCTGCCGACACAAATTCTGCCAGGCTGTCAAGGGTCACACCCGCTGCCATAGAAATCCAGATAGCAGATGAATTCTGGCTAATCTGGTCCTGCAAGCCTGACAAGACTGTCTGAATCAGGTGAGGCTTAACCCCAAGAAAAATAATCTCGGCCTGCTCTGCTATTTCCCCATTAGAAAAAAGCTGACCCCCCAGCTGATCTTGTAGAGCCTGAGCTTTTGCTAGGTTATGGTTGCTGAGGAGGAGCTGGGTATCTGCTTGCTGGCTGACCGCTTGGGCCAGGGCCGCTCCCATGTTGCCCAGTCCGATAAATCCAATCTTCATCTTGTCCTCCTAACGAATGTGGCCGTCGCCTGTGATGATGTACTTGTAAGTGGTCATCTCACGCAGTCCCATTGGACCACGGGCGTGCATCTTCTGGGTGGAAATACCCAGCTCACAACCCAGACCGAACTCGCCACCGTCTGTGAAGCGGGTCGAGGCATTGACATAAACAGCCGCCGAATCCACATAGAGTGTGAAATAATCTGCTGTCTGGCTGTTTTCCGTCACAATGGCCTCGCTATGTCCAGTCGAATGTTGAGCGATGTGGCTGATAGCTTCTTCCACACTTGAAACGACTTTGACAGCCAAGATAAAGTCCAGAAATTCAGTATCAAAATCCTGCTCACCTGCTGTTATAGATTGGTTAAGAAGAGCCTGGGCCTGACTGTCAGCACGTAATTCCACCTGACCAGAAAGAGCTTCTTCCAAACGAGGCAAGAATTGACTGGCAATTGCTTCGTGAACCAACAAGACTTCCGCCGCATTGCAGACTGAGGGACGACTGGTTTTGGCATTGGCCACAATCCGCAAGGCCTTGTCCAAGTCCGCATCCTTGTCCACATAGACATGGCAGATACCTGTGCCTGTTTCTATAACTGGCACAGTCGCATTTTCTACTACGGCTTGAATAAGTCCTGCACCGCCACGTGGCACCAAGAGGTCAATCTTGCCTTTGGCAGTCATCAACTCGGTCGCAGAGGCACGGCTGGTATCTTGGACTAACTCGATGACCTTAGGTGATAGGCCAACTTCTTCCAAACCTGCCTTGAGGGCTGTGACAATAGCCTGGGCCGAATGAAAAGCTTCCTTGCCACCACGCAAGATGACCGCATTACCACTCTTGATTGCCAAGGCTGCAGCATCTGAGGTCACATTTGGACGGCTTTCGTAAATCATTCCCACCAAGCCAAAGGGAATAGACTTCTTACTAATCTTCAACCCATCTGCCCGAGTGGATTCTTCCAAGACTAATCCGACAGGATCTGGCAAGCCAATCAAGGCCCGAATACCATCTGCCATGGCTTCAATTCGCTCTGGTGTCAGGAGCAATCGGTCTTGCATAACTTGGCTAATCTTGCCTTGGGCATGTTCCATGTCAATGGCATTACCTGCTAAAATTGCCTCAGTCTGGGCAACCAACTGGTCTGCCATGGCAGATAGGGCCTGGTTTTTTTGTTCTGTTGTCGCTAGATTGATAGAAGCCTTGTGGGCCAATAAACTGTCTAATAATGCTTGTGTTGTGGTCATATTTTTCTCCTATTTAGTCTTTCAGTTTGCTTTTAGTACTAGGCAACGAGCTGCAGGCTGTACCAGGGTACGGCAAAGCGAGTTCAAACAATCCGGTGGAGTGTTTGAAGTTGGAAATAAGGAAACGACGTTTCCTCATGCGTCGAAGTAATAAAAGATAAACTGAACGACTATAAGCTAACCCAATCATTGCGGTGAATAAACACACCTTCCGCTCTGCCATTTGCCAACTGGTCCTGCAAGTCCCGGGACGAGAGTCTAACCCGCCCTTTACCAATCAAACGGTGATCTGCTTGACTGTAAACTTCCACGACCTGTCCTACCTCAAAGTCGCCTTCCAGGGCTTTGACACCAGCAGCTAACAAACTGCGGCCTTGGTGCAACATGGCCTCAACCGCACCAGCATCCACCTCAACTGCAGCATCTGTCCGAGCATAGAAGGCCATCCACTGCTTGCGTTGGTTCATGGCATGGTCATCTGCTAAAAAGAGAGTGCCACGGTTGGCTTGAGTGACGGCTTGCAAAAGGGCTGTATCCTCCTTGGATGAGCAGATAAAGACTGGTACGCCTGACTTGGTCGCAATCTGTGCCGCCTGCAATTTGGTGGTCATGCCACCCGTTCCGTTGGACGAGCCAGCTCCTGCTGCCATGGCAAACAAGTCTTCCGTAATTTCCTTAATCTCTGGCAAATGTTTGGCATTGGGGTCGCTGTTGGGATTGGCCGTGTAAAGCCCATCCACATCTGTTAAAAGCACCAAGAGGTCTGCTTTCAAAAGGGAAGCCACCTGAGCAGACAGGGTATCATTGTCTCCCACCTTAATCTCCTCAATGGCAATGGTGTCATTTTCATTGATAATGGGAATGGCCCGTTGCTTGAGCAAGACCTGCAAGGCCTGAGAGGCATTCTGATAGCGTCTGGCATCCGCAAAATCATCCTGGGTCAGCAAAATCTGAGCTGATACAATCCCGTCTTTCATCAGGTTCTGCGTGTATTCCTCAATCAGCAAGCCCTGTCCAACGGCCGCAGAAGCCTGTTTCTCCACAATCTTTGTCGGTCGTTTCTCAAAGCCCAGTCTTCGAAAACCAGCAGCAATAGAGCCTGAGGTCACCAGCACAATCTGGTAACCCTTCTGGTGCAACTGAGCTAGCTGATTGGTAATCCGAGCAATCTTAATGCGGTCCAAACTGCCATTTGCTTGGGTCAGAGAGCTGGTTCCTACCTTAAATACAATCGTTTTTTCTGTCATAGCAATCTCTTTCAAAATGAGTATATTTGAAAAATTATACCATAGAATGCATGAATTTTCTATGTTCATGTTAGAAGAAAAGAGCCTTTCGGCTCACTCACTGAAAAAATAGCTCAGGGCATCCATGATTGCCGTCTCTTGCACCCCTTCTACCGGGTAGTCCTGCTCTAGAAAATCAATAACCTGTTGCCCATATTGTTTGGTCTGGAGGCGATTATCAAGGAGAAGGACAGCAGATTCTTGGCGGTCATAGCGATTGGTCCGACCAATAGCCTGCTTGAGCTTTATCATCATCATAGGTAAATGGTAATCATAAAAAGGATTTTTCCCCTCTTGAATCAGTTTCCTATTTACCTTTTGAACAAAGGAATCCTTGGGATTTTCAAACGGCAGGCGGGGAATGACTTGAATCATCTGGTCCTGGTCGGCAAAATCTGCACCTTCCCAGAAGATGCCCGTTCCCAGAAGAATTTGACATTCTCCCCGTTCAAATCGTCGTTTTAAACTGGCATCTGTCCCATGTTTATGCTGGGCTAGATAGGGCAATCCTGCCTCTTCCAATAGATCCGCTACCTCCAAGAGCAGGGAAATAGAGGTAAAGAGAACCAAAATCGGTCGTCCTAGCTCTGCTATTTCCCCCAAACGCTCGGCAATAAATCCAGCATGCTCCTCCTTGGTCAGGCTCTGAATATCCGGCAGCCCACGGGGAATAATAATCTGCTGGTTGGTGGTCAGTTGATGAGGGAGACGGTCAAACGTGACTTCCTGAAAGCCCAGCAAATCCGCCAGATTGACCTTACTACTAATGTCCAGTGTGGCACTGATACAGAAAATCTTACCCTGGGGCAGGTAGCTACTGACATCTAGCAAATCCTCCTTGGTCCCACGCAGGTAGGTCAGTCGCTTGTCGGCCAGGCGATGGTCTTCCAGCCAAAAACGCTCATAGTAGGTCAACAAATCCGTCAATTCCTGCAAATCATAATCCTGCAACTCCAGCAGATTCTGACGCAACTGGTCCAAGTCTGTCCGAGTGATTTCGCGGTCAGCCTGCTTGCGGAAATCTGTCATCAGATGCTGCAGCTCAAATTGGCAGGATTCATACAAGCGCTGGTCCAGCAGGTTGCTGGTCCTGTCTTTCTTGCTCTGCAGGGTTTGCAAAAGCTGGGTCATATTGACCTGCCCAGTGGCCAAATTCTCCGCTGCCAATAGCAATTTTTGCGCTTCATCAATGACCACCAGGCGCTGGTTCATCAAGGGGTCCTGGTCCTTAAGATGGCTCAAAAAATAGGCGTGGTTGGTGATTAAGAGCCGACTGTCTACAGCCCTTCTCTGCACCTTTCTCCAGAAATCCTGGTCCCAAAAAAGGCTATCCTCCGACAACTTGCCATCATGGGCAATTTCATCAAAATAGGCCTGGTAACGCTGTTTCTGCTTGAGCTCGTCCAAGTCCCCTGTCTGCGTCTCACTAAGCCAGACCAGGACCTGCATTTTAAACTGATTGACCAGACGGTTGTCATCCTGGCGTTGCAGGGTCTGCCAATAGTTGTCTAGCTTAATAAAATGCTGGGGTGCCTTGAGGGAACTAATAGAAATGTGAAAAACTTCTGATAAGCGCTTGCCTTCCTTGGACATAATCTGTTCCTGCAAGAGCTTGGTTGGCACGGAGACCAGTAATTTTTGGTCAGTTTTAGCCAGGAGCGGCAAGAGATAACCGTAGGTCTTCCCAAGACCAGCCTGGGCCTGGATAAAATGAACCTGTTGTTCATCACTTAGTCGTTCCTCAACCAAGCCTGCAAAGGCCGTTTGCTTTTTCCGCTCATAGAGACCCAGCAGTCCCAGATTGGTCACAAAATCATCCGAAAACTTGCGCGAAACCGGAACTTCAATAGATTCTTGCAAAAACAAGCCGTGGCAGCAAACCAGGTCTAACGAGACCTGCTCCGACAGCTGTGGTAGCAATTCCTCAATGACTAAGCGAGACTCGTAGAGCAGGCAATCAGATAACTGCACTAGTTGTTCCACCATGGATTTGGGCAGGGAGAGGATTTTTTCCTGGATTTTCAAGAGCAAGTTGGCTGTCGCAGTAGCATCTGCCAAGGCCGTATGGGCCTGATCCAAACCCAGGTCCAATTTATCAGAAAGATTGCCCAAGCTGTACTTGTCAATGGTAGGGAAAAAGACCTGGGATAGCTCGACAGTGTCTACCCGCGGTGTGCGGAGTTCATACCCCTCAAAAAACAAGGCTTCCGCCAGCAAATTGGCATCAAAGGTCACATTGTGGGCGACAAAAATAGCATCAGCCAGCAATTCATAAATCTGACCGGCCACCTGGCCCAGACTAGGTGCCTGGGACAATTGCTTGTCCGTAATCCCCGTCAAATCAACAATATGTTCATCCAGGGGCTCATAGGGATTGATGTCCGTTGAAAAAGTTTCGACAATCTGACCATTTTCAACAATGACAATTCCTATTTGAATAATTTTAGCCTCAATACCCGTACCCGTTGCTTCCAAATCAACAACAGTATACCGATTGCTTGATTTCGTCTCTTTCATAAAAACATTATAGCATAGATAGGCCATGAAAAACAAAATCCATGAAGGATGCCCCATTTTCTGTTAGACTATTAGATAGAATAAGGAGAGAAAGCGAGCCCCCATGAAAATCCACAAATCTGTCAACCAAGTTGCCACCCAAAACACTTATTATATCGAAAACGATAGCCATCTGCTGGTGGTCGATCCAGGCAGCGATTGGAATAAAATCCAGGCCACTATCGAAAAAATTGGCAAGCCTATCACAGCCATCCTGCTTACCCACACCCACTATGACCACATCCTAAGTCTAGACATCCTGCGTGAGACCTACGGTTTTCCACCCGTTTATGTGGCCGAAAGCGAGGCTAGTTGGCTCTATACTCCGGAGATGAACCTGTCTGGTCTACCCCGTCATGATGATATAGAAAATGTCATCTGCAAGCCCGCAGAGCAAGTTTTCCAATATCAGGAAGACTACCAGCTTGACGGATTTCATTTCAAGGTTGTTCCTACGCCTGGCCACTCGATTGGCGGTGTTTCTTTCATTTTTCCTGAAGTCAAAGCTGTTGTCACCGGCGACGCCCTCTTCCGGGAAAACATCGGCCGCACAGACCTTCCAACCAGCAATTTTGATGATTTGATTGCCGGCATCCAGGAGCATATTTTCACCCTCCCCAACCACTACACAGTCCATCCAGGCCACGGTCAAAACACTACCGTTGCCCACGAGAAAAATTTCAATCCCTTTTTTAGATAATCAAAAATCCTAGGAAGCCAAACTTCTTAGGATTTTTAGTATTCTTAAATTTTTAAATAGCGGTTCATTGAGATAACCGATCCGATTGAACCAATCAACACACCGATGACAACCAGCGCCCCCACCATGATGGGAACAAAGATATCAACCGGAAGTAGGGATAGGTCTTGACTAGCCAAGCTCGCATTCACGGATTTGTAAACCATTTGATAGAGGAAATAGACCAGAGCTGCTGGAAGAGCCGCTCCCAGCAAACCTACCCAAGCTCCCTCCCAGAGGAAAGGACCACGGATGTAGGAATTTTTCGCTCCAACCAGTCGCATAATCTGAATTTCACGACTGCGGGAAATGATGGTAATCCGAATGGTATTGGAAATCAAGAAAATTGCTGTAAAGAGAAGCAAGGCTGCTGCAGCCAGACCCCAGGTCCGAACCATCCCAGCCAACTTAAAGATACGCTCCGTCTCAACCTCTCCATCTCGAACCTCTGTCACACCGTCAATTTTGGCAATTTCAGCCGCCACAGACTTGACATATTGTGGCTCAGTCGTATCAATGATATAGGCATCATAGAGCGGATTGGCATCCCCCTGGAAGAGATTCCAGGTATCACCCAAGGTCGCTGTCAACTTCTGCAACTGCTCATCCTTGCTAGAATAAGTCACCGTCTCAACGTTTGGCAGGGCTGTGATTTTATTGTAAACAGCCTTGAAGTTAGGATTGGCAACTGTCTTACCTTCGTCATCTACAATGGTTTCAGCCTGGTCTGTCGAATTGGCCCGCAAGAATACATTGATACGGACATTGTTTTCCAAATCCGAAGCCAACTTAGCGGTATTGATAATGACAGAAGCAAAGATTCCCACCAAGGTCAGGGTAATGGCCACAGAAGAAACCGCCGCAACCGTCATCCAACCATTTCGTTTGAGACTCTTGAGCGACTCCCATAGATGTCTAAAAAATCGTCTAATCATCGTATCCGTAGTCTCCTTCCGCTTCGTCACGAACCACTCGACCATCCTCAATCGCAATAACGCGATGACGGAGAGTGTTTACAATCTGGCTGTTGTGGGTAGCCATGAGAACCGTTGTCCCCTGCAGATTGATGCGCTCCAGCAAGCTCATGATTTCCCATGAATTTTCCGGGTCCAAGTTACCTGTCGGCTCATCCGCAATCAAGACTTTGGGATTGTTGACAATGGCACGCGCAATGGCAATCCGCTGCTGCTCACCACCTGAAAGCTCATTCGGGAAAGTACGGATCTTGTGCTTAAGTCCCACCAGGTCCAAAACTTCCATGACACGTTTTTTGATGTTACGCGGTTTTTCACCGATAACTTCCATGGCATAGGCGATATTCTCATAGACCGTTTTCTTAGGCAAGAGCTTGTAGTCCTGGAAGACAACTCCCACACTACGACGGAGGAGGGGAACATCCTTTTTCTTGATCTTAGCAAGGTTGAAATTCCCAACCGTCAAGCTACCTTTATCCAATTTTTCTTCACGGTAGAGGAGTTTGATGAAGGTAGACTTCCCTGCTCCTGATGGTCCAACGATGTAGGCAAACTCGCCCGCATCGACATTGATGGACACTCCGCGAAGAGCAGTCGTTCCGTTACTATATTTCTTGGTAACGTCCTTCATTTCAATAATACGTCTTGGAGCGGCCGGCTGATCTGAGTCTAGATAGCGACCACTCGCATTTCTTCTATTTTTCTTTTTAAAAATTCCCATAGAATTTCCTGTCTGTGACAGTCCTTTCTGTATTCTTAGCTAATCCGCCATTTGAGATAGGCATCGATGAAACCTTCAATGTCTCCATCCATGACCTTATCGACTTGAGCCACTTCAAATCCCGTCCGATGGTCTTTGACCATAGTATAAGGCGTAAAGACGTAAGAACGAATTTGGCTTCCCCAAGTGATTTCTTTCTTGTCACCCTTGAGCGAATCGACTTCTGCCGCCTTCTTCTCCTGCTCCAATTGATACAATTTAGCCTGCAGGAGTTTCATAGCCCGGTCACGGTTGCCATACTGGGTACGATCCACGGTTGATTGGGTCACAATTCCTGTCGGAATGTGGGTCAAACGCACACCGGTCGACACCTTGTTGACATTCTGACCACCGGCACCACCCGAACGGAAGGTATCCATCTTGACTTCATCATCACGGATTTCAATTTCAATAGTATCGTCCAACTCAGGCATGACTTCAACAGACGTGAAGGAGGTATGGCGACGCTTGGCTGAGTCAAAGGGAGAAATCCGCACCAAACGGTGGACACCCATTTCTGACTTAAGCAACCCGTAGGCATTTGGTCCTGTGAAACTAAGCGTCACAGACTTGATACCAGCCTCGTCACCCGCTTGATAATCCAGCGTTTCGACTGTAAAACCTTTGGCATTACCATAACGCTGGTACATGCGCAAGAGCATCTCACCCCAATCCTGTGCTTCTGTTCCACCAGAGCCCGGATGGATTTCCAAGATGGCATTGTTGTGGTCATAGGGCTCAGACAGGAGCAAGGTCATCTCGTAGCTGGTCATGAGCTTGTCTAGCTCCGCCAATTTTTCAACCAATTCTTCACGAACCGACTCATCCTCCGCTAGGAAATCCAAGAGAATTTCAGCCTCGTCGTAGAGGTCAATCATCTGATGGAAATTTCCATAGGTATTTTTCAGTTCATTTAATTCTTGAGAGGTTTTCTGAGCCGCCAAATTATCATTCCAAAAATCTGGCTCCGTCATCTTATTCTCAAGAATGGCAATCTCTTCTTCCAGACCTTCTAAGTCAAAGAGACCTCCTAAATGATGTTAATTTGTTGCCAAGCTCTTCCAGCTTTTGGCGAATTTCTGCTGTATCCATAAGTACCTCGTTCAAAATTTTATCTTTTCATTATATCATAGTTGCCTAGATTTCACCAGTTCTAAGAAAGCAGCCTGCTCCGCACGCACATCCTCATGATCAGAAGTCAGACTTGCGATAAAGTCTACCAGCTCCTGATTGGGTTGCTTAACCAGCTGGCTCAGAGCCCAAATCGCTGTCGCCATGTGGATCGGATTTTGCTTCTTATCAATGATTTCAATCAGTTTGGGAATGGCAGAGCGGTCATTTGCATTTGCCAGTGCAATAATAGCATTGCGCTGGAGAATATTTTTCCCCCGCCAAGAGCCCGCAATCATACCAAATTTTTCCTTGAATTGCCCATTGGACAAGTTCAGAAAGGGAATTAACTCCGGCTCAGCCAAATCGGGATCCACTTCTACTACAGGGGGACTGGAAATTCCCTTGTTGTAAGGACAACAAATCTGGCAAATATCGCAACCGTAGATAACAGTCTTGATTTTCTTGCGAAATTCCAAGTCCATCATGCCCTTGTCCTGAGTTTGAAAGGACAGACATCGTCGCGCATCCATGGTCGAATCTCCAATCAGGCAGGAGGTCGGACAGGCCTCAACGCAGCGGTTGCAATCACCACAGTCATAATCAACTGGCTGGTCGGGTTCAATGTCCAGATTGGTCACTAATTCCCCAAGAAACATATAGGAACCAAATTCCTTGGAGATGACCAAGCCATTTTTGCCGATAAAGCCAATACCTGCCCGTCTGGCTACAGCCGTATCAACGAGGGCGCCCGTATCTACCATGGCCTTGTATTCCAAGCCCTCGGTCAGTTGTTCGATGCCGCGAGCCAAGCGCTCCAACTTATCTTGGAGAATATAATGATAATCCAAGCCCCAAGAATTGGGTGTAATCTTACCGCGCTTGTGCTGGGTTTTGACAGGCTTGACCGGCAAGTGACGTGGATAGGCTACAGCAATGGAGATAATGGTCTTGGCGGATTCTAAACTTAATCTTGGCCGAATCCGTTCCTCAATATTCTTATGCTCAAAACCTGTTGTTCGCCCCTCTTCGACTCCAGCCCTCAGGGATTTTTCCAAATAATCAAAATCATCCGCTGTGGTGAAGCCAATTTTAGAAATGCCAATTTCTTGGGACAATTTGATAATTTCTTCTTTGATTGTCATTATGTCTATTGTAACAAATTTAGTATATGTTTTTCAAGCTAGTAGATATAAAAATAAGTTAAAAGAATGAAGAAAATTGTAGCCAGGCCAGCAAAAATAGTCATTCTCCAGTAGGCCTTTTCCCGCCAAACAGCCGTCGCCTGGTACATGAGGTTAATCCCAATGGCTCCGCCCAGACCATTTGCCAGCAGGTCCGTGATGTCTGCCACCCCCAACAGGAGCAGGTATTGCACCACTTCAAAGCCCAGACTGGCCAGCAGAATGACAGCTAAATTTCGCTCCCACTCGGCCTTCCGAAAGATTATTTCCATGTAGAACCCAAAGGGAATAAAGCTGGCAATATTAAAAATGATTTCTGGATAATCCAGAACACCATGATAAACAGCCGTCCCAGCAAAAGGAATAAGATTGAGACTGGCATAGCCATAGCGACCGTACAAAGTGGACAAATCCATCTTAAAAACGATGATCCAAATCAGCGCCAGCAGATAGATAATAAAAGAAATTCGTGCTATCTTTCTTGTCATCATGACTCCTCCCTTCAAGCTACATATCAAACCCGAGTTCACCGTTAACTGATATAAAAGTGTCCATCTGTGAACACAAGCTCTATCATTATACCACAAATAGAAGGTTCAAAAATGACACTTCTGTGACAAAATCAGCTCAAACTTTCCACACCTGTAAAGAAAGAAAACCCGGTCAGACCGAGTTTCGCTAAATATGATGCCCTTCTTGAAAGGCCTTAAATTCATAAATCTGTTTCATCAGACGCTGGTAATTGGCCTCCTTACAAGCCTTCATAATCAAAAAGCAGTCGATTAGTTTCCAGAGGTAAATCAAAGGCAGAAGTAGAAAACCAACCAAGACAAACATAAGGACAAAGGTAATGCCCATGGCAGCCAGCTTGAGAAATCCTAATTCCTTATTTCCAACATAAAAACGGTCCACTCCCAATTCACCAAAGAAAATAGCCAACAAGAGAGCCACCAGAGGATTCTTCAAGGGTACCATCATCAAAGCATTGAGAGCTGAATCGTCAAGACCAGCCAGTTCCTGCTGCAAGAGGGGCAATTTTTCACTAGGGAAAGACGAGCTGTTGTTCAAAACATAGGTTTGTGGGTAATTCATAAAAACTCCTTTCCTCTAGTTTACCACTCCCTTATGCCAACTTCAACAAAAAAACTAACCCAGTTTCCTGAGTTAGCTCATTCTATTCAAATCAGATAGCTTTTTCATCCAAGCCTATCTTGCGTTGAACAAATTTAACAATCTCAACAATCACCACCATGAGAATTGAACCAACGATAGCTACAAGCCATTGGGTTGGAGTCAATACTGCCACGCGGAAGAATTTGCTAATAGCTGGAACAACAATAGTAACCATCAAGAGCAAGAAGGCAGCAACGATAGACCAGTTGAAGAGCTTGTTCTTGAATGGTCCAACGGTAAAGATGGATTGGTAAACAGACTTCACGTTGAAGGCATGTACCAATTGGATCAGACCAAGTGTCAAGTAAGCCATTGTGAGGGCATCAGCGTGGATTTCTTCATAGGTTGCATGCTCTGGGAATACTAAGGCAAACCAGTACACGCCCAATACAAGGGCAGCTTGCAAAATACCTTGGTAGATGACAGAGCTGAGAACACCACCTGAGAAGAAGCTTGAGTTACGACCACGAGGTTTGTGCTGCATAACACCTGGCTCAGCAGGTTCAACACCAAGGGCGATAGCTGGAAGTGTATCTGTTACCAAGTTAATCCAAAGAAGGTGAACCGGTTCCAAAACGTCCCAACCAAAGAGGGTTGCAAGGAAGATACACAATACCTCAGCAGTGTTAGCTGACAAAAGATACTGAATCGTTTTTTGGATGTTTGAGAAGACTTTACGCCCTTCTTCAACCGCTACGATGATAGTTGCAAAGTTATCATCTGCAAGGACCATATCAGAGGCACCTTTTGAAACTTCCGTACCTGTGATACCCATACCGATACCGATGTCGGCTGTCTTAAGCGATGGTGCATCGTTTACACCGTCACCAGTCATGGCAACAACCTTACCGTCATTCTGCCAAGCCTTAACGATACGAACCTTGTGCTCTGGAGACACACGCGCATAAACTGAATATTGCTTGAAGACTTTTTGGAACTCTTCGTCTGTCAATTCGTTTAGCTCAGCACCTGTAAATACGTGGTCCTCTGTATCGTTTTCATCGATGATACCAAGACGCTTAGCAATAGCCTCAGCTGTATCTTGGTGGTCACCGGTAATCATGATTGGACGGATACCCGCTTCTTTCGCGACACGAACCGCCTCAGCAGCCTCTGGACGCTCAGGGTCAATCATACCAACCAAACCTGAGAAGACAAGGTCATTTTCCACAATTTCAGATTCCAATTCTGGGATAGCATCCACATACTTGTAAGCCATCATGAGGACACGAAGAGCTTGCTTAGCAAGTGATTTGTTGGTTGCAAGAATAGCATCCTTGTCCGCATCTGTAATCGGACGGATAGTACCATTTTCTTCGATCTGAGTCACACGTTTGAGCAACTGATCTGGTGCACCTTTTACCGCTACAAAGAAATTGCCTGCAGCTTGTTGGTGAATGGTAGACATCAATTTACGTGTTGAGTCAAATGGCAATTCAGCCACACGTGGCTCGCTAGCCAAAACTTCACGAACATCGAAGGATTTGTCCAAACCAAATTGAACAAGAGCAGTTTCAGTTGGGTCACCAATCAATTTACCAGTTGGGTCAACCTTTGTATCGTTGGCGAAGTTCATAACACGAAGAGTCGTGTTTGATGCATCGATTGCTTCGCTTGCATCCACCAATTGACCATTTGTGTAGACTTTTTCTACGGTCATTTGGTTCATGGTCAAGGTACCAGTCTTATCTGATGCGATGATTTCTGTTGAACCAAGTGTTTCAACCGCTGGCAACTTACGGATAATAGAATTCCGTTTAGCCAATACTTGGGTGCCAAGCGAGAGGACAACAGTAACAATAGCTGGCAAACCTTCTGGAATTGCCGCAACCGCAAGGGCAACGGATGTCATAAGGGCTGGCAAAATACCTTCACCACGGACAAATACAGATACCAACATGGTGATAACTGCAATAATCAAAACGGCGTAGGTCAAGACCTTAGACAATTGGTGCAAGTTTTGCTTAAGTGGTGTGTCTGTCTCATCAGCATTTGCCAACATGCCCGCAATGTGACCAACCTCAGTAAACATACCTGTGTTGGTTACCACACCAAGACCGCGACCGTAGGTCACGTTTGAGTTTTGGTAGGCCATATTGACACGGTCACCGATTGGCGCATCTTCTGCCAATTCAACACTCAAGTCCTTATCAACAGGAACAGATTCACCAGTAAGAGCGGCTTCTTCGATTTTGAGGGAGTTAGCTTCCAACAAACGCATATCAGCTGGAACGACATCACCTGCTTCGAGCAAGACGATATCACCTGGAACCAATTCTTTTGAATCCACCTCAGTGACATGGTTATCGCGAAGGACACGCGCCACTGGGCTAGACATGTTTTTAAGAGCTTCGATGGCTGCCTCAGCTTGACCTTCTTGGTAAACACCGAAGGCTGCGTTGAGGATAACAACGGCCAAGATGATGATGGCATCTGTCAAACCGTGTGAACCTTCAGTGATAACTGTAAGAATAGCTGCACCGATCAAGATGATAATCATCAAGTCCTTGAACTGGTCTAGGAATTTAGCCAGAAGGGTACGTTTTTCACCCTCATCCAATTCGTTACGACCATATTCTCCCAGACGCTTACCAGCTTCGTCGCTGGTCAAACCGTCCAAGGATGAACCTAAGCTAGACAATACTTGCTCTTCGCTTTGAGTATAAAACAAATCGCGTTTTTGTTCTTTTGACACTGTTTTTCTCCTTTTCGATCCCCTTTTTACTTAAAGAAATAAAAAAGAGACCTGTTTTATTAAAACAAGTCTCGCTATTTAAGATAGTGCCGGAAACGATTTTCGGATTGACGACACTATCACGGACAAGTCCGTTAGCTACTCCCTCGATTTATCCTCTATTATACCAAAATTTTTTGACAGGTCAAATAGATTTACACTTGAAAACGTTTTATTTCCAAGAAATTTCCATTTGATAGGAAGCAAAGAGTAGCTGGTTCTCTAGTCCCTTCAAATCGTAAGCCAGTAAAACCGATTGATTTTCCCTATCTAGCTGGTAGCCTTTGGTATGGGTCACAAAATGCTGGATACCCATGGGCGTGGGAATGGTCACGATAGCCTCACCATCCGCCAGAAAGCGCATAATGGACTTGGGATTGGAAAAGCGCGTCATGGTTAGCTCGGCCTCACCACATTTAATCGCTACTTTTTCCTTCTCATCATTGGTATAGAGCAGATAGAGGGAACCGTCTTTTTCCTTGACATCTACCGGAAAGACCTGATCTACCACTTCTAGCTGACCGTCCAGGTCAATTTCATTTCTCAAGCGAATCTGCATATACTTTCTCCTGTTTGGCATTTTTGATAAAGGATGAGCGGAGCAACATGAGGCCTGTATAGGCTGCGATGAAAACAACCAGCACTTTCAGCTTATTTATATCGAGATTGGACAGGAAGAAGGCCGCTGTCAGAACGCCAAGCACTCCTCCCAGGATAATTCCTGGAACGCCTGGCCAATTGACACGACCAGACTGAATAAATTGTCGTGCACCTGCTGATAACATGACTGCCGCATTGAGCATCATAACAGGCAGAGCTACTGCTGGACTGATACCCATCAGGGAAAAGAAAATCAATTCCGGTGCATAATTTCCAAGGCCCATGCTAAGCAACATGCCAATGAAAAAGTCAAAGATGATGCCGACCAACAATTTCCAGCCCATCAAACCGCGAACGGCGTTATCTAGGTCAGCACCAGGATTAGTTATCATACGATAGACCATGATGCCCGCCGCCACTAGCAACAAAATCCCCAAGACACGCTGAACCTTGCGGGTATCCCAATCTTGACTCACCCGTGCACCAACCGAGGCTCCAGCAAAGGCTGCTATAGCGAGAGGTACTAGGGTGGTCATTTCCACCTCAACAATAGTGATGAAAATCAAGGACTCTATCAAAATTGGAATAATGTGGGCCGTGGTCATAGTTGCTGGAATTTTCCGGTCGTCCTGGATGATTTTGGTCGCCTTGAGGAGACTGGTGGTCGTCGCAAAGGTTCCAATCCCCAAGGTATCCAACAAGTCCGTCACAAAGCCAATACCAAACCCTGTCCAAAAACGGTCTGTTATAGATATTTTATGCTTGCAGATATGGGAAAAAATCAAATAAAGCATGTAAATAATCAAGCTCATCAGCAAGAACTGAATGGCACGCAAAATAAGTTGATCTGTCATTCCTCCATTATACTCAAAAACTGCACCGGGGTACATCTCAATATCCTTGTAGTGTCTCAAATTGAAGAAAAAAATCTATTTTTTTGCTATAATGAAGGTTATGATTGAAAAAGTTTTTCGTGATCCGGTTCATAACTACGTCCATGTGGACCATGAACTTATCTACAAACTAATTAACAGCAAGGAATTTCAACGACTGCGCCGCATCAAGCAATTGGGAACCACTTCCTATACCTTCCATGGTGGTGAGCACAGCCGTTTTTCCCACTGTCTCGGTGCCTATGAAATTGCCAGACGGATTACCCAAAAATTTGAAGACAAGTATGCCGAACTCTGGGACCCGTCTGATTCTCTACTGACCATGGTGGCTGCTCTCTTGCATGATGTGGGCCACGGGGCTTATTCCCACACTTTTGAGCGCCTCTTTGATACCGACCACGAGGAAATGACCTGCGCCATCATTAGCAGTCCAGAAACAGAAATAAACAGCATTCTGAGGCAGGTATCCCCTGATTTTCCAGATAAAGTCGCCAGCGTCATTAACCATACCTATCCCAATAAACAGGTGGTCCAGTTGATTTCCAGCCAGATTGATGTGGACAGAATGGACTACCTCCTTCGGGATTCCTACTTTACAGGAACCAACTATGGGGAATTCGATTTGACCCGCATTCTCCGAGTTATTCGTCCGACTGAAAATGGCATTGCCTTTAAGGAGTCGGGGATGCATGCGGTGGAAGACTATGTCCTCAGCCGTTACCAGATGTATATGCAGGTCTACTTCCACCCAGCCAGCCGCTCTATGGAGGTCCTGCTGCAAAACCTGCTCAACCGTGCTAAATTGCTCTATACTAGCGAGCAGGATTTCTTTGCCAGAACCTCACCACGACTGCTGCCATTTTTCGAACATCGCATTACCCTAGCAGACTACTTGTCCTTGGACGACGGGGTTATGAATACCTACTTCCAGTCTTGGGTTGACGGACCAGACCGCATTTTGTCGGACCTGGCCCAGCGCTATATCAATCGTAAGGTCTTCAAGTCCATTACCTTTAAGGCCGAGCAAGAGGCTCAATTAGACTCTCTTCGCAGCCTGGTGGCCGATGTCGGCTTTGACCCCGAATACTATACAGCTATCCACCATAATTTTGACCTGCCTTACGATATCTACAGGCCCAATGCCGAGAAAAAACGGACCCAGATTGAAATCCACCGCAAGGATGAGATTTTGGTAGAACTATCTGCCCTCTCTCCTATCGTCGCTGCCCTATCTGGAACCATCCATGGCGACAGCCGTTTCTATTTCCCCAAGGAAATGCTGGATGAGTCTGGGATTTTCTCCCAGCAAACAGCGGCATTTATCAGCCATGTTCACAATGATCAATTTGTAATTGGAGACCAACATGACCATTAAACTAGTTGCTATCGACATCGACGGCACCCTCTTAAACAGCCAACACGAAATCACACCTGAGGTCTTCCAGGCTATTCAGGATGCTAAAAAAGCAGGTGTCAAAATTGTTATCGCCACAGGACGACCTATTTCTGGTGTCCGTGCAATCCTAGACCAGCTCAACCTGACAGAGGCTGGTGATTACGTAATCACCTTCAACGGTGGCTTAGTCCAGGATGCAGCTACCGGCGAGGATATTGTCAAAGACACGCTTTCATACGATGATTATTTGGATATTGAACTGGCTGCCCGCAAGCTCAACTTGCCTATGCATGCAAGCACCAAGGAAGGCATGTACACTGCTAACCGCAATATCGGCAAGTACACTGTCTATGAGGCCATGTTGGTGAGCTCGCCGGTCTTTTATAGAACCTCAGAGGAAATGGTGGGCAAGGAAATAATCAAATGCATGATGGTCGATGAGGCTGAAGTACTAGATGCTGCTATTCCACAACTACCTAGCAACCTGACAGATAAGTACAATGTCGCAAAATCAGCCCCATTTTACTTAGAAATCACACCTAAGACAGTCAATAAGGGCCAGGCCATTATTCAGCTGGCTGCTAAATTAGGCCTGACTATGGATCAGACCATGGCCATCGGCGACCAGGAAAACGACCGCTCTATGCTAGAGGTGGTTGGCAGTCCTGTTGTCATGGAAAATGGCAATTCCGAATTGAAAAAAATCGCCAAGTACATTACCAAATCAAATGACGAATCGGGCGTTGCCTACGCCCTTAGAGAGTGGGTATTAGACTAATGTTTACATATAAAATCGGCATCTCCGCCGAGGAACACGATCAATTTGTAAAAATCCATGAACAGGTCAACCTCCTGCAAAGCAGCTCCTGGGCAAAGATTAAGGACAACTGGGGAAATGAGCGCTTGGGATTCTACCAAGATGACAGTTTAGTGGCCGTTGCTTCTGTCCTAATCCGCCCCTTACCTGCTGGCCTTAGCATGCTCTATATTCCACGTGGTCCGATTATGGACTACTCAAACCAAGACTTGGTTCAATTTGTCCTTGCTTCTCTAAAAAAATTCGGCAAAATCAAGCGAGCCCTCTTCATTAAATTTGACCCAGCCCTCCTACTCAAACAGTACAAAATTGGACAAGAAGTTGAAGAAAACCCTACAACCCTTGCACAACTAGCCATTCTCCAAAAGGCAGGCGCTGAATGGACAGGACGGACTCAGGATATGGCACAAAGTATCCAACCCCGTTTTCAAGCTAATATCCACAGGGACTACTTTTCCGACGAAACTCTGTCGAAAAGCACACGCCAAACCATTCGCACATCCTTGAATAAAGGACTTGTAGTTCAAGTTGGGGGCGTCGAATGGCTAGATGAATTTGCTGCACTCATGAAAAAAACTGAGAAACGCAAATCAATCTCTTTGAGAGATAAAGCCTATTATGAAAAAATACTGACAACCTATCCAGAACATTCCTTTATAACCATTACGCAGTTGGATTTAGATAAACGTTATAGCACACTCCTTGCTCAAAAAGAGAAATTGACACAGGAAGCTCTTAAATTTACAGAAAAGACTAAGCCAGGTAAGCGATCCCAAAATAGGGAAGATACAGAAAAAACATTAGAAGAACTGGCTTTCCTGGAAAAGAAATTAGCTGAGGGGCATCACCTTGCCTCTCTTGCTGCAACACTTTCAGTTGATTTTGGCCCAACTTCTGACAATCTCTATGCTGGAATGGATGAAGAATACCGCCGTTACCAACCTGCCATTCTGACTTGGTATGAAACAGCAAGACAGGCGTTTAATCGCGGTGCCTCATGGCAAAATATGGGAGGGATTGAAAACCAACTAGATGGTGGACTCTTTAGTTATAAATCAAAATTCAACCCTCTCATTGAAGAGTATCTTGGGGAATTTACCGTCCCAGTAAATCGCTTCCTCTACAAATTAACAACCACCGCCTATACAATCCGAAAACAATTAAGGAACCGACACTAATGCAGCTAATTGAACTGAATTTAGTAGATTATCAGAAACATGCCAATCAAGTTTCACAGCGTTCATTCATGCAAACGGAGGAGATGGCTGAACTCCTAAGAAGACGTGGCATGGATGTTCGCTATATCGGCCTGACTGACAAAGGGCAAACTCTTGTATCTGCTATTATCTATGCAATTCCGATGACCGGTGGCCTCCATCTGGAAATTAATTCTGGACCTGTTTGCCAAGACCCGGCATACTTGCACCACTTCTACCGCTTGCTCAAAACCTATGCCAAAGAACGCGGTGCCTTGCAAGTCTTAGTCAAACCCTATGACAGCTACCAAACCTTTGACAGCGACGGAAAGGCTACTGGGCCTGAACAGCCAGATCGTATCAAAGACTTGACCGACAACGGATTCTTACACGACGGACTTTTGACAGGTTATCCAGGAGGAGAACCAGACTGGCACTATGTAAAAGACCTGTCAACCTTGACTCAAGATAGCTTGTTTGCGTCCTTTAGTAAGAAAGGAAAAACACTCGTCAAGAAAACCAATAGTTTTGGACTAACGATCCGTGAGTTGGACAGAGACCAACTGGAACGATTCAAAGCCATCACTTCCGCCACCTCAGAAAGAAGAGAATATCCAGATAAATCTCTAGACTATTACCAAGACTTTTTCGATGCCTTTGGCGAAAAGGCTGCCTTCACTATGGCTAGCATTAACTTCCGCGTCTATCTCCAACACTTGGAAGATAGCCAAAAGCAGGTCCAACAAAAATTGGATGCTGTCCAAGAAGAACTAGATAAGAATTCAAATTCTAGAAAAAAACAAAACGAGCACCGCGAGTTGACCAGCCAGGTAATGAGCTTTGAAACCCGCAAAGAAGAAGCCTTGAAATGGATTGACCAGTATGGCGAAGCTGATATCGATCTAGCAGCCAGCCTTTTCGTCTATACCGACCATGAACTTGTCTATCTCTTCAGCGGTTCACTGACAGAATTCAATGCTTTTTATGCCCCTGTTGCCCTTCAAGAATTCGCTATGCGAAAAGCCCTAGATAAAAATATCCCTTTCTACAACCTTTTAGGCATTCGTGGAGAATTTGATGGCTCCGATGGCGTTCTCCGTTTCAAACAAAACTTTAATGGGACAATCGTACGAAAAATGGGAACCTTTCGTTACTACCCACATCCTATAAAATATAAACTCATTCGCTCCTTAAAAACTATTTTAGGCAGAAAATAAAGGAAAACTATGACATTAAGAGTAATCACTGAACAAGAATTTCAAGCCCACATTGATCAAGCAAAATCCCAACTTTTTGAGCAATCTCCAGAAATGGCCAGTCTGTTAAAAAAGCGGGGCTATGAAGTGACCATCCTAGGTTATGAAGTAGAAGGAGATTTGAAAGTATCCGCTATCTTATTTAGCACTCCAATTGCTGGTGGACTCCATATGGAACTTCACAATGGACCTATTTGTACTGATGAAACCTATCTTCAGGATTTTTATAAGGGATTACAACACTTCGCAAAAAAAATGCAGGCTATTGAACTCAAGGTAAAACCCTACCAATCCCTACAGGAATTTGATACCAATGGCAATCCAACTACGGACATCAATCATACCATCATTGACCAATTAACCTCTATTGGATACCATCATCAAGGATTACATGTCGGCTATTCTACAGGGGATTGGTACTACATCAAAGATCTGACCGGTCTAACTCAAGAAAATCTATTTCAATCTTTTAGTAAGAAAGGGAAGCCACTCATAAAGAAAGCTAAAACATTTGGCATCTCCATCCGTAAGTTAGAGCGGGATCAATTGGCACTTTTCCAAAAAATAACAGTTGCAACTTCCGATAGACGAGATTTTAATGACAAACCGTTAGAATATTATGAGTACCTATATGATAGTTTCGGTGATAAGGCAGAGTTTCTTGTCGCTAGCTTGAATTTCAAGAACTATTTAGACAATTTGGCTCGAGAACAAGAGGGACTATCAGGTAAGATTGATCAACTCCAAGTTGACCTGCTCCAAAATCCAACTTCAGAAAAAAAGCAAAATCAATTACGCGAACTCAAGAGTCAGTATGAAACATTTGAAATCCGTAAAGAAGAAGCACGAAACATGATAGAAAAATATGGGCAACAAGATGTCCCACTTTGTGCAAGCCTTTTTGTCTACCTAAAAAAGGAAGCCTACTATCTCAATAGTGGTTCCTATCCTGAATTTAATAAATTCTATGCGCCAGCAATACTTCAAGAACATGTAATGCTTGAAGCTATCAAGCGCGGATGCCAGTCCTATAACTTCTTAGGGATAAGTGGACATTTTGATGGAAGCGATGGTGTGCTACGATTTAAGCAGAATTTTAACGGCTATATTAAACGTACACCCGGAGTATTCATGTACTATCCAAATCCACTTAAGCACAGTCTCATTCAAGTTGTCAAGAAAGTTTTAGGTCGATATTGATAAATCTAGGAGGACTCCTATGTCTTTAGAGCTAATAACTGACGAATTGTTCCAGGAACATATCAAAAAAGCGAATCGTCAATTTTACGAACAATCACCCCAAATGGCGACTCATTTACGGAAAAGGGGATATACGGTACAAATTCTTGCCTACGTAGTCGAAAAGGAGATATAGATTTCTGCGATTGTGTACAGTCAGCCAATTGCAGGTGGCTATCGAATGGAGCTACACAATGGTCCCATTGTAACCGACAGCGCCTACTTGCACGATTTTTTTAAACAACTCCAGGATTTTGCAAAAACAAACAATGTGATTGAATTGGTTGTCAAACCCCATATCCCATATCAATACTTTGACAGTCAAGGTACACCAACTTCTGAACCAAATGATCTCTTCATCGAACAACTGACTAGCATTGGTTACACACACTCGGGTTTGCAGAGAGGATTTGATAGTGGCGATTGGTACTACCTTAAGGACCTTTCTCAACTTGATTCTAAAACCCTGCTGCCTTCCTTTAACAAAAACGGTCAACAGCTAGTAAAAAAAGCTAGAGGGATGGGAATTCAGATTGAAAAATTGCCAAAAGAACGGTTAGAACTTTTTAAAGCGATCACTAATGAAACAGCCGAACGAAACGGCTTTTTAGACAAGGATCTAGAGTATTACCACTGTATTTTTGATGCCTTCGGAGAAGATGCCTCATTCCTAAGCGCCTCAATCGATTTTCAAGAATACCTCAACATATTATTAAACGAAAAAGCAGACTATGAGCAGCACCAAAACCAAATCATATCTGATTTTGGTGCTACCCCAACCGGAAAAAAACAAAAAAGTAAACTAGCTAATCTTAACGAGCAACTTCGTAAAATCAAAGAAACTATTGAAGAGGTCAATCGTATTATTGAGAAACATGGAAATGGAGTGACCCCACTAGCAGTAGGACTTTTCGCTTATCTCGACAAGGAAGCCTACTATTTACATAGCGGATCCTCTCCTGAATTTTGTCATTTTCCTGCACCTTCCCTTTTACAAGAATTCGTCATGTTGGAAGCCATAAAACGCGGTTGCCAAACGTATAATTTTCTTTGTTTTAGCGGTCAGTTTGACGGTAAAGACGGCGTCCTACGTTTTAAACAGAATTTTAATGGCTATATCATGAGAACACCTGGTGTTTTTACTTACTTGCCTAGACCCTATAAGTATCAATTCTATCGATTGATCAAAAAACTATTGCGACGCTTGTAACCCCTAGTAGAAATTTTGAGAAAACACATGTCACAAACACAAAAACAACTTACACAAAAAGATCAAATGCTTCGTGGAACTTTTTGGTCCACAATCAGTGATTTCATTAGCAGATTACTCGGAGCACTGTATATTATTCCATGGTATTATTGGATGGGCCAATTTGCAAATGAAGCAAATGCCCTCTTTTCCATGGGTTATAATATTTATGCAACCATCCTACTTTTTTCAACATCAGGTATCAATGTCGCGCTTTCTAAACAAATTGCGCGCTACAGTGTACAGAATCAAACCGAAACAATTGCAGCATTGATAAATGGCTTTTTGAAACTAATGGTTGTCTCTGGCCTCTTCTTTTCCACCTTGATGTACTTCACTTCTCCACTATTATCTGAAGGTATGGGACTCGGACACGATTTAGTCCCAATTCTCCATAGTTTATGCCTTTCAGTCCTTGTATTCCCAGCAATGTCAACGATTCGTGGGATATTTCAGGGCTATGCCAATTTGAAACCAAATGCTCTTAGTCAAATTTGGGAGCAAATCATTCGTGTCATCTGGATGTTATTGACGACGTATATGATTATGCAGGTGGGCAATGGAGACTACAAGGTTGCCGTTATGCAATCGACTTTGGCAGCATTTATTGGTATGGTCGCCAGTGTTATCGTATTGCTTTATTTCCTAAAAAAAGAAGGACTTTTTCACCTTCTAAAAAAACCAAAATCGTCCACATTGGAAATTGATGTTACATCCTTAGTAATTGAAACCTTTAAAGAAGCTATTCCATTTATCATTATCGGATC
The DNA here is from genome assembly GCF_043674155.1 of Streptococcus sp. A23. Taxonomy (NCBI): domain Bacteria; kingdom Bacillati; phylum Bacillota; class Bacilli; order Lactobacillales; family Streptococcaceae; genus Streptococcus; species Streptococcus sp. A23. Next base: position 116,003 of record NZ_JBIMJP010000001.1, on the reverse strand, counting down.
TGCTATCCAAGCCTACCAGTTGATTGATCAAATGACCTATATACGAGTGATGGAATCCGTAACAAACTTTGATGTCAAACGGTTAATGGTTCTCTACTCATATATGTCGGCCAATCCCAATAAAATTGTCATGATATTAATTTCAATTGTCAATTCAATAGGTGGTATTAGCATCCCACTTTTAACAGCTAATTTCTTGAAAAAAGATCACGAAGCTTCTGCTAGTTTATTGCAACACAATATAAAATTGATGAATCTATTCATCATCCCAGCTCTTACTGGTGCCCTGCTCCTTTCAAATGAACTGTATACTATTTTCTATTCCCAACCGGAATCGATCGCCCTGCAATTATTCAACCATGCACTAATTCAGACATTATTCTTATCCGTGTATGGACTTTTATCACCAACTCTATTAGCATTTTTCGAAGGCAAACGAGCGATTAGTTACTTCCTTATTGGTTTCATCGTAAAACTTATTTTACAGATTCCATTCATCTACCTATTTCATTCAAATGGTCCACTTGCAGCAACTAGTTTGGCTACCTTAACCGCCATCATTCTTATGTATCGCCGTATCCACCAGTTGGTGGGACTTGATCAAAGCCTACTCATAAAACACCTTATCCAAGTTCTATTTGCCACAATCCTAATGGGAACACTTGTCTTCCTTGGGAGAATTGGTCTGGATTTATTCCTAATCGGTACTGGAAAACTAACCATGTTGATTAAACTAGTGCTCTTATCTGGTATTGGTGTTCTTACTTACGGCTACCTAACTCTAAGATCACAGATTCTTGATGATATTCTTGGGACGAAGGCAAATTCTCTACGAAGAAAATTCAACATTACACCCAAATAATAAAAATAGGATTTCCCACCATCACGTCGTAGGAAATCCTATTTTTTATTTTATTAAAAATTTAATAATGCCAAGAAGCTTTCTGCTTCAAGTGAAGCACCACCAACAAGGGCACCGTCAACGTCTGGACAAGCCATGTATTCAGCAACGTTTGATGGGTTTACAGATCCACCGTACTGAACGCGAACCTTGTCTGCAACTTCTTGACCGAAATCAGCAACAACAACATCACGAACTGCTTTACACATGTTTTGTGCGTCGTCTTTAGTAGCTGATTTACCAGTACCGATTGCCCAGATTGGCTCATAAGCAATCACAAGTGATGCTACCTGTTCAGCAGTCAAGTCTTTCAAAGCTGCAGAAACTTGAGCACCTACAAATTCTACTGCTTTACCAGCTTCGTATGTTTCAAGTGACTCACCACAGCAGATGATTGGTGTCAAACCATTACGGAAGATAGCGTGTGCTTTCTTGTTGATGTCTTCATCTGTTTCATGGAAGTAATCACGACGTTCTGAGTGACCAATAACCACATAGTTAACACCCATTTCAGCCAATACTTTTGGAGATGTTTCACCAGTGAAGGCACCAGCATCTTCAAAGTAGCAGTTTTGAGCAGCAACTTTCAATTCAGAATCTTTTGCGAACCACAAAAGTGCGTTCAAATCAACAGCTGGAGCTGCGATAGCTGCTTCGATTTTATCGCCAGCAGGCAATTTACCTGCAATCGCCTCAACGAAAGCTTGTGCTTCTTGAGGATTTTTGTTCATTTTCCAGTTACCGGCAATGATTGGTTTACGTGACATTTCACATACCTCTTCTATTTTTATTGTACAAGGTTCATTATATCACAAAGTCATGGAAGATTAAAGTATTTCATGCCTTTTATGAAAGCATACAGAAAAACTCCCTGCCAGAGACAGAGAGTTTACAATTAAGTTGTCTGACTATAATTGTTATATCTGGGAACGTAATCGAATTAAGCTTCGATTTCTGTAACCATACCTGAACCAACAGTACGTCCACCTTCACGGATAGAGAAAGTAGTACCTTGTTCAACGGCGATTGGGTGGATCAATTCAACGTCGATAGTTACGTTATCACCAGGCATTACCATTTCAGTACCTTCTGGCAATTTGATTGAACCAGTTACGTCAGTTGTACGGAAGTAGAACTGTGGACGGTAGTTGTCGAAGAATGGAGTGTGACGTCCACCTTCTTCTTTAGTAAGGATGTAAACTTCACCTTTGAATTTAGTGTGTGGGTTGATAGAACCTGGTTTAGAGATAACTTGACCACGTTCGATTTCGTCACGTTGTACACCACGAAGAAGCACACCAACGTTATCGCCGGCAAGACCTTCGTCAAGTTGTTTACGGAACATTTCAACACCAGTAACAACTGCTTTAGATTTTTCTTCTTGAAGACCAACGATTTCGATCTCGTCGTTGACACGAACTGTACCACGGTCGATACGTCCTGAAGCTACAGTACCACGACCAGTAATTGAGAATACGTCCTCGACTGGAAGCAACAATGGTTTGTCAGTGTCGCGTTCTGGTTCTGGAATGTACTCATCAACAGTGTTCATCAATTCCATAACGATGTCTTCGTACTTAGAGTCACCTTCAAGAGCTTTAAGAGCTGAACCTTGGATAACTGGAAGATCATCACCTGGGAAATCGTATTCTGAAAGAAGGTCACGGATTTCCATTTCAACCAACTCAAGCAATTCTTCATCGTCAACCAAGTCAACTTTGTTCATGAAGACGATAAGGTGTTTAACACCAACCTGACGTGAAAGAAGGATGTGCTCACGAGTTTGTGGCATTGGACCGTCAGTTGAAGCTACTACAAGGATCGCACCGTCCATCTGAGCAGCACCAGTGATCATGTTTTTAACGTAGTCCGCGTGTCCTGGAGCGTCGATGTGAGCATAGTGACGTTTTTCAGTTTCGTACTCAACGTGTGCAGTGTTGATAGTGATACCGCGCTCGCGCTCTTCTGGAGCAGCATCGATAGACGCATAGTCTTTAGGTTGGTTAACTGATGAAGGCAAGCGACGTGCCAATACAGTTGTGATAGCTGCTGTCAAAGTAGTTTTACCGTGGTCAACGTGTCCAATTGTACCAATGTTAACGTGGGGTTTACTACGATCGTATTTTTCTTTTGCCATTTTGGTAAAAGCCTCCAATAAAATATATTTTATAGATAGACAGTAGGCAATACGGTCTAACTTTACCTTACTATTCTATCAAATTGTAGCAGAAATGCAAGCATTTTCTATTTTTTTTGTGATTTATTCCATGTAGAGCTGATAATAGGGCTGATTTTGGATGGAAGCACCGATGCTTGAGGATGCAATCCAAGTTTGATTTTCTAAGGAAACAAAGTTTTCGGCCGGTCCTGTCAGGATGACACCAGCAAATTCTAGCTTGTCAATTTCCTCCTGCTTGGTGAAGTCTGTATCGCCGAATTTAGCAATGTAGTCTTCTACATCATTGAGAGGAAATCGGTCAAAACTTCCCTTATCTTTTTTTGAGAGTTCAATATATTCCTTCATCATCTGAATACCAGACTTAAACTCCACCTGGTGTTCTGCTGGAATATCAGCTGGAAAACTTCTCAGACTCTGCTCTTTGAAGCCGAACAGCTCATCCGGGGTCACCAAGGTACGGTCCCTGTGACAGGTCCCAATCCAGTACCAATTTTGCTTAAGATTTTCTGGAATCATCTGCTTAATCTGACCCAGTGTGTACTTCTTATCAAATCGAATGGCAACTTCTACCAGCTGACCGTCCATGTCCTTAAGATATTTGAGCTGATTCTTTTCTCCCCATTCCGTAAAAGTGGGAAGCTTGGTATTGCTTGAATAATCATAGAGAAAATCTAAACTAGCCCCTGGGGAGTTCTGAGTAGGGTCATAGTGCATACTAAAGAGGGTAAAGTAGACTTCCCTTTGACCAAAAGAAATAGGGACACCAGCTATATCCTTGCTCAAATTATAGTAGATTTTACCTGAAAGAAATCCCGTTTCTTGTATTTTTATCCCGTCATGGCGAATGTTGGGATAGGCGATTTCTGTCAGCAAATTGTACCGTTCTCGCTCGCTATTAATGCGTGCACCGTAAATCATTTTAACCATCCAAGAACCAATAAAAAGAAAAACAAAACCAATGAGCAGGGATAAGCTGATTGTTTTTAGCAGGTGTTTCCTTCTACTCTTCTTGGTTACAATTTCAAAAGTCTTCATAGTGATACCCCTTTTCTGTCAAGGTCTTGGCCAATTGTTTCCGCCCTCTGTGGAGATTGATTTTAACTAAGCTTTGAGATTGACCTAAAATTTTGGCAATCTCCTTGGTTGTCATCTCCTGAAAATAGTAGAGGTCCAAGACTAGCTGATACTTGCTCGGCAGCTCTGCTATTGCCCGATAGAGCGGCTCATAAGACCTGTCGTCAAATTTTGTCCAACCATTTTGGTGGAAAAATTCCTTCTGTAAGATGTCATGATAATGTTTGTCCCGCCTGTATTTGTCAATGTAAGCTCGGACAGCCGATCGATAGAGCCAGGCCCTGAGTTTCTCGAAAGGAAGGACAATATCGGAGGTGAGAATTTTGACCAGAACATCCTGGGCAATATCCTGGCTATCTGAAGGATTGGCGCCTGACTGTTGCAGATAGTAGGAAATTTCCTCAGCTATAGCAATGACTTCTTTTTCATAATCATCTAGTTTGATACTGCTCCCCTCCCTTCACTAATCTAACGAATGAATCTGCAATCGGTTACACAACTTTTCTATATCCATTATATATTTTTTGACAAGCAAAAAACAACCTCCGCAGAAGTTGTTTTCGTCTCTTATCCTGAATTTCGGAGACCTGTCGCCACACCGTTGATGGTGATGTGAATCAGGCTTTCCTGCTCTTTGCTGAGCTCCCCACGACGGAGGCGGTTAATGAGCTCAATTTGGATATAGTTAAGAATATTGAAGTAAGGCATGCGGTAGTCCAGACTGGCCTTGAGGAAAGGCAGTTCGTCTAGCAACTCTTCATGTTGCTCAATAGACAAAATCATGTCTTTAGTCAGCTGCCACTCATCTAAAATGGCATGGAAGATATTGCGAACTTCCTCTGTCTCACACATTTTGGCGTATTCAAAGGCGATGTTCATATTGGACTTGGATAAGACCATGTCTACATTTGACAAGAGTGAACGGAAGAAAGGCCAGCTCTCGTACATTTTTTGTAGTTTAGCTAGATTTTCAGGCGCCTTGTCAATATAGCGTTTGAAACTAGAACCAACACCATACCAACCTGGCAGCATGACACGGTTTTGTGACCAAGAGAATACCCAAGGAATGGCACGGAGCCCACCGATTTCAGTAATGGTCTTACGGGCTGCTGGACGAGAACCGATATTCAAACTGGAAATCTCACGGATTGGCGTCGCGGCAAAGAAGTAATCGTAGAAACGAGGATTATTGAAGACCAGGTCGCGGTAAATAGTATAGCTATCCGCCACAATCTCATCCATGGTTTCACGGTAACTACCAATTTCATCCGGATCCGTAATCATCTGCGTTACCATACGATCCAGCGTTGCAGACACCAGCATTTCCAAATTGTAGTAAGCTGCGTCCTTGTTACCATATTTATTACCAATCACCTCGCCCTGCTCGGTCAAACGGATACGGTCTTTGATAGAACCGAATGGCTGGGAGGTAATGGCATCATATGATGGACCACCACCACGACCAACCGTACCACCGCGGCCATGGAAGAAGGTAATCTTGACACCATTTTCTTGACCGATTTGGGTCAATTCATTCTGAGCCTTGTAGAGGGTCCAGCCTGATGACAGATAACCACCGTCTTTATTGGAATCCGAATAGCCCAACATGATTTCCTGGTAATATTTATTGCCAGCAATCCAGCGTTTGGTCAGGTCTAATTTCAGATAATCACGCATGGTAGCAGCAGCATTGTCCAAATCTTCAATGGTTTCAAAGAGTGGAACAATCTGAACACGGGCCTTGTCGACATCAACCAGACCAACCTCCTTGAGCAAGACTGCCAATTCTAGCAAGTCTGATACGCTCTCTGAGTGGGAAATGATGTGCTGTTTGATGACCTCTTCACCCAGCTTATCCTTGAGTTCACGCGCTGTAGCAAAGATTGCCAACTCTTTTTCCAACTGCTCTGACTTGGCTACATGGGTTGCTGACAGGATGCGTGGGTCTGTTTCCAATTGTTTGAGGAGCACATGGCACTTAGCCTCTTCTGACAGGCTTGAATAATCTTCAACGATCCGTGCAGATGCTAGGAGCTCTGCTACACTTGCTTCTAAGATAGATGAATCCTGACGCATGTCGATGCTGGCCAAGTAGAAGCCGAAGGCTTCAATCGCTTCTAAAATCTCTGTCAAATCTCCCTTAATCAGTGCCGCTGTTTTATTTTCTTTCAGGGATTTCTTGATAGCCAGCAGGTCAGCCTTGAAAGCAGCAACGTTTTCATAGCGATCATCAGTTGGTTTGTTGTGCACGAGGTAATCACGCGTGTTTGCCAACTTCATCTGGATATAATGGAAGGCACGGCGGTAGGGTTCGTTTTCACGATAGACAGACTGATCCTGTGACAAATCAGCCAATTGCTGAACTGCCGGACTGACCTTGACAATAGTGGTCGACAGTGAGAAATTACGGTAGAGCTTGTAAAGCTGCTCATCGTAATAGTTCATAATCACTTGGCACTGGGTCAGGGCTGATAATTTCAAGGTTTCGGCCGTCACAAATGGGTTTCCGTCACGATCACCACCAATCCACATACCCATGGTAATAGGACGCGGATTATCCAACTCAATGCCCTTCTCGGCAGCCAGACGCTTGTACTCTCCTTGGAGCTTGGTCACTGCCTTAATGAAGGAGGAATTGTAATACTCCATGACATTGGTAATTTCATTGGTAACCTTGAGTTTCTTCTCCCGTGTCATATCCGTCTGCATGATGATTTCGATATAAAGACGCAGTTGGTCTTCCCACTTGGTCCGGTTCATCAAGCCCAATTTGACATCGCGGTAACGACGGAGCAATTCGTGGATATGCTTGGTCAAATCCAGCATGGACTGGCGTTGAACCTGAGTTGGGTGGGCCGTCAAGACAGGAACGACATTGAGTTTTTCAAGGATTTCAGCCGCATCTTCATGTTTGGACACCATATCAATTGTTGTGGAAATTTTTCCTAGATAATCATGACCAATATTATTTTGATGGTTGATTTCATAGGCCAAGTCCACATCTTCAGAGATGTTAATCAAGAGAGGTAAGATAGCGAAATAGCGAGAAATCACAGCCAATTCGTCATTGTCTAACTGGCCGATAATATCAATCAAGGCCTGGTAATCATCCTCATGTGAGAGCTGAGAAAGCTCCAAAATCTTCTGAAAGGTATCTGCAGACATCATCTGTCCAGCTACCTCTTCAAGGATAGTGGTCAGGATAGCAACTTCTTCCTTGATAGCATCCTTGTTGTTGTAGTTTTCTAACTTCTGAATTTTCATATTTCTCCCTAACTTTCTGTTTTAGCCATAGTCTGCTCTATTTCCTCTTCCCAGAGCTCCCGTTTCTCATTTGCATCAACATTTAAAACAAAGGCAATTCCTATAGAAATAACCAACAAGCTATTCCCTCCTTGTGATAGGAAGGGGAAGGTCACTCCCGTAGCAGGAATCAAGCCGGAAATACCACCGACATTGACAAAGGTCTGAATCAGCATCATCCCTGCTACTCCCAAAGCCATCATGGAATTGAAGGGGCGTCTAGCCCGGATACCCACCACAATAATTCTCAATATCAAAAAGAATAAGAGGGCGAGAATCAGGGAGGCTCCGACAAAGCCTAATTCTTCGATGACAATGGAAAAGACAAAGTCTGTATGGGCTTCTGGCAGATAGCCATTTTTCTCAATAGAATTTCCCAAGCCTCTGCCCAGCCAACCGCCATTACTCATGGCGTAGTAAGAATTGGTCAGCTGCAAACCTGATTCTGTCGCGTTTTCAAAGGGATTGAAGTAGGCTGAGAAGCGACGGGCAATATAGCCAAAGACGGGAATCCGTGCCACCAAATCAACCCCTAAAATCCGAATGGAGCCCAACAAAATGGTTGCTCCCAGGACCAAGCCCATCAGGACTGTTGAGAACCAGCGATAAGCCACACCACTGACCGTTACCATGACCAAAATAATCAAAACTACAATCGTAGCATTCCCCAAATCGGGTAGGCTTGCTACCAACCCCAGGAAAAACAGGCTGACAATCCGCCAATCATTAAAGGCCTTGGGCATCCAGCTTCCCTTAATCAAGGCCTGGTAATCATAAACCTGGATATCCCTCTGCATAGCGGAAAATCGTGCCGCCAGGTACCAGACAATCAATAATTTCAAGTATTCCGCCGGTTGGAGACCGATGATCCCCCCCGGTCCCAAGCGAATCCAACCGTGGGCACCATTGACCGGATCAAAGAAATGCGACGCGACCAACATGGCTACTTCCAAGAGGAGAAATAAGCGAATCAGCCCCCTCTTCTTCAGGACCGTCAATTTCATCCGGTAGATGATAGACATGGCTACCAAACTCAGAATCCAGAAAAGTCCCTGGCTAATGACCATGCTAAAAGGATTTCCGCCCTTTTGTATTTGTAGGGCACTGGTTGTTGAATAGACAATAATCAAGCCAATCACTGAAAGAATCAGATAGGGCAAGAGAATAGAATAGTTCAGCAAATGCCGTTTATCAATCTTCATTGGTCCTCCTATAAAAAACAAGTTCTATGCTGTATATTATTTCTATTATAGCATAGTTTCATCAAAAAACGAGAGAATAGCCAAGCAGATTCAAAAATAAGGAACATTATTCTGTTCACTCAATTTTAATAAAATATACCGGCCTATTTCTCTGCAAAATCAGGAATGTCAATTGACCATTTTCACAACTATAATTTGTTTTTCAAAGCATATAAAAAGCCAGAGGCAATCCTCTGACCTAGTTTGTTTAAGTGCTCTAGCTATTTGAGTTTATTGAAAGCTTTCAAGGTAGAATTCAACATCGTCGCCTTCTTGTAGAATTTGTTCTGCAGCACCTTTTTCTGCCAAGCTACCATTGACCTTATACATCCAGTAGGTATTGCTGGCTGGATCCTGACTTTTTCCGTCGATGACCGTAACCATGCCGTTTTCTTCCTCGATATCGTAGTACTCTTCCAGGACATCCATGACAGAATCACCAGCTTCAAATCGGACATTTTCGGTAGAATTCTGACCATCAGTCGTAATCCTCAAAGTGGCCTCAAGTAGCTGACTGGTTTCCTCTACCTGACTGCTAGCTGTAGGCTGGTTACTCGTTGTCGAACACCCTAGCAAAACCAAGACAGATAGGACACTAACACAAATTCTTAGTAACCGTTTCATTTTATAAACCTCCGAAAAATCCCGTCAATAATTGGGTAAAATAAGGCAGTTGATACTGCATGGGCCACATCAAAACTCAAGCCATTTAGCCAATAGACCCATGGATTGACCCCAAATTGTAGGGCTGACAGAAGACTAATGACCAATCCATATAGAAAAGTGACTACAGCAGCTAACAACATAGGTATGAGGACTGAATTCCAATAGCTCAACCGCAGGCCGGACCATACCCATTTCCACACTAGCATGATAGCTGCAAAACTGAGAATCTGCCACAAAACAACTATCCCAAACCCCATATAAATAGCCGTCCCAAACATGGTCAAAGCCATGATGAGGAAAGCATCTGCCATGGGCAAAAAAAGGCTGGAGACTAAAAATATAGCTGTAATGGGCTTGATATTAGCAAAAGGAAAAAAGGCAAATCGAAGTGCTATGCAAAGGCTGGCTAAGATAGCAATTCTACTAATTTTCTGGGTAGTCATGCAACTCCTACTTCATTTTTAGGACCTGTATTCTCATGCAAGAAACTTGTTGGACAAATTCGCAACGGAGAAAGGTTCCGCCCTTTAATGACAGGTTCTTATATCCATTAGTAGCATACCCCAATAGCCAGGATATGTCAAGCGGATGAAAGTTAGCTATTTCCTGCATAAATGAGACTATTTTTTTTGATTTTTCCAGATCTTTGAGTTAAAATAAAAAAGATGAGAAAGAGAATTAAACCTATCATTGTGATTGTTTTCTTTGCTCTATTCACTTCCTTGATTCTCTTGACTCGGACCATGGCTATCCAAGCTGAAAAACGGGCGGCAGCAATTCAAGAAGCTCAAATAGAAAAGGAAGCAAAGAAGATCACAAGCGCAAGCTCTACCTATGTCATAGAGAATGCTTTAGAAATGAAGCCAATCATTGACGTTTCCGCATGGCAACGACCTGAGGATATCGACTACGATACGCTCAGCGAACAGATTTCTGGAGCTATTATCCGGATTCAGAGTGGTTCCCATACAAAGAAAGAAAACTCTGCCACCGATAAAAATGGAATTGACAAGTCCTATAAGCAGCATATTGAAGAATTTCAAAAGCGGGGAGTTCCCATCGCTGTCTATGCTTATGTGACAGGAAATTCTATAGAAGCCATGAAAAAAGAAGCCCAATCCTTCTACAAGCTGTCCTCGCCTTACAAGCCAACCTTCTATTGGATGGACGTTGAGGAAAAGACCATGGGTGATATGGATGCCGGCGTCGAGGCTTTCAGACAGGAGTTGGTAGACCTTGGTGCTAGAAATATTGGACTCTATATTGGCACCTATTTTATGGATGAACATAGCATCACAGTAGATAAGTTTGATGCCCTGTGGATTCCAACCTATGGGACGGACTCGGGTTACTACAATGCCGCTCCCAACACTGATTTGGCCTACGACCTTCACCAATATACTTCACGAGGTTACTTGAATGGCTTTAAATACCATCTGGACCTCAACCTCATCACTAGCTTAAAAGACCCTAACGAGGTCTATCAAAAGCTCTTTACCGTTCCTGAGTAACAACTAAATAATTTCACAAAGGAGTGCTTCGGCTGAGATCGCATCTGCGAAATCCTCGAACCTGATCTAGGTAAGACTAGCGTAGGGATTGTGTTTTATGGATATCATAAAAAGCCAACCCTCCTTTCATTGCAACCATAAAGGAGGTTTTTTATGTCCCATACTAAATTACGTACCCTGGCTGAAGTAGCCATCTTCTCTGCCATTGCCCTGGTCTTTGACAAACTACCGCTCTTCACTATGCCTCAAGGTGGATCGGTTTCCTTGGTCATGCTGCCCATTCTCTTTCTGGCACTCAGACATGGCCTGGCTATCGGTGTGCTAGCAGGTGGAATTGTCGGTACCATCCAACTCTTCTACGGAGGCTACTTCCTCAATCCCTTCCAGGTCTTTCTGGATTACGCCTTATCCTATGCTGGAATTGGGTTGGCAGGGCTATTTACAAGACCTTTTAAAGCCAGTAAGACCAGCACAAGTGCAATCAGCTGGATTGGACTAGCCAGTCTACTTGGAGGCAATATTCGTTTCCTGGCCAACTTCCTGGCCGGAATCATCTTCTATGCTGACTACGCTACACCTGGTATGCCTGTCTGGCTCTACTCTCTTCAATACAATATCAGCTATATTCTGCCATCGACCCTGATTGCAGCAGGTCTGTTGATTATTCTCTACAAATCAAGACCTGCCTTCTTTAAAGTCAAATCATCCTAAGTCTGTCCGTTTTGGCAGGCTTTTTTCGACGAAATTCGGTCTATGTGCTATAATGGGTCCATTACATAATTTTGGAGGAATTTATGTCATCTTGGATTTCAAGAATTATCAAGGGAATGATTATCGCCCTTGGATTTATTTTGCCCGGTGTTTCTGGTGGTGTATTGGCTGCGATTTTGGGCATCTATGAGCGGCTCATCGGCTTTTTAGCCAATATTCGCAAGGATTTCAAGGAAAATTTTCGCTATTTTATCCCTGTTGGAATCGGGGGAATTTTGGGTATTGCTCTCTTCTCCTTCCCGGTTGAATTCCTGCTCAAGCACTTCCAGGTACCCGTTCTCTGGGCCTTTGCCGGTGCCATTGTAGGAACCATTCCTAGCCTGCTCAAGGAATCTATTCAAAAGAGCCAGCGTGACAGCATTGACTGGATTTGGCTGGTTGCAACCTTTATCGTCTCTGGTCTTTTGCTCTACAATTTGAACAGTTTGGTCGGAACCCTGCCAGCTAGCTTTGCTAGTTTTGTCTTGGCTGGTGCTCTGATTGCTCTGGGGATTTTGGTACCTGGGCTCAGCCCGTCTAACTTGCTTTTGATTTTAGGGATTTACACGCCTATGCTCAATGGATTCAAGTCCCTGGACCTGCTTGGCACTTTTCTGCCTATCGCTATCGGTGGGGCCCTAGCTATGGTGGCTTTTTCTAAGTCCATGGACCATGCTCTCAAGGTCTACCACTCCCGCGTTTACCACTTTATCATCGGTATCGTCGCTTCATCCACCATTCTCATCCTTATCCCACAAGCTGGCAATGAGGAAGCCATTTCCTATGCTGGAGCTGGCATCGGAACCTGGCTTGCTGCCCTTGTCCTCTTTGTTCTTGGTGCCTGGCTAGGCCTTTGGATGAGCAAACTCGAGGAAAAATACAAGTAGGAGGTCATCCTATGGCAAAGAAAGAAAAAATCAAGAAAACCTTGGTCGACCAGATTCTGGACAAGGCCAAAATTGCCCACGACAGTCTGGTCATCAATGCCCTTGAAGGCAAGGTACCTGAAGGTATCCAAATGGAACAAATCTACAAAACCCTGGCCCTAAAAGGTGATAAGACAGGGCCCATTATCGGAATTGTTCCCATTACCGAGCACCTGTCCGAAAAGAAATTGGCCAAGGTCTCTGGCAACAAGAAGGTCACCATGATTCCACAAAAGGATCTGGAAAAGACAACCGGCTATGTCCACGGTGCCAACAACCCTGTCGGTATCCGGCAAAAGCACAATTTTCCTATCTACATAGACCAGTCAGCACTGGAAACGGGCTACATGATTGTCTCTGCTGGTGAAGTGGGCCGTTCCATCGGCATTGATAGTCAGGTCCTGGCTGATTTTGTCAAGGCTAGTTTTTCCGATTTGACCGAGGGAGACTAGCATGAGGATTTACTTTATCCGCCACGGCAAGACCGAGTGGAATCTGGAAGGTCGATTTCAGGGTTATTCTGGAGATTCGGCTCTCTTGCCTGAATCTTATCAGGATTTAGAAAAACTAGGCAAATACCTTGCTGAAATCCCCTTTGATGCTATTTATTCTAGTGATTTGCAGCGCGCACATAGCACTGCCGTAGAAATTGCCAAAGCCAATCACCATTGCCAAACCGTTCTAATCACGCAACAATTACGTGAATGGAATTTTGGAACGTTAGAAGGAAGCAAGATGGCAATTTTTCGTGCCATCTACCCCAAACAAGCCTGGGCACTCAAACATAATCTAGCCCTTTTTGACAATGACCTATTTGAAGCAGAAAGTGTCCATCAAGTTACTCAACGGATGGTGGATTTTATCCAATCATTAAAAAGACAGGACATGGATAGGGTCTTAATTGTCAGCCACGGAGCTATCCTAACCGCTTCCATCCACCGGCTGCTCGGATTTACACCCGCCCAGCTCCGTCACCGCGGTGGTTTGGATAATGCTTCCATTTCCATTTTGGAAACGACAGACTTTGAACACTTTACCGAGCTGGTTTGGAATGATACTCGCTATAAATCTCACTAAGAAAGCAGTTTCCTGCTTTCTTTTTTGCTGATTTTTTACCTCTTCTATGATAGAATAGAAGGAACAGACTTTGGAGGAATGAAAATTTTATGTCTACTGAACATTTTGAAGAATTGAATGACCAACAACTTGTCCGTCGTGAGAAAATGACAGCTCTTGCAGAACAGGGCATTGACCCCTTCGGTAAGCGATTTGAACGCTCTGCTGATTCTGCTCAGTTGAAGGAACAATACGAAGACAAATCAAAAGAAGAATTGGAAGAGCTGGGTCAAACGGCTATTATCGCTGGTCGTATCATGACCAAACGCGGTAAGGGTAAGGCTGGCTTTGCCCATATCCAAGACCGTGAAGGGCAAATTCAAATTTATGTCCGTAAGGATGATGTTGGCGAAGAAAATTACGAAATCTTCAAAAAAGCTGACTTGGGTGACTTTGTCGGTGTTGAGGGCGACGTCTTCAAAACAAACGTGGGCGAATTGTCTATCCACGCTCGCAAGCTGACCCATCTGTCTAAGGCGCTCCGCCCATTGCCAGAAAAATTCCACGGTTTGACAGACATCGAAACCCGCTACCGCAAGCGTTATTTGGATTTGATTACCAACCGTGAGAGCTTTGACCGCTTTATCACGCGCTCAAAAATCATTTCTGAAATCCGTCGTTACCTGGACGGACTTGGTTTTTTGGAAGTGGAAACGCCCGTTCTCCACAATGAGGCTGGTGGTGCTGCTGCCCGTCCATTTATTACCCACCACAATGCACAAAACATTGATATGGTCTTGCGTATCGCGACTGAATTGCACCTCAAACGCCTGATTGTCGGTGGTATGGAGCGTGTCTATGAAATCGGCCGTATCTTCCGTAACGAGGGTATGGACGCCACTCACAACCCTGAGTTTACTTCAATTGAGGTCTACCAGGCCTATGCTGACTACCAAGACATCATGGACTTGACCGAGGGCATTATCCAACATACTGCTAAGGCAGTTGTCGGCGACGGTCCTGTTACTTATCAAGGAACTGAAATTGCTATCCACGAGCCATTCAAGCGTATCCACATGGTCGATGCTATTAAGGAACAAACTGGTGTGGACTTCTGGCAGGAGATGAGCTTAGAAGAAGCTATCGCCCTGGCAAACGAACACAAGGTTCCTGTAGAAAAACACCATACAGAAGTTGGCCAAATCATCAACAGCTTCTTTGAAGAGTACGTTGAAGCAACTCTTATCCAACCAACATTTGTCTATGGTCACCCAGTAGCCGTGTCACCACTAGCTAAGAAAAACGATGAAGACCCACGCTTCACAGACCGCTTTGAGCTCTTCATCATGACAAAGGAATACGGAAATGCCTTTACAGAATTGAACGACCCAATCGACCAATTGGAACGTTTTGAAGCCCAAGCTAAAGCTAAAGAACTGGGTGATGACGAGGCGACTGGCGTAGACTACGACTATATCGAAGCCCTCGAATACGGTATGCCACCAACAGGCGGACTGGGAATCGGTATCGACCGCCTCTGCATGCTCTTAACAGATACAACAACCATTCGGGATGTACTTCTTTTCCCTACGATGAAGTAAGTTTGAGATGAGTGCAGTTTTAGGGACTCATATCAATTCCAATCGCTCTCTTATTTCTCAGCGATTGGCTCCAATAGTCCACTGGACTATTGGACTCCCTAATTGAAATATGCTCTAGCTGAACGCAAATTTATAGCTTCACACCAATGCCAACTAGAAAATCAAAAAAATGAGTTACAGTTTCATTGCTGTAGCTCATTTTCTCTTCTAATCAAACAAATTTCCTAGTCCGGCAAAGGGATTGTTGGTCACGACTTCCTGCTGACCTAGCATCTGTTGGTTTTCATCAAACTCTAAAAATTTCTCATATACCTGGGCGGTCATACGAGCATCTTCTAGGCTATTGTGCCCTCGTCCCTTGACACCCAGATAGTCCGCCACTGAGGTCAGCTTGAGATTGACGATACTGTTTAAGTCTGTTGACCGACGCTCCAAGGCCTCTTCATAGAGGTCAACCTGGTACTGGTCCTTCAAATCCAGACCATTTTCTGCCAAAATAGGTAGATCAGACTTCATAGCATTGTAACCGATGAGGGCTGCTTGTCCCACAAAGGCCTGAAAATCTGCTAAAACTGTCTCTATTTTAGGGGCAGTTTTAATCTTCTCTGCGGTGATACCTGTCAAACCGTTGATAAAGGACTGGAGGGGAACATCTGTGTAAACATAGCTGTCGAACTGGTCCACTTCCTCATGGTTGACAAACTTAACTGCCGACAGCTGAATCAGCTGATAGGCACCGTTGCCCGCATTAAATTCCAAATCAAACGCTACATATTCCTGTAAATTTTCCATTTTGCGCCCTCAAACATCTATTTCTGCATCTATTATACATCATTTTTTCCTAAAATGGACAGATAAAAAGGCTGGCGAATACCAGCCTTTCAGTGAGGGCAAATTTACTTTTCAGCTTCTTCTTTTTTAGCAAAATATTCTCGCACAATCGGTGCGACTTCTTTACCATAAAGCTCGATAGCACGGAGGACATCCTCATGTGGCATAGAGCCAATTGGCAAGTGGAGGAAGAAACGCTCCAAATCCAAGGTTTCGATAGTTTGGATAATTTTTGCAGCGACGTGCTGTGGATCGCCAACAATGCTTGCTCCTTCATCTGTCAAAGAATAGAGGTATTGGGCCTTGGTCATTTCAGACCAGTGTGGCCGGTCCTTTGCGATATTGTTAGTGACCACTTTAGTTGGGTGGAAGTATTCCTCAACAGCCTTGTCATGGTCGTCTGCTATCCAACCCCAAGAATGGGCTGCAACCTTAGTTTTCTCAGGTGAGTGACCGGAATTGCGAGCCACCTTTCGGTAGGCATCTACCAGCGGTTTAAAACGATGAGCCCCTGCTCCAATGACTGCATAAACGATTGGCAGGCCTTTTTGGGCAATCTTGATGGTTGACTCGACATTGCCACCAGTCGCTACCCAGATAGGAAAATCTTCCTGAACAGGTCGCGGATATACAGGCTTATTGTCCACCGACTGGGTGAATTTACCACCCCAATTCAAGTTGGTAGCCTTGTCAATCTCTAAAAGCATATCCAATTTTTCATCGAACAGTTCTTCATAGTCATGCAAATCATAACCAAACAAGGGGAAGGACTCCGTAAAGGAACCACGGCCAGCCATGATTTCCGCTCTGCCGTTTGACAAAGCATCAATGGTGGTGTACTGCTGATAGAGGCGGACTGGATCCATAGAGGAAAGAATCGAAACTGCTGATGTCAGTTTGATATGCTTGGTATTGACAGCACCTGCTGCCAGGACAATTTCAGGTGCAGAGACCGCAAAATCTTCGCGGTGATGCTCCCCAATCCCATAGACATCCAGGCCAACCTGATCTGCCAGTTCAATCTCTTTGACCAGCTGACGAATGCGCTCGTCGTGGCTGTACGTTTCTCCTGTCTTTTCAAGAGGGGTTGTTTCTCCAAATGTTGAAATACCTAATTCTACCATGATGTTACTCCTTTAATCTGAATGATGTCCTTATTTTATCTTTAACTAGTGACAATGTCAAGCCGTTTGCTCACAGAAAAACGACTAGGAAAAACCTAATCGTTTTGAATGTTATTCATATCGCAGTGCTTCAATTGGATCCAATTTAGAAGCCTTATTTGCTGGGAGGACACCGAAGATGATACCAACCAGGGCTGAGAAGGCGAGACTCCCCAGAACCACTGGGATAGAGATGACGGCGGACATACCCTCACCCATGACCTTGCTGATATTGAGCAAAACGACAGTCGTTTGGGCGATTAAGAGACCAATGGCACCGCCCAGAGTGGTCAAGACCATAGCCTCAATCAAGAACTGACTCAAGATATTGGCACGAGTCGCTCCCAGTGCCTTCCGCAGACCGATTTCCCGTGTCCGCTCGGTCACGGATACCAGCATAATGTTCATCACGCCGATACCGCCGACCAAGAGGGAGATACCTGCAACCGCACCTATAAAGGTGGTCACAATACCTAGCTCACTCTTGAAACTTTCAATCATGGCAGACATGTCAAAAATATCATAGCGAGCCTCTTTTAGACCAGAAACCCTAGTCAGATAGTCCGCAGCAGCCTGACCAACCTCTGTGGCCCTGGTCACATCTTCGACATAGACATAGAGTCCAGAATTTTCTTTCATGCCCATCTCTGCAGCAACCTGGGTATTGGCCATAATGGCATTACCGCCTGAGTTCATCCCAAACATGGCCGTACCAGCATTGGGCTCCTTATAAACACCGATAACTAGATAGGCATTGCCATTGAGAGAAACCGTCTGGTTGAGGGAGGCTTCCATGGAGCCAAACAGTTTTTCAGCCAGATTGACATCCAGCATGATAATGCGAGCAAAGCGACTATAGTCATTAGGAGTGAACTTGCGTCCTGCCAAAATTTCTAGATTTTTGACATCAAAATAGGAATGGCTGACCCCATTGATGGTCACATTATCAGCTGATTTGTTACCGGCTTCTATTGTTCCCATATTACTCAAATTGATATAGTAGTTGCTTAAACCGTCAATTTCCAGAAGTCCTTGCAACATGCTATGGGTCAAGTCAGGCTCTTCTTCCATAGACATTTCCCCAGTGAAGCCAGCATTAAATAAACCCGACGAAACCTCTTCTAAATTTACATAAGGAGAAAAATGGACAGAGACATTATTTTGCTCACCAGCCAGGGCCTTCTCCATGGATTTCTGTAGGCCTTCACCTAGAGCCATGATGATAACAACAGCAGCCACACCGATAATGATACCCAGCATGGTGAGGAGGGAGCGCATCTTGTGGGCTAGGATTGATTTTAAGGCAAATTTCCAATTTTCCATTAAGCCTCCTCCCTTCTTCTGTCCTCAGTGATAACCCCGTCCCGAAGAACGATTTTCCGCTTGGCATAGGCGGCAATCTCTGGCTCGTGGGTGACCATGATAATGGTCTTACCTTCATTATTGAGCTCAGTCAAAAGCTCCATAATCTGCTGGCCAGTCTTGGTATCCAGGGCCCCCGTCGGCTCATCCGCCAAGATAATGGCTGGGCTATTGACCAAGGCACGCGCAATAGCCACCCGTTGCTTTTGACCTCCAGACAATTCCGACGGCAGGTGGTCCATACGTTCTGCCAATTCAACTTTTTCTAGGTAACGTTTGGCCTTTTTCTTACGTTGGTTGGACGGTACTCCTGCATAAATTAGGGGTAACTCCACATTCTGCAAGGCGTTGAGCTTGGCAAGGAGGAAGAATTGTTGGAAGACAAAACCGATTTGGTCATTGCGGACCTGGGCCAACTTTTTCTCCGATAACTGGCTGACTTCCTCGCCTTCTAGCCAATAGTTGCCAGAACTAGACCTGTCCAGCAAACCAATAATGTTCATGAGAGTGGATTTACCAGACCCGGACGGTCCCATAATGGCTAGAAATTCTCCCTCTTCGACTTCCAAATCAATATCCTTGAGAACTCGCAACTCCTGGTCACCGTTTTTATAGGATTTGTTGATTTGTGTGAGTTTAATTAGCTGGTTCTTCATCGGCTTCTACCTCTTGACCCTCTTGTAAGTCAAAATCTGGGAGGACAATGACATGGTCACCAACAGACAAGCCCTTGATCACTTCCTGGTTAAGAGCATCTGCATTACCCAGAGTCACCTCTACTTTTTTAGCCTTACCATCTACCAATGTCCAAACAAAGGTCTTATCATCCTCATAGACAACAGCTGTCACAGGGACCAAGATATTTTTGCTGGTGTTGACCACTTCCATATTGACAGTGAAACCTTGCTTGAGGTCGCCGATATCGCTAGTCAAAGTCACCTTGAAAGTATACTTGGCACCACCACCAGATCCGCCGCCACCCGGTACTGCTACCGCAGTTTGATCATTGGCTGGATAGTTTGAAATATAGGAAATTTTACCAGTCCAGGTCTGTTCTGGATAGACTTTAGTGCTTAATTTCACTTCTTGGTCAACCTTGATATTGGCCAAATCATATTCTGTAAGCTGACCTGTCACCTGCAGGCTATTTTGGTTGACGATGTGAATGACTGTCTGGCTATTGGTTGAGCTCTTAGAAACAGACTTATTGACCTCAACAACTGTACCTGACACGGTGCTGGCAACGGTCGCTTCATTGACGGCCGTCCACGCCTTGTCTACCGCCGCTTGGGCATCCGCATAGGCATCATTCAAATCCGCCAATTGCAAATCAATGGAACGTTGGGCAGAGGCCGCTGCTTCTCCATCCAAGGCTGGGTCACCTGTTGTTGGCAAGGTCTGACCACCATTTTGCACCTCATATATTTGACGTCCAATCTTATCCCGTCCGCGCACAGCCGAATCAAGAGCCGTTTGCAATTCATAAGCATCATAGCGAAGCAGGGCCGTTCCAGCCTCTACCTGGCTCCCCTGTTCAACGTAAAATTCACTGATATCGCCTTTAGAGGGGTCATAATAGACAAACTGCTCTTCACCCGCAGCCACTGTCCCCGTCAACAAGGTCGACGAAGCAATCGAACCTTCCTGAACCACCCTGTAGGTCATGGGTAATGTAAAGTCTTCACCTGCGCTACCTGAACCACCTAAGGCATTAGAGAAGAGTAAGGCCCCACCGACCAGGGCTACCGATGCAACCCCAAGACCAGAAAAAAGGGCAATTTTTGCTTTTTTGGACTTAAACATATCAGTCTCCTTTACATGTTACAAAAATAATTGTCTTATACAGATAATACACCTATACATCGTTTTTTGCAAGTGTTTTCCATACTAATTTTATAATATTTTTGTCAATTATCCCACTTACATTTTTGTAAGAAATAGCTTCTATCAATCATGCAGGTATGGCCAGTATTTTTACAAAATAATAGTAAGAAAAACCTAAACAAGGTTTCACGATAGACGTAGCGGATTTTTGATTGAAAGATAAAAAAAGGGTAGAATGTAGTCAAGAAATCTTTGGAGGAAGAAAATGAGAGAATTTGATATTATCAGCATTGGTGGAGGAAGTGGTGGCATTGCCACTATGAACCGAGCGGCTATGTATGGTGCCAAGGCTGCCGTTATTGAAGGCAGCTATATCGGTGGAACCTGTGTCAATCTAGGCTGTGTTCCTAAAAAAATCATGTGGTACGGTTCTCAAGTAGCTGAAGCCATTCACACTTATGGACCAGAATACGGTTTCACCAGCCAGGATGTTCACTTCAACTTCGCAACCCTGCGTCAGAACCGTGAGGCCTATATCGAGCGTTCTCGTTCCTCTTATAGCAATACCTTCAAAAACAATCAGGTTGAGGTCATTCAAGGTTTTGCTAAATTTGTAGATAGCCATACGGTCGAGGTCAATGGTGAGCGAATCAAAGCCAAACACATTGTCATCGCTACTGGTGGTCTTCCAGTTATTCCCGCCATTCCAGGTGCTGAATTGGGTGTCGTGTCCGACGACTTCTTTGCCTGGGAAGAATTGCCAGAGTCTGTCGCTGTTATCGGCGCTGGCTATATTGCCGTTGAGGTGGCTGGCGTCCTACACGGTTTGGGAGTGGATGCCCAGCTCTTTGTCCGCGGCGACCGCCCATTGCGTAACTTCGATACCTACATTACGGATGCCCTCATGGAAGAGATGGAGCGAACTAAGCTCCCACTTCACACCCATAAAACGCCAAGCAAGCTGGAGAAAACGCCAGAAGGAAAAATCCAAATCTTCTTTGAGGACGGCACTTCCCACATTACTGACCAGGTTTTCTGGGCTGTTGGGCGCAAGCCAAATACCAACCAGCTTAACCTAGAAGCTACTGGTGTGACACTAACAAAATCGGGCCACATCGAAGTCAACCAATACCAAGAAACAGTGGTTCCTGGCATCTATGCCTTGGGCGACGTGACGGGTGAAAAAGAGTTGACACCCGTTGCTATCAAGGCTGGACGGCTCCTATCGGAACGCTTATTCAACGGTAAAACAGATGCCAAAATGGACTATACAGACATTCCAACTGTTGTCTTCTCCCACCCAGCTATCGGTACGGTCGGATTAACAGAAGACCAGGCCCTTGTTCAATACGGTGCGGACCAAGTCAAGTGCTACACTTCAGCCTTTACCTCTATGTACACAGCCATGGCAGACAACCGCCAGCTGACCAAGATGAAACTAGTCACCGTTGGTCCTGAAGAACGAGTGGTCGGCCTCCACGGTATCGGCTACGGTGTCGACGAGATGATCCAAGGTTTCTCAGTTGCTATCAAAATGGGAGCTAGCAAGGAACAATTTGACGCCGTTGTGGCAATCCACCCAACTGGCTCAGAAGAATTTGTCACCATGCGATAGAAATTTCATAAAAACGCTCAGACTTTCATCTGGGCGTTTTATCATCTTATGGCAAAATAGCAATGGCTCTAACTGGTGAACCCGAGCCCTTTTCCCAATGTGGAAAGGCGATGGAAATCAAGCTCCCCGTCGCTGGAACCTGATCAAGATTGTTGAGGACTTCTACCTGGTAAATGTCTTTTGACAGAAGATAGTATTCCTCTGGAAGGCTACCACCATTCTCTGCTGCTGATACTCCTGAGTCTGTATCCAGGGTCTCATGACCAACGGCCTTGACCTTGCGTTCCTCAATCAGATACTCCAAGGCATCATGGCTCCAACCTGGGGTATGTTGCACTCCATTATCATCCAAATTACGGATGGCATCCTGGCTTGGCCAGCGATTAGACCAGTCTGAGCGGAAGGCAACAAAGGACTCCTCTGCAATAGGACCATGTTCCTCTTCAAAATCCAAAATATCCTGCTTGGTGATTTGGTAATCTGGATTTGCTGCAACTGCCTGCGACTTATCGATAACATAAAGAGGCAGGAGCAAATCTTTCAAGTCAATCTCGTCCAAATAACGAGCCCCCTCCACAAAGTGAACAGGCGGGTCGATATGGGTACCATACTGGCCAACGACCGTGAACTGCTCTACGAAAAATCCGTCCTTGTGGTCAAACAAGGTCTTCTTCTCCAAGGCAGGCAGGGCAGGGAAATGAGGACTATTTTCATTGATTTGATGGGTCAAATCCACCCATTTTTTAGCTTTTAAGGTACGGTAAATAGCTAATAATTCTGACATAGGATGTCTCGCTTTCTTATTTTTATCCATTGTAGCATGAGAATGGACCAGTCTACTTAAAAAACATAGTTTTTTGCTTATATAACTTTTTTATGAATAGCTATAGATTTTTCCTATAACTGTGACAGCTGATAGTCAATGGATTGACTTCCTTTGAAAATCAAACTATAATTTTGTTAACCAATTATTATAAAAGGATAACCATCCCATGAAACAAGAATCAACTCTCCATTTGGTCTACACTGCAATCGGTGCGGCCCTCATTGCAGCCCTTTCACAAATCAGCCTTCCCATTGGTCCTGTTCCCTTTACTCTCCAAACCCTGGCTATCGCCCTGATTGCCTGCCTCTACCCAAGGAAACTGGCCCTGGCAAGTGTCGGAATTTATCTGACCTTGGGTGCCATTGGACTGCCTGTATTCGCAGGATTGTCAGGTGGAGTGGCCAATCTTTTCGGACCGACTGCTGGATTTCTCTGGGGCTTTTTGGCCTACGCGGCTATCACATCCAGCTTGACGACAAATAATAGTTCTCCATTCCAGGTCTTTCTGGCTTGTCTGCTGGGAACCGCTACTTGCTTTGGACTGGGATGTTTAGTATTCAAACTGGTCAGCGGTGCTAGCTGGACAGATACACTTGGCTGGACAGTCCTGCCCTTCATCCTGCCTGATTTAGCAAAAATTTCCCTCGCCACAGTGGCACACAAACTCCTCCAACCAGTTATGAGAAAAAGGAACCTAATCGCTTAGGCTCCTCATCTTACTAATTGGTAAATGCATCCAGCATGACTTGAAATTCTTCATTGCTGAGGGTAATGCCCTTGCCCATCTTGGTATGGTCGGGACTCCAAGTGCGGATGTCATATTTGGCTGGTGCCCCGTTAAAGGACACACGATTAAGCTCCTTGGTCCAGCCCTTATCATTCTCAGATAGGACCAAGAGTTTTTCTTCGATTTCAAATGTAAATTCTGCCATTTGTTACCTCCTTCACTTATTTGTTCGCAAACACTTGTCATTTTTATAAAAATTGTATAAGATGATTATAGCAAGTTTGAAAGGATATTGCCATGAAGAGGTTTTTGGAATCCATTTTCGACCGTATCAATGATTTTCTGGTTTACAGATCCCAACCAAAGCCTATGGAGCCTGCAACCAGAGAAGAGATTCAAGAGTATCTTGAGCTGGCCATTCAAAAGAAGGCTGCTATCCATGTTATTTATGGTGAACGTAGCTTTACCGGGGATATTGTCAAGTATGACAAGGAACGACAACGCTTGATTATGAAAAATTTCAAACGGCGCGTGACCAGTATCATTCGGATTGATGAGATTAAAAAAATCTCTCTGGTTCCAGAAAACATCAAAAAATCACAATTATCAAAAGGCTGAATTTCTCCAGCCTTTTTCTTATGCACGAATAGTAACAGCCTTGCCGTCCTCTTGATAGAGATTGATGAGCCCTGACTTGCAGGCGCGGATCATATCGCCTGGATAGATTTCACGGTCTAGCTTAATAGTCAGCAGTTCCATAGGCTTATTGGCACGGTCAATCTTATCTCCATTGGAATCATGCAGGCCTTGAATGGTCGTTTCAAAATGACGGAAACCTGGCCCGTAGAACTCAACTTGGTCTCCTTCGTTGATGACATTGCGCTGACGAATAGTTGCTGTCATGGTTTCCTTGTCAAAGGCAACAACTTCAGCGATAAATTTGTACTCAGGAATTTTGCGACGGGCACCAAACAATTGCTCATTTTCAGTTGGTGGATTGTAGTAAAAACCAGTTGCCAGTTCACGCTGGGCTACTTTCCACAACTCGTCAATCAGGTCTTGTTTGATCGCTTCAAACTTTTCTGGACTTTCTAGATAGGCATCGACCGCAGCCTTATAGCAGTTGGTTACGGTTGACACGTAGTGGACAGATTTCATCCGGCCTTCGATTTTTAGGCTATCAACCCCATTTTCAATCATGTCTGGAATATGGTCGATCATACACATGTCCACCGCAGACATGGAGAACTCCTCTGGTATTTCCCCCTTAATCGAACGACGCTCTTCACCGAATGGCAAGTCATAGAGGTTGTACTTCCAGCGGCAAGACTGGGAGCAACCGCCGCGGTTGGCATCACGTTTGCTCATGTGGTTGGAGAGGACGCAACGTCCTGAGTAGGAGATACACATGGCACCGTGGACAAAGGCTTCGATTTCAACATCTGTCCGTTTACGAATTTCAGCTACCTCTTCCATGGTCACTTCGCGGGCTAAAACAACGCGGGTTAAGCCCAATTCCTTCCAGAACTCGAAGGTTTCATAATTGGTCGATGAAGCCTGGGTGGACAGATGGATTTCAAGTCCCGGCGCTTCAGTGGCACAAATGACGATGAGGGCTGGGTCAGACACGATAACCGCATCCAAGCCCATATCCCGCAGTTCACGGAACCAGGCTCCCGCTCCTTCTTCATTCCCTTCATGGGTCACCATGTTAGCCGCAACATAGACCTTGGCACCACGGGCGTGGGCGTATTCAATCCCTTCCCGCATCTCGTCCATAGTAAAGTTCCCAGCCCGGCTACGCAGACCGTAGGCCTGACCGCCAACAAAGACAGCATCGGCACCATAATCAATGGCAACCTTCAATTTCTCCAATGTCCCAGCAGGTGACAAGACCTCGGGACGCTTTAATGCTTTTGACATAATATTCCTCTTTCTATTTGCAGGATAGAATTAAGATAAAAATTAAGAATTGGCGACGGTTTTCAAATGGAACGATATTTTTCCACTTGAAAACCTATTGCAGGGCCTAGAACTCGCCTAAAGGCGGTTCCGTACTTGGACCTTACCTATATTAAGTGGCAAAGTTGGCTCTGCCAGTATAGATTGATTTGAATTAAAATATGCGACGATAGCTAGGTCAAAACGACACTTTTTGACCTAGCTGTCTAGTGTAACTGACTAGGAAAGGTTCAATGGAACTTTCCGTTTAGTGTCAAGCTCCTTTAGAAGCCGACACTAAGTCAGTTACCAGGATAGAATTAAGATAAAATCTAAGAATTGGCGATGACTAAAACAACCCTCTGGACCGGGCTTTCCCATTGACAGGCTCGGGATAAAACAGTCCCACGGACTGGCCTCGCTTCTCTATTTCTAGGCTCGGGATAAAACAGTCCCCCGGACTGGCCTCGCTTCTCTATTTCTAGGCTCGGGATAAAACAGTCCCCCGGACTGTTTTATTACCTCACCTTGTTCCGGTCAAATTCGTAAAATCCGGTGTCCAAACCGCGTTGGCTTGGGTGGAACTTGCGTACTTGTTCGTCCAAGAGAAAGGCTTGGTCGTAGGTGAATTCTCCTTTTTCCAATAAATCACGCGCTTGGACGAATAATTTGGCAATCTCGACGAAGTTCTGACCTGGACAAAAAATACCATCCAACTTCCAATTTCGGTAGCCATGTTCATAAAGCTCTGTCAACTTGGTCATCATGTCGATATCATTGTTAATAAAAATATGCGTTCCGTGTTTATCCTCAAAAATGGAATAATGACTTTCTGGATCTGCAGGTTCTGCCAAGAAAAGTCCACGTTCCTTGGACAAATCCGTCTCATCCGCCTTAGTGAAGTTATAGTAGTTTTTGAGCAAGGTCCGCTTGGAATGGTGGATAACAGAGGCACCGTAAACCAATATTTCCGCAGGAATTTCCAGATTTTCCGAAATATCAAAGAGTTCTGCCGATGGGATTTCTCTTGCTAAGACAGCCTCGACAGCGCCGTGGTCCTTCCAGAAATTGATTTGTCGGCTGGATGTTACAAAGACAGATGTGTCGTAAATAAGCTTGAAATTGTAGCCGTCCCGCTTATTGATATAAAAAACACCTGCATCCCCAACGACCAGATAATCGACCTTGATTTCTTTCATCAATTCCATAAAAGGCTTGATATTGTCCATCATATCTTGGTGCATGAGAGCGTTGGCTGCGACAGTCAATTCCTTGCCTGCCTCGTGAACCAGCTCTGCTATTTGGCGAAGCTCATCATAGGAAAAATTGGTCGGAATTCGGAGGGCATGGTCTGCCTCACCAACATAAATACGGTCAACACCTGCTGCTAACAGTTCTTTGACCTGTTCAATGCTTTCAGCTGTTGCTGTTATAATAATATTTTTCATAATGTTCATTATATCACAAAGATTTTCTAAAAAAGGAAGCGGACCCGAATTTTAATCTTCAGACTTTTCTAATTTCTTTGTAACAATATTGTAATAATCTTGTTACAGTTTCCACTCAATTTTATGGTATTCTTGAAAAGCAAAATAAAGGAGACGATATGGCACTTAGACAATATCGGCCTGACCAAATCCCCACTGAAGAGTATATCCCGAAAGAGAAACAGGCCCCTTATAAAGCGTACCAAGCAAGAGAATCCAGTCTTCCACGAATCAATGAATTATTATTTTTTGTGAATATTGTTGTTTTTAGTATTTTGACGGTTCTAGCAACTTACGTGTATCTTTCGCTGAACATCCCTGCCTTCCTGTCCTTCTGCTTGGCTATTCCAAGTGGTTTTATTGGCATGCAGCTGCTCAAATACTCATCAAATAAAATATTTAAACGATTATTCTCGTAAACATCACCTGAGGGCTCAAAGCCCTCTTTTTCTTGCAAAAAAGCCAGGGCAGTAATCCTGTCCTAGCTCGCTGTCTTCGTAAAAAAACTAATATTGATTCAATAGCCTTGATGTAGAAATCCACTACTCTTGACGGACGTGGCTAATCTTATATCTGAACTGGTCTGCCCGCGCAATACTAAAGGTAAACTCAATAATCTTATTTTTTTGATTGTAGGTCTTCCGAGTGATATGAAGAACGGGACTATTGTTTTTAATGCCCAGGACCTTGGCCTCATGGTCTAGTGCAATACTGGCATAAAATTCTTCTTCTGCCAGCCGAATGGTTTGATTGTAATCTTCAGCAAATATTTCATAGAGCGGCATGTGATTAAGGCGCTCTTCAGTCATTCCAGGTACAACTTCAGCTGGAATATAAGTCTTTTCCAGCATCATTGGAACATTATCAGCTAGGCGAATCCGTTCTAATTCAACGATGGGCTCGTTGATGTCGATTTGCAGCTGCTTGGCCAGATACTCGGACGCATTTTTCTCAAGCAACGACAAAATCTGGGTCTTTGGAACCTTGCCGATTTTCCGCATCTGCTCTGTAAAACTATAGGCAGAGGACAAATCAACAGCAGGCTCTCTTATCTCTGAAACATAGGTTCCCTTACCATGTTTTTTATAAACAAGTCCCCTTCTTTCCAATTCTTGAATTGCCAGGCGGACTGTAATCCTACTCACCCCATGAATATGAGTTAACTTGCGCTCAGAAGATAATTTATCATTCGGCTCCATGGTATTCCGAATCTTCATTTCCAATTCGTCTACCAATTGTAAATATAGCGGTTTGTCACCTGCTTCGGTAACCATATTATCACCTCTTCCATTGGTTATAACCACTATTAGTATAGTAAAAAAACGTTCGGAAATCAAGAATTTATAGAGATTTTCCCTACTTTTCATTTTTTAGGAAAATTTCAAGAAAAATGTCGGTAAATCATCCGTGACTGCCAGTAATAGACTCATTTCCTCACCAACTTAACCACCGCTTCAGTTCGAGCAGTATGAGGAAACATATCAACAGATTGGATGTATTCAACCTTGTAGGCCCGGCTGAGCGCTACTAAATCTCGTGCCAAGGTCGAAACATTACAGGAAACATAGACCATTTTTTCAGGTCGGAAGTCCAAAATGGTTTCCAATAACTTGTCGTCCAAGCCCGTCCGAGGAGGATCCACTACCAAAGCATCTGCCCGATAGCCTTCCTGGTACCATTTAGGAATAATCTCCTCCGCCTTTCCTGCCTCATAATGGGTATTGGTCAGTCCCATCCTAGCTGCATTCTTCTTCGCATCTTCGATAGCTTCAGGGATTATATCCATTCCCCGCAGTGACTGCACCTTCCTCGCGAAAGCAAAACCGATAGTCCCTACACCACAGTAAGCATCAATCAAGTGCTCATCGCCCCTTAAGTCCAAGGCCTTAACAGCTTCTCCATAAAGAACCTCTGTCTGTTGCGGGTTCAGTTGGTAAAATGCCCGAGGTGACAAGGAAAATTCAAAGTCCAAAACAGCTTCAGAAATGGCTTCTTGTCCCCACAGAATATCCGTTCGCTCCCCGTAAATCTCGCTGGATTTGGACTGGTTCCAGTTGAGGGCAACGGTGACAATGGCAGGAAATTGCTTCGTCAATTGCTCAATCAATCGCGTCAAATTGACCTGGCAAGAGGTGACGAAAATCAGCTGCACCTGGCCAGTCTGGCGGGCCCTGCGAACCATCACCGTCCGAATCCCCTGCTCTCTTCGCTCATTGTAAATAGGAATCCGATGCTTAGTCAGTAAGTCTGACACGGCATTGATAATGGTCTGGGTTTCTTCATCTTGGACTAGACAATCTGTAATCCCAATCAAGCGGTGGCTACCTTCTGCGTAGAGCCCAGCAGTCACCTTGCCCTTAAAGGAGCGGGTCTGGAACTGCAGTTTTGCTCGGTAGTGGGTGGGCTGGTCCATGCCGATGGTCGGACGGATGTCAAAATGTTCATAGCCTGCTGGTTTGAATTTTTTCAGGGCTTGTAGCAGCAAATCTTGCTTGAAGTCCAGCTGCTTGTCATAGCGGAGGTGCATAATCTGGCAACCACCACAGGCCTGGTAAATCTCGCAGGCTGGCTGGACACGAAACTTGGACTCTTTATTGATTTTCAGAAGCTTGGCCTGGACAAAATTCCGCTTGACATCGGTAATTTGACAATAAATCTCTTCTCCCTTGAGAGCGCCAGGGACAAAAACGAGAGTTTTCTGGTAAAAACCGATACCTTCGCCGTTAATGCCCATGCGCTTGATTTTTAGAGGAATTCGTTGGTTTACTTGTAGATTCATGTTTCTATTTTACCGAAAATTCCTGTATAATGAAAGAATGAGAGTAACAAAGATTGAAAAGAAAAAAAGGCTCTATTTGCTGGAGCTGGATAGTTCAGATAAGCTCTATATCACTGAGGACACCATTGTACGCTTTATGCTGACCAAGGACAAGGAAATTTCTGAACAGGAGTTGGCGGAGATTCGGGACTTTGCCCAATTTTCTTATGGGAAAAACCTGGCTCTTTATTTTATTTCCTTTAAGCAGCGGACCAAGAAGGAAGTGGCTGACTATCTGCGAAAGTACGAAGTTGATGAGAACACCATCCCAGCAATTTTGCGCAATCTAGAGGAGGAAAACTGGGTCAACGACCTAGCCTATGCGGAAACTTATGTTCGGCAGAATAGCTTGAACGGGGACAAGGGGCCAGCTGTCCTTCGGCAAAAATTGCAACTCAAGG
Source organism: Streptococcus sp. A23 (assembly GCF_043674155.1). Taxonomy (NCBI): domain Bacteria; kingdom Bacillati; phylum Bacillota; class Bacilli; order Lactobacillales; family Streptococcaceae; genus Streptococcus; species Streptococcus sp. A23. The sequence continues at coordinate 85,800 of NZ_JBIMJP010000001.1, read as the reverse complement.
GTCTTGAAAAATCCCTGATTGACCAGGCACTGACTGATACAGACTTTTCTGAGCTAGCGGCAAAGGTTGGAGACAAGATTCTACGAAAATATGGCCACAAATTGCCTCTCCGCGCCCTGCAGGATAAGATTGCCCAAGGACTGGTGACTAAGGGATTCTCCTATGAACTGGCCAAAAGCGTGGTAGCTAACTTGGACTTGGACAGTGATGAGGAGGCAGAAGCCGATTTGTTGGAAAAAGAACTGGACAAGCAATACCGCAAATATAGCCGAAAATATGAAGGCTATGAGCTTCAACAACGTCTGACCCAAGCCCTGGCCCGAAAAGGCTATGATTACGGTGACATTCGTTCGGCTTTACGCGACTATCTATGACAAAAATTTCGCCCAAGTGCCAAAAATATGATATAATAGTCAAGATAAATTGTAATAGTAGAAAGTTGGTAACAAGGTGAAATTACCAAAAGAAGGCGACTTTATTACAATTCAAAGTTATAAACATGATGGTGAAATTCATCGCGCCTGGCGTGACACCATGGTACTAAAAACAACAGAAAATGCCATCATTGGAGTCAATAATCATACATTAGTCACTGAAAATGATGGTCGACGTTGGGTGACAAGAGAACCTGCTATTGTCTATTTCCATAAAAAATATTGGTTCAATATCATCGCCATGATTCGAGAGAACGGGGTTTCTTACTACTGCAACCTTGCCAGCCCCTATGTCCTAGACAATGAGGCTTTGAAGTACATCGACTATGACCTAGACGTAAAAGTCTTTGCGGATGGAGAAAAGCGATTGCTGGATGTAGATGAGTACGAGCGCCACCGGAAATCGATGAATTATTCGACGGATATTGACTATATCTTGAAGGAAAATGTCAAAATCCTGGTAGACTGGATCAACAATCAGCGTGGTCCCTTCTCTCCAGCCTATGTCAATATTTGGTACAAACGCTATTTAGAACTGCGAAATCGATAAAGTCATTCATAAAGAAAATCCTGTTTTGCAGGCTTTTTTCTTACCTGAGAGGAGGTCACTATGGCATTTCAAGAGACAAAAGGGCGCTATGCCAGCTTCGGCGTCGTCACTTCCCTTCCTGGCGAAGTGATTGACCATTTTTGGTTTATCATTGATAATTATTTAAAAGGAGTCCTACCCTTGAAAAAGGTTCTGCGTTTCTCCCTGAAAAATCGCAAGGGCAAACTCAGCATTACCTTTTCACAGGAAGGCTATAAAGAGGTTCTCACCATTGATTTCCAAAACAAATTCGACCCCTTCTTCCCGTCAACAGTATTGGTATTCGATAAAGAGGGGCAAGAAACCGTCGCCCTGCCGAAGGAATTGAATTATATATAGCAAAAGACTTGAGCCGAAACTCAAGCCTTTTCTTTGTCTTAGGAATTAGGATCATCCAAACTACGTCCGTGCAAGCCTTTCTCACGTTGGACTTGGCGGAGTTTTTCAGGGGTCACATCATTACCGTCCTCATCGACGACCTTGATACCTTCCACATGGGCACGCACGCTACGGCGGTAACCCTCGATGTACTCCTCACGAAGAGCAGCTTGTTCCTGCAACTCCTCCTCTGTCAAGCCTTCCGCCTTTTTCTTGCGAGCCAGTTCATTGATGCGATCAATTTTTGCTTGTTCCATAATAACTCCTTTTATCTCTTAAAACACGGTCCACTTCCCTTGATTGTCCGGTAAATACGCTTCCTGTGGCATCAGAGGATTATAGGCAATTCTCACCACATCAACATTCTCTAATTGTCTTTTGCCTGTATAACTAACCGGAATTGGACCTAACTTAATAACTTCACCTATCCTATAAATTATAACATCATAAATTTCATAGGTTTTTCCATCCACATCATAAGCATAAACATAGACATAATTCTTCTTAAAACGTAGTTGCCTCATAAAACGCCCTTGCGTTTCAGCAGTACAAAGTTTCTGTTTGGACTTTTTGCGAATAGCAGGTTTAGCATTGCCCTTTTCTATCTTAGATGTTCGCCACATCCAACGAATAAAGAAAAACATAAGAACAATGATCGCCAAAGCTTGCAAAGGAATGATAACATACAACTCTATAATTCTGAAAAGAGACATACTACCTACTTACTATTCAAGAGATTGAAGACCGCCACAGCACTTGCCTTATCCGCCAAGGCTTTCAAAAGAGCCAAGCGGTTGGCTTTGACTGCTGCGTCATCTGCCATAACCATGGTATTGTCGAAGAAGGCCGCGATGACTGGGCTGAGAGCAAAGAGCTTGTCCAAGTTACCTGCCATGTCTTCCGTCAATTCCAAGCCTGCCACTGCTGCAGCAAGGGCTTTCTCCTGCTCATTTTCAAAGAGGGCCTTGTCAATCGCAGTCGCCTCCGCCTTTTCAGCCAAGTTGAAGACCCGTGACAAGTTTTCCACGGCTTCCTTGTAGTCAGCCTCTTTTGATTTTTGGAAAATAGCAGAGCTGGCTGCCAGTTGCAGTCTAACGACAAAGGTTGAGCTGGCCAGTACAGCCTCACGGATGTCTTTCGGAATAGCCTTATCCATCATTTTCTCTACACGGGCACGGATAAAGTCCATAACAGCTGGCTGGTTGTCATAGGTCAAGCTAGCAAAGTTCAAGCTGTAGAGCTCCGCAATCAGCTGATCCAATGGAATTTCCCAACCAAAGGCTTCCAAGATCCGCACGATACCCTGTGTTGCACGACGAAGAGCGTAAGGGTCGTTTGAGCCAGAAGGAATCAAGCCTACTGAGAAGAAAGATAGGAGGGTATCAAATTTGTCAGCCAGTGCCAAGACCGCACCGACCTTGCTCTCAGGCAATTCGCCTTCTGCTGAGTTTGGCAAGTAGTGCTCACGGATTGCTGCTGCCACCGCAGGTTTTTCCCCTGCAAGAAGGGCATACTTCTCACCCATAATCCCTTGCAATTCATCAAACTCGCCGACCATGCCTGTCAAGAGGTCAAACTTGTAGATGTCTGCCGCACGCGTCACATCTGCTTTTTCATCCGCAGACAAGCCTGCCAGGTCAGCCAGTTTTTCTGCGATAACTTTGGTGCGTTCCATGTGCTCGTAAAGTGAGCCAATTTTCTCATGGAAGGTTACGACTTTAAGACGGTCCACCAAGTCAGCAATCTTGAGTTTTTGGTCTTCACGCCAGAAGAATTCGCCATCTTCCAAACGAGCCACCAAGACTTTTTCATTTCCTTTGATAACATTGTCAAGGTGTTGGTCGTTACCGTTGCGGACGGAGATGAAGTTTGGCAAAAGCTTGCCAGATTTATCACGCACCACGAAGTAACGTTGGTGATTTTTCATAGAAGTTACCAAGACTTCCTCTGGCACTTCTAGGTATTTGGTGTCAAAGGAACCCATAAAGGCAGTTGGATACTCGACCAAGTTGAGAACTTCATTGAGCAAATCTTCATCAATCTCAACTGTCACATTGTGTTTGTCCTCGATAGCCTGGATTTGCTCGACGATCATATTTTGACGCTCTGCAGGGTCTGTAATAACAAACTGTGCACGCAAGTCAGCCTCGTAAGAATCTGCACTTGCAATCTCAGTTTCATTTCCAAGGAAACGATGACCACGGCTGATGCGAGCTGATCTAATGTCCAAGAAATCCATATTCAATGCTTCATCGTCCAAGAGAACGGTCAAGGTGTGGACAGGACGGATGTAGGCGAATTTGTTGGACGCCCAGTTCATGCTGACAGGGAAGGTCATAGCCTTCAAGACCTCTGGAATGCCCGCCAAGACTGCCTTTGCTGGCTGACCCGCTTCATGCTTGGTCACATAGACATACTCTTCGCCCTTGATCTCGCGAAACTCGATGTCAGCTGTCGTCAAGCCTTTGCCACGGACAAAGCCCTCAGCCGCCTTGGTGAAGTTCCCATCTGCATCCAAGGCAATCTTCTTAGCAGGACCCTTGAAATCTTCTGTAAGATCCGTCTGCTGGTCTGCCAAACCACGCACACGAACAGCCAAACGGCGTGGCGTTGAAAAAACATCAATGCTGTCAAAAGCCAAGCGATTGTCTGTCAAAAAAGTCGCCATGCGGTCACGCAACTGGTGCATGGCTGGGGTTACGATGTAGGCAGGGATTTCTTCCAAGCCAAGTTCAACAAGTAAATTCTTTGTCATTATTCTGCGTCCTCCTTCAACAATTCTGCTCGTGTTGCTTCATCCAAAAGTGGGAAGCCAAGTTTCTTGCGCTCTGCCACAAAGGTTTTGGCAACGACACGGGCAAGGTTACGGATACGGGCGATATAGCCTGCACGCTCGGTTACAGACACAGCTCCACGGGCATCGAGCAGGTTAAAGGTATGAGAACATTTGAGCACATAGTCAAAGGCTGGGTGAACCAAGCCCTCTTCCAAAGCCCGCTCTGCTTCTTTCTCAAACTTAGTGAAGTTTTCAAGGAGCATGTCTTGGTCGGATACTTCAAAGGAATATTTTGAATGCTCATACTCTGGCTGGATAAAGATTTCACCGTATTTAACACCGTCAGCCCATTCGATATCGTAAACGGAGTCAACCTCTTGGATATAGGAAGCCAAACGCTCCAAACCATAGGTTACTTCGGCTGTGACAGGACCTGTCGCCAAGCCACCGACCTGTTGGAAGTAGGTAAACTGCGTGATTTCCATACCATCCAACCAAACTTCCCAGCCAAGACCAGCTGAGCCTGTTGAAGGGTTTTCCCAGTTATCCTCAACGAAACGAATGTCATGTTCCAAAGGATTGATGCCCAAACGCTCCAAAGACTCCAAGTAGAGTTCTTGGATATTAGATGGAGATGGTTTCATAACTACTTGGAATTGATGGTGTTGGTAGAGACGGTTTGGGTTTTCCCCGTAACGACCATCAGCAGGACGACGAGAAGGCTCCACATAAGCCGCATTCCAAGGCTCAGGCCCGATAGCACGCAAGAATGTGTATGGGCTCATGGTACCCGCACCCTTCTCCGTATCATAGGCTTGCATGAGCAAGCACCCCTGCTCATTCCAAAATTGTTGTAAGGTCAAGATAATTTCTTGAAAAGTAAGCTTTTTTGACATATTGTTCTTCTTTCTATTAGATGATTTGGTGACGTTCCAGTTCTTAAAACGACATTTTTTTAAGAACCGGAACTAGTGCATAGGCTAGGAAGTTCGCCCTAGCGACTTCCGTTTGTCAGCCTGACTGACGGAGAAAGGAGGCTACTGACAATGTCTAGGTGAAATTTTTGACATAAAATCCTCTTTCTTTAAATACCATCTTTTAGTTTGCTTTTAGTACTAGACAACGAGCTGCAGGCTGTACTGGAGTACGGCAAAGCGAGCTCAAACAATAACAATTGTTTGAGGTTGGTAATGAAGAAACGGAGTTTCATCATTCGTCGACGTAGTAAAAGATAAACCGAAAGATGTACAGGTGCGAAAAAGAACCACCTTCTCTCCCCCCTGCCTTGCGACATAGGGGCGTTGAGAACGCGGTTCCACCCTAATTTATTACTTCATTTTATATAATTTTTCACTGAAAGCGCCAATTATTTCCACCCCGGCTCGGCTCCCACTCTCCCAAGCTCGCTAAACAAAGATGCTGAAACAACCTTCTTTCTTGTTGAATAGTATAGCAGATTTGCTGGGCTTTGTCTACTACCATATCACAAACTCAAGCTATCCCAGTCTCCTGTCTGGGCAATCTCTACTCGACTACTGATTTGCTTTGCAGATGCTGCTAGGAGGTCACATTCCTCCTGGGTCAAGTCTAGTGGCACCCTGTCTACAATGCCCGCTTTGCCGATAACTGCTGGATAACCTAGATAAACCCCGTACTCTTGCTGGTAATGAGAAACCGGTAGCACTGCTCTGCTATTGCCCAAAACCGCCTCAACCAAGCGTTTGGCCGCCGCTGCGATGGCAAAATTGGTATAGCCCTTGCCGAAAAAGACGGTGTGTCCGCCCATGCGCGCCTCCTCTGCCAGCTGGTCCAGCTCTTTCTTGAGCAAAAGTGCCTGAATAGGCTGACCCGCCACCACCACTTGGCTCCATGCAGTGAATTGGGAATTGCCATGCTCACCTAGATTGTAGCCTGAGATGGCCGTCGGAGAGACCCCAAATCGATGCCCCACCGCACGTTTCATCCGGGCCGTATCTAGTAAGGTACCTGTGCCAATCACCCGATTGCGAGGAAAACCAGTATAGGTCTGATAGAGCTGACTGATGACATCGACGGGATTCGTAATGACAATCAAAATACCAGAAAAACCTGAAGCAACCAACTTGCTCGAGACTTCCTTGACCTCTTGACTAGTGAAAGGCAGTTCCGCAAAGCGGCTATTGGTCGCATTGGCCTGGAGACTGATTTTCCCAAGGCTCGACACGATAATATCTGCGTCCGATAGAGCACTGTAATCATTGGCAATGAAAGTGGCAGACTGCCCCGTATTGGCCACACGGTCCTCCATATCCAGAATATCTGCCGCAAGTTTCTCTTCATTTTTGTCAATCAGGACATAGTCGTCAAAGAGATTGCCTGCCACCAAATCATGCAGGAGGGTGGCTCCGACATGGCCCAGACCTATGATACCGATTTTTCTAGCCATAGACTTCCTCCACCAGACTTTCCAAGGTCAACATGGCCTTAACCACATCCTGAGTTTGAATATTCTGATCGATATTGATGTAGCTTTCCTTGCTAGAGGTCGCAAACTCAGCCACCTTTTGCATAGCAGCTGCCCTATCCTCCGTCACACCCAGCTGTTTCCAAGAATAGATATAGCCGTTCTTTTGGTAAAAAGGCAGGAGTTTTCTGACCTCATCCCTGTCACCCGTCAGGCATAATTGCACCAAAATCCCATAAGAAACCTTGAGTCCGTGGGCAATGCAGTGGGTTTCATGGAGCAGGGTCAATCCATTATGAAGAGCGTGAGCCCCCGATACATAGTCGCTGGTCTGACAGCCGACATTAGCCGCAATGGCAAAGGTCGTATCCACAATCCGCTGAAAGGCTGGACTAAGTTTGTTCTGGTCAAAATCCGCAACAGCTGTCTCCGTGTCCTGAAGTAAAATATCCAGCGAGACCTTGGCTGTCGCTAGCGCCAGTTGAACAAGGGCAGGTAGGTCCGCACGATTTTTCCCTCTGTGAATCGCCTCCAGCTCATACCATTTAGCCAGGGTATCCGAAATGCCTGAAATGAAAAACTCCCGTGGCGAATCCAATAGCAGGTCATAATCCACCACCGTCATAAAACCCGACCGTTGGCAGTAATCAATAGACTTGAAGGTATGGTCTGGATGATAGGCCACCAAGAGCGGGGTCGAGCAGGCACAGGTAGAAACCAGGGTCGGTACAAAAACCGCCTCAATACCCAGACGGTCGGCTATCCCCTTGGTCGTATCCATGACCTTGCCGCCACCTACGCCAATCAAGACATCTGCACCTAGACTTTTAGCCTTTTCTGCCAAGCGATTCATATCTTCATGACTGGCTGTCTGGTCATAGAAGAGCACCGGCCAATTGGGTTGATTGCCACCGTGTTTGACAAAGGCCGCATAGGATTTCTGCCCTGTCACAATGACCGGCTGCTTGAAGATTACCAATCTTGCTGGCAATTCTTTAATGGCACCGCTGGATGCCACATATTGCCCCGGCTCACCCCGCACTAATTTTTCAAATTCCATACTATTCACCTCTTTTTTATTTATGATATGAAAAAAACAAAGATATATCAACCATTAGCCGACATCTTTGTTTTCTGTCTATTAACGATGGTTGATTTTCTTGGTCACAAAATCTCCGACAAACTGGATGAAGAAGATCATGATCAAGATGAGGAGTGTCGCAACCAAGGTTACATCATCATCCGAACGGTTATAACCATAGGAAATAGCGACGTTACCTAGGCCACCGGAACCAATGGCACCTGCCATAGCGGTGTAACCAACCAGGGAAATCAGAGTCAGGGTTGTTACACGAATCAAGTCTGGCAGACCTTCGCGTAGGTAAACCTTGATAATATCAGGAATAGTGGCTCCTACTGACTGGGCTGCCTCAATCACACCCCGGTCCAACTCTGACAAGACAACCTGAACCTGACGGGCATAGAATGGAAATACAGACAGGGACAGAGGGACCAAGGCAGCTTTGAGACCGATACCTGTTCCTACAATCGCACGGGTTACAGGGTTGAGGACAGCCAAAAGGATGATAAAGGGAACCGCCCGAAAAAGAGAGGCCACCTTGTCCAAAATCCAGAACGCATACTTGTTTTCCAAAATGCCACGAGGGCCTGTCAATACCAAAAGAAGACCTCCGACCAAGCCCAAAAGGCCTCCAAAGATAAAGGACCAGAAGGTCATATAAATGGTCGCCTGAATGGCTGGCAACCAACCGTAAGGCGTATCCCAGCCCATTTTTATCACATTTTCAAATGTTGTTTCAATCCACTGATTCATCTTACGCTCCCTTCAAAACAGTCACTTCTACCTGTGCCTCTGCCACAGCCTCCAAGGCATGGTGCAATTGGGCAGGTTCACCTGATAAGATAACGACTAGCTCACCCACTGGCGTGTGGTCCAAAATCTCAATATTTCCGTAAAGAATATTGGATGTCACCTGGTACATCTTATACAAATCATTGACAATAGCCGTATCCGTGCTGGCACCCGAATACTTGAGTTGGACCAGAAGACTGTCTTCCGGCAGATTTTGCACAATCCCCTGCTGGTAAATTTTGACCAGTGCTTCATCGATTCCTGTTGCTGTTTTGATAAAGTCCTGGGTCAATTCCTGCTTAGGATGTGAGAAAATCTCAAGAACAGACCCTTCCTCAATCAACTGACCATCCTGCATCACCGCCACCCGGTTGCAAATGTCTTTAACAATCTGCATCTCATGGGTAATCATGACAATGGTCAAGCCCAATTTCTCATTGAGTTCTTGCAAGAGAGCCAGAATCTGCTTGGTTGTTTTGGGATCCAAGGCAGAGGTTGACTCGTCAGAGATCAAGATTTTGGGATCATTGGCAAGGGCACGCGCAATAGCGACCCGCTGCTTTTGGCCACCTGAAAGTTGAGACGGATAGTTTTCTGCTCGGTCCGCCAAACCAACCAGGTCCAAGAGCTTGGCAACCTTGGTTGCCTTTTCTTCCTTGGTCAAGCCAGAATGCTTGAGGGCAAAAGCCACATTTTCCGCAGCAGTCATCTGGGCCATCAGATTGAAATGCTGGAAAATCATCCCAATTTCACGGCGTTTGATTCGCAGTTGGGCTGGTGTCAACGTAACCTTATCACCTTCAAAAATCACATCTTCATCAATAGTGATTTTACCTGCTGTCGGCACCTGCAAGAGGTTGATAACACGGACCAGGGTTGATTTCCCCGCCCCAGAATAGCCGACAATTCCATAAATATCGCCTTGGTTAATATGGATGGTTACATCCTTAACCGCCTCAATCGTGCGCTTTTTCTGATGAAAGGTCACATCGATATTATCTAGCTTAATCATTTCCTTACTCATAACTTGCTATTAACTCCTCAATTAGTTGAACATGACTATAATAGTCAGCAATTTTTACATTTTCATCGCCCGCATGGTCTCGGCTATTGGCATTGCCCAGTCCAAATCCAGCAATTTGCACCTGCAGGGCATGAAAGACCGTATGCATAGGGCCTGTCCCCGGCGAGGTTGGCAACACCGAAACCCCGTCAACCGTCAACTTTTTAGCTAACTCGATAACTTTGGCAATGGCTGGCGCAGTCATGTCGCTACGGTAGCTCTTGATACCTAGGGTGAAATCGACCTGAACCCTGTCAAAGCCATTCTTCACCAGCTGTTTACGGACCTTGTCCAGCACATCCTGAGGATCCAAATCCGGTACCAGACGAATCTCCATCTTGGCAGAAGCCTGGGCTGGAATAATGGTCTTGACTCCCTGGCCCAGATAGCCTGTGGAAAGACCCTCAATGGTAATGGACGGCTCAAAATAAAGGCGTTTCAAAAATGCTTTTCGCTCTTCCAAGAGTGTTGGCAGGGTCAAGCTGTAAATCTCCGTAAGATTTTCAGGACTGGTCAGGGCGAACTCCTCTACCAAGGCTAACTCCTGCTCATTCGGCTCCTGAACCTGGTCATAGAGACCATCCACCAGGACACGACCATCAGGACTTCGGAGGGACTGGAGGCCGGACAAGAGATACCAGCTAGCGGAGTCAATCACTCCGCCATAGGACGAATGAATATCCAGCTCTGCCGATTGGACAGAGACATCGAAAGTCACGATTCCCTTGTTTCCGCCGGCGATTTCTAGCTGATTGAGGGCATTTCGGTGACCTTGTTCCCAGATGAGCAGGTCTGCACCTGATAACTGGTCCTTGTACTTGACCAAATACTTATCCAAATCAACCGATGCCGACTCTTCAGCACCTTCCATGATGAAAATAACATTGACCGGTAGTTGACCGTCGTTCTTAGCCTGATAGCTCTGAAGGGCGGATAGGCGAGCTGTGATATGCCCCTTGTCATCATCCACCCCGCGGCCATACATGTGGGTCTCGTCCATTGTCAGTTCAAAGGGTTGCCCCTTGAGCCAAATTTGGTCACTATCAGCCGGCACTGTGTCATAGTGGTTGTAGAAAATCAGGGTCTTGGCATTGGGCACCGTCGCTGCAAAACGAGCCATGACAAAAGGAGCCGTATGAGACTGGTCCAAGATAACCTCTGCCCCTGCACTTTCAAACAAATTCTTGAGGTAAGTAGCAACCTCCAAAAGACCAATCTGCTGGGCAAAGATAGATTTCATACTAATCAGTTTTCTCAGATGCCCAATCCCCTCCTGGACAATCTTGTCTTCCTGGAAGGCTGCGATTTGTGCCTGCTCATTTGTCTGTCCCATTTTTTCTACCTCCTCCAAAAATAGGAAGAGAAGCTGGGGGTCTCCCAGCCTCTATCCTGTTGTTTAATTCTTTTTATTCTACTTCGTTCCAGATTGGGAAATCTGTTTTCTTAGAGCCGTCCTCAATCAACTTACCAACTTCATCAGTGTTGTATGCTTTGACAAGGGCTTTGATAGCGTCAGCCTTGTCTGACTCTTCCCACTTGTCTTGAGCAGCGATGACATTGTACCAAACTTTTGTATTTGGACCTTTTTCCTCGATATACAAGGCAGTGTCTGTATCGATACCTGCTTCTTGAGCGTAGTTATTGTTGATAACTGCCCCGTCAACTGATTCCAATGAACGAGCTGTTTGGCTAGCATCCAATTCAGTGATTTTGATATTTTTTGGATTTTCAGTAATATCAGCAAGTGATGCCAAGTCACCGTCTTTCACTTCCAATTTGATCAAGCCAAGTGACTCAAGCAAGAAGAGGGCACGGCTACCGTTTGTTGGGTCGTTAGGAATTGCGATTTCAGCCCCTTCTGGAAGGTCTTCGACATCTGCATACTTGTCTTTACCGTCTGCGATACCTGAGTAGAAACGAATTGGGCTGTAAAGAGTGTAGCCCGCAACCTGCAAGTTTTCACCATTTTCTGTGTTCCAGTTATCCAAGAAGAAAATGTGTTGGAAGGCATTGACATCCACATCGCCCTCAGCCAAGGCCTTGTTTGGTTGTGAATAGTCTGTGAATTCTGTGAACTCCAACTTCACACCTTCTTTGGCAGCATTTTCCGTAACCTTGTTCCAAACATCAGTCGTGTAAGTGTTGCGCGTCATGATACCAACCTTCAAGGTTGTTTCCGCTGCATCTGAAGAAGTTGAACCTGATTCAGATGCTGGAGCACATGCTGCAAGTGTCGCAATGGATAGGGCAGCTGTTGCTGCAAAGGTAAATAATTTTTTAAGTTTCATAGAAAGTAATCTCCTTAATTTTTGAACTGTATTTATCTTAACACAGAAAATGAAATCTGACCAATTGGTATTTTTTATAGATAGTTATAAGTTTTAACTATATCAAAACCCAGTTTCACTATAGCTTTTGAAAACATGCAAAAACCAACCACTCTTACGAGCAGCTGGTTAACTTAAAATCGATCAACAATGTATTGGAAAAGTTCTCTGTGTTGACGGCAATCCTCAAACAAGAACTCTGGGTGCCACTGAAGGCCAAATAGGGCCTGCTTGCCCTTGCTTTCATAAGCCTCAATGGTCCCATCTCGTGGATCACGTCCTGTTGCTACTAAACCAGGTGCCAATTCCTTGATCCGCTGGTGGTGGAAGGAATTGATTTGACTACCTTGGGCAAAGAGGTGGCTGACACGGCTGTGGCCCTCGACTTCTAGCTGGTGAGAGGTTCCTGCCCAATCATTCTGCCAATGGTCCTCCAAGGACTGCTCCAGACTACCACCCAGGGCCACATTGAGCAACTGCATCCCACGGCAGACCGCAAAAATCGGTTTGCCCTGACGAAGAGCCTCCTTAATCAAGGCCAATTCAAACTCATCACGCGCCAACAAATAATCGTCACTGTCAATCTCTTTTTCCTGGCCATACAGGCTAGGGTCTACATGCTGACCACCAGATAAAATCAACTTGTCCACCATGTCAATGTAATCCTTGGCCGAATCCGGACTTCCCATAGGAATCACGATTGGCAAGCCACCAGCCTGGCGCACACCGTCTGATAATTCACGCGCCACCGTCACATAATGACGGCCCGATTTGCTTGGAAATTCTTGCTCATTACCCGAAATACCAATCACAACCTTCTTCATAGGAAATCCTCTCTATCAATTTTTTTATTATTCTATCACGAGCAAGAAACATCGTCTAATATAGATTTTCAATCTCGTTATAAATTTTATTTATCAGGGATTGAAAGGACAAAATGTCCCTCCTCCACCTCTAACCACTGACCTTGAGTGACAAAGTCGTGGCTCTGCTTATTCTTTGCCAAATCAGCCAATTCCTGCCGGGCCTGAGCTGGATCCAAACTCAGATTGGACTTTAGCAGATAGCGGGTATAGGCGTGCTGGGGATTTTGGAAAATAGCCGACGCAGAACCCAGTTCGACTAGACTACCCTTATACATGACAGCAATCCGATCTGCAAAGTGCCGCACCAAGGTCAAATCGTGTGAGATGAAGAGATAGGTCAAACCAAATTCATCCTGCAAGCCCCGTAGCAAATCCAAAATGGTCGCCTGTATGGAAACATCCAAGGCTGATGTCGGCTCATCACAGACCACAAACTGAGGCTGCGAGACGACCGCCCGTGCAATCCCAATCCGCTGACGTTGACCACCTGAAAAGGATTTGGGACGCTTGTGGACCGCATCCCCACTGATTCCCACCCGCTCCAGAATAGCCAAGGCCTTGCTTTCCGCCTCTTCCTTAGGCAGGGCGTAGAGGGGTTCCTTGACCAATTCCAAGGCTGATAAGTTGGGATTGAGAGACGAATAGGGATCTTGGTAAATGACCTGCAAGGCCTGTTTTTTCAGCTCCTGATCCGATAGGCTTGGAAAACGAATGTCCCCTTGGCTGGCTGTTTCCAGTCCCAAAATAATCTTGGACAGGGTTGATTTCCCACTACCTGACTCACCTACCAAGCCCAGGGTTTCCCCCTTGAAAATGGACAATTCAATATCTTTCAGGGCCTGAACCACCTGTTCTTGACCCAACCAGGATTTTTTCCGATAGGTCTTGCTGACACCAGCAACTTCTACCATAATATCTTTAGGCATCTGCTTGCTCCTTTCTTACCCAATGGTCCGGACTGACCTCAACCAACTGACTGGTCGGACTATCTACTGGCAAGCTGCCGTCAAAGGTTTCTAAACGGGCCGCCTTGAGCAGGGCCTGGGTATAAGCATGCTGCGGTTCAGCAAAAATGGTCTCCACATTAGCCTTCTCTACCACCTTGCCCTGACGCATAACATAGACCAGGTCACAAATGCCAGCAATCACACTGAAATCATGACTGACAATGGCAATGGTCAAGCCAAAGGACTCCTGCAACTCATTGAGGAGGGCTAAAATCTGAGCCTGAATAGTCACATCCAAGGCCGTTGTCGGCTCATCCGCAATCAAGAGCTGGGGTTTGGCTAATAAAGCCATAGCAATGACAATCCGCTGCCGCATACCACCTGAAAACTCAAAGGGAAATTGCTTGAGACGTAAAGCTGGATCCGCAATACCAACCTTTTCTAGAATCGATAATATTTCTGTTTCCACCTGGTCCTTGCTCAAACCTGGCTGGAAACGACGCACCACTTCCCTCAGATGAAAACCAATGGTCCGCAAGGGATTGAGAGAGGTCATAGGATCCTGGAAAATCATGGACAAGGGCAGAGCTTTTGGATTGTCAACAGCCTGTCCGTTCATCTCAAAGCTGCTATAACTTGCCTCCAAACCTTTGGGCAAAATCCCCATCAGAGACTTCATGGTCAAGCTCTTTCCAGAACCCGACTCGCCAACGATACCGACGATTTTTCCCTTGGGAATGCTGAGGTCAATACCGTCCACCAAGACCATTTGAGAGGTCCGTTTCTGATTGGTAATGGTCAGATTGTTTAAGCTAATCAAATTCTCTGTCATTAGTAGACCTCTCTTTCTAGGCAATCACGAATCAAGTCACCAATATTGTTAAAGGAATAAATGGTCAGAAGGATAAAAAGTCCAGGCAAGATTGCCATATGTGGAGCACTCTGCAAGGTTGACTGGGCATTTTGCAGGAGACTTCCCCAAGAAGCCAGCGGTTGCTGGATCCCCATTCCCAAGAAACTGAGGGCAGACTCCGTCATAATGGCCGACGAAATGCTGGTCGATGCCGTTACTATCAAGGTTGGGAGGATTGCTGGTAAAATATGGCGCCAGATGATTTTCCGCTTTTTTACACCGATAAAGTCTGCATAGCCAACATAGTCTGCCACCTTGGCTTTCATGGTCTCGGCCCGTAAAATTCGGGCAATGCTCATCCAAGAAAAGCCACCAATAACGATAATAATAGTTGACAAGCCAGGTTTCAAGAAGACGCTGAGCACGATGACCAAAACCAGCCAGGGAATAGAAGACAGAACTTCAACAATCCGCATGATGACATTGTCCCATTTTCCGCCAAGATAACCAGCCGTTATCCCGACCAGGCTGCCGATTGTCACCGAGGCGACCATGGCCATGAGACCGACTAAAAGGGAAATCCGTCCACCGTAGATAACGCGGATAAAGTAGTCACGCCCGACCTGGTCCGTTCCAAACCAATGCTCCGCACTCGGTCCCTGGTTCATCTGCGTCACATCCGTCAGATTGGGATCGATAGGGATAAGGGGGGCCAAGAGAGACAGGACTACCAAAAAGAGGATAAAGATGACTGAAAAGAGATAGAGGGGAGATTCTTTGAGTGTTGCCTTCAATTGTTTGAGTATCAACATTAGTTTTCTCCTCCTTTCCAGACACGTGGATCCACTAGGGCATACAAGACATCCGACAGGAGATTGCCCAGGATGACAAGGCTGGCAGACAGGAGCATAACCGCCATAATCACCGGATAGTCCAGGGCCTTGGTTGCTGCTGTCAGATAAGGTCCCACTCCCGGCCAGGCAAAAATGGTTTCTGTAATGATAGCTCCCGTCACCAACATAGGCAGGGCCATCCCCACCTGGGTGGCTACAGGAATCAAGACATTTCGTGCCACATGCTTGCCGAAGATTTCTGATTTTTTAGCCTTGAAAGCCTCTTGTACGGTCACATAGTCCTTGTCCACCTCCACAATGGCTGATGCCCGGATGAAACGAATTAATTCTGGCAGGAAAGCCATGGTCAAGGTCAGATAGGGCAGGGTGAAATGGGAGAGAAAATCCAGAAAATCCCCTTCCTTGCCCAGAGTATACATACCGATAAAAGGAAAAAGGCGCCAGTTATAACCAAAGAGGTAAATCAAAATCATGGCAAACCAGAAGGTCGGCATGGCAATCCCGATAGAGGCAAAGGCATCGATAACCTTATCAACCCACTTCCCTCGCTGGGAAGCTGAAATCAAACCCAAGGCCACTGCCATGACCAGAGCAGTCAAGTAAGAAGGCAAGACCAGCGAAATGGTATTAGGAATTTTCTCCGCCAAATCCGCCCCAATCGAATGCTGGGTCATCAGAGAAAAACCAAGGTCCCCTGTCAAGAGGCCCTTTAGCCAGATACCGTACTGAACCAAGAAAGGTTGGTTGAGCCCATACCGTTCCTTGAGCAGGTCAATTTGCTCCTGATCCATATTGGGCGTTGTCATGGAATCAATCACATCAAAGGGGGCCAATTGAATCAGAGAAAAGACGATAAAGGAAATGAGTAATAAGAGAGGAATGGCCTGCAAAATCCTCTTTACAATATAACGAAACATAGTTCCTCCAAAAACACGAAAAGGGAGCCGGCCAAAACCCTAGAACCTGTATTCACAGCTCGGCACCTTTAGCTAAGGCTATTTTTCTGCCACTCAGCGTTCGTTTTTCTAGAAATACTGACAGTATTTCTAGAAAAACGGCCTTGATGTGCAAAAAACTATTTCCTATCTAAATGTACCTTACTTGTGAATACAGGTTCTTATAAAGTTCGGACCTAACTTCCCACTATTGTTTGAATGGGCTGACTAAGATTAGTCAGGCCCATTCGTCTTGTTGAACAAAAGACTCCCTTATTCAATCGTCAATTTAGACGGATCTTCAAAGGTAAAGATTGGGACCAAACCAGCCTCTTCGACATTTTTCACACGCTTGTTAACAACCAAGATTTTCTTGTTGTCCACAATTGGGTAGATAGCCGCTTGGTCAGCCAATTCTTTCTGCAAATTGTCATAGATTTCTTCACGCTTAGCCTTATCCAGCTCAACCGCGCCTTCTGCAAAGTAGCCGTCAATCTCTGGTGAAGTCAATTTGAAGTAGTTAGACGCTCCACCTGACTTGAAGAGACGAGCATATTGGTCTGGGTCATTCCCCATGATGTAGCCACCCAGGAAGAGATTGTAGGCTGTTGAGCCTTCCTTGCGCAATTCTGTGAAGAGGGCAGATGAATCGCCACCAGCCAATTCAACCGTTACACCGATAGCAGCCAATTGCTGTTGGATCAAGGTTGCTTGTAGGGTTTGTGCTGCGTCAGATGAGTTGTAACCCAGGTTGAGGGTCAGATTGCTGACACCTGCTTCAGCCAAGAGCTCTTTGGCCTTCTCAACATTTTGCTCATATTTTTCAACATCATCTGTCTTGTATGGGTTGGCAACTGGAAGGAAAGAATAAGGTGTCTCATAGTATTCTTTATCCAAGTAAGCTGCCTGGTTGAATTCATCCTTGTTTAGTGCAAAGAGAATAGCCTTGCGGACCTTGACATCCTTCAACTCTTCAGTCGTCGTATTGAGACCCAGGTAGCCAACACGGTTTTCACTATATGCATAGGTTTCAAGTGTATCTTTGTCCAAGTCCTTGATAACCGCCGGAAGAACAAAAGCTGCATCTACTTCACCTGTTTGAAGAGCAACTTTAGTCGTATCTGGGCTTTCGACGATACGAAGGACCAGATTGTCGATTTCTGCCTCACCCTTGTAGTAGTTCTCGTTGGCTTCCAACTTGATGTACTCACCATTCTTGTACTCTACAAATTTGTAAGGTCCTGTACCGACAGGGGTTGCCTTCAATTGGTTAACAGATAGGTCTGCCTCATCTTTAAAGATGTGCTCTGGGATAATGTAGGTCTCTGCTACGATATTGTCCAAGGCAGGTGCAGATACTGCTGGAAGGACGAATTTGACCGTATAGTCATCTACCTTCTCAACCGTCACAGGTTGGTCGTTGATATAAAGGCCGTCTGAACCACCATTTTCTTTCTTCACTTTTTCATTGTAAGTAAAGACAACATCATCTGCGTTAAAGGCTTCGCCGTCTGACCATTTAACATCCTGGCGGAGTTTAACCGTGATGCTAAGGCCGTCTTCTGCAATCTCGTAAGATTCTGCCAATTCATTGACATAGCTACCGTCTGCCTCGATACGAATCAATGGCGAGTAGATAAAATTGGTCAAGGTCAAGCCCCAACGGTCGCTGGTGTTAAGCGGGTTGGTCGAACTTGGGTCGCCGTCGATAGCATAGGTAAAGGTTTCCGTATCTGCTGATGATGCAGCTTTTGAGCTAGAACCTGTATTGGACGCTCCGCCATTGGCGCAAGCCGCCAAGGTCAAAACTGCTACAGTTGATAAGAGGCCAGTAAGCCATTTCTTTTTCATGTCATTTTCCTCCATTTTACAAAAGTAGTACTAGTTTACCAAGAATCAACTGGCTTGACCAATATATAAAATTTATGAAGACTTAAAATTTATCTATACAGATCGTCTTCAAAGAAAAAACTCTCTGTCCTAGAAGCTACATGTCCAAGACTGAGAGTATTTGTTATTTACAGATATAAAATCGCAAGTGTCAATAGACTCATTCCAAGGCCAAGACCCCAAAGGAAGAAGTCTACCTTCCATTCGCTCCATTTTTCGGATTTGCCAGATAAACCGCCTAGTTCCAAGTGATGGTGGAAAGGAGTCATGCGGAAAATCCGTCGACCTTCTCCAAACTTTTTCTTGCTGTATTTGAAATAGGACACCTGTAGCATAACGGATGACGTTTCAAGGACATAAACAAAGCCGATGAGGAGCAGGGTCCATTCCACACGTAGAGCGATTGAAATCGTAGCTAGCATGCCGCCCAGTGCTAGCGAACCGACATCCCCCATAAAGATTTTTGCGGGTTTGCGGTTGTAGGCAAAGAAGCCAAGCAGACTACCAATCATGGTTACACAGACCAAAAGAATGTCAAACTTCTGTTCCTTGTAGGCAATGACAGAATAGGCAAGCAAACTAATAACAACCGAAATGGAGGCCAAGCCATCAATACCATCCGTCAAGTTGACTGCATTTGAGAAACCAACCAACCAGAAAAGAACAAAGGGTAAATAAAGCATACCGAGATTGATGATTTGACCAAATACATTGAGTTCACCACCACCAGCAGCTCTTACATGGACAAAGTAGAAAACAAGTCCACCTAAAATCTGTAATGCTAATTTTTGTTTAGGGTTAAGACCTTCATTGATTTTTTTGAATATTTTCAAGAAATCATCCAAAAAACCGACCAATCCATAGAGTGCAAGGATGAAGAGAATAGCTAAAACACCACCAGTTAACATGTTAAGGCTAGCAGCAAAAATAAATGTAACTAAGATAGCAACAACGAGAAAAACTGTTCCCCCCATTGTTGGTGTACCTGCCTTAAATTGATGTTGTTTTACATCTTCGTGCATCTGTTGCCCTTCGATGCGTTTGGCTTGATAAAAAGTAATAAAGCGTGGTATCAGAATCACCGTTGCTAAAAAAGCAACCAATCCCGATAATAGTGAAAATTGCATTTTAATTTTACTCTCCTAGTGTAATCGTTATTTTTTTGTGTTTACTGATTTTTGTACCAAACTCAATACTCTGTTCAACAACCATCGAACCTGCTCCTTCATAAGTGACTTCAAGACCTAGCCATTCTGCAAGAATATCCATATTTTCTTTTGTCAAACCATATAAATCAGGCATATCTTCTACTGAATCTGTCAGCAAGAGAATTTGCTGGTTTGAAGAAAGATTTGTTCCGACATCTACAGATACTTTCTTTATTTCGGAACCATTCCCTACAATAACTGGCTGAATTAAATAACGACGCAATTCCTCAGCAGTTGTGCCTGGGCCTTGACCAATAACATCTGGTAACTTAAATTCTGTTTCATTTTCCACAAACTGCAATGAAGGAGCAACATTATCCAAGTTTAAATTATCTTTCAATAACATAGCCTCTTTCAGTATTGGATTAAATATATCCTCCCACTCCATTCCAGTATAGGATTCTGGCTCTCTCACGGTTGCATACATAATAAATTCTGGATCCTCAGCTGGAACCATGGCTACGACTGACTGAAGGTATCGACCATCAATGTAACCCGTTCCATCTTCCTTGGCAATCTGGGCAGTACCTGATTTTACTGCCACATCATAACCATTAACCTGAATAACAGGAGACATAGTCCACTTGTTATAGAGCGTACCAAAAACTGGATCAGTCCCAACTGTGATCATGTAATCCCGTGTATCTGAAGCTGCTTTTTCAGATACAGGATGGCCAACCACTTCAGGTTTGGCAATACGCACCGAATCGGAATTTGGATCATACAAGCCTGAGATGAACTTGGGTTGCAACATGGTTCCGTCATTACCAATAGCCGAGAAGGCCCGCAACATCTGGACCTGAGTCGCTGAAATACCCTGACCGAATGAAGACATGGTAATGGTTACGATGTTGTCGCCCGGCAGGAGGCCTGCACTTTCAGACCCCATTCCAAAACGTGTCGGATAGCCAAAACGGAACTTGGCTAGGTAATCCAACCATTTCTCATTGCCCATTTTTTGTTCCAACATGATCGTCCCGACGTTACTGGATAGGGCAAATGCCTGGGCCATATTGAGGGAAACAGCAGACTCTCCCCCATTGACCGTCCAGTCGTTAACCGTTGCATCCGCAATGGTATAGCCATTATTGACAAGCATCTGATTAGGATCAAAGACATTGCTATCGATTGCTGATGCCAAGGTCATGACCTTAATGGTCGAACCTGGCTCCATAGTGGCCTGATACAGAAGGGAGTACTGGAGCAAATCTTTATCAGCTAACCCTTCTTTTGTATCCGCATCATAGCTTGGTCGTTGAGTTGTTGCTAAAATTTCCCCAGTTTTGGCTGATACCAAGGTCGCACTGGCGTATTTCCCCTTTGTCTTATCAAAGAAAATATCCATGTTGGTTTCTAGCGAACGTTGCAAATCAGCAGATAGAGTCGTATAAACATCTTGACCATTTACAGTTTCTTGTTCTACATTTTCAGTACCTGGTAAAATCCGCCCCTGGCTATCTTTCTCATAAAGTACTTTACCATCTTGACCTGCCAAAATATCATTAAGGTAGTATTCCATACCGCTCACACCCTGTAAACTATGACTACCATCCTTGTTTTCAACCGGGTTAGCCAACCCCACGAAAATTGAAGCAAAATTCCCATTTGGATACATTCGACCAGGGCTCATATTAAACTTAATGCCCTTGATGCCGGCCGCTTCCATTTCCTGACTAATGGTCATCATGGTATTGTAGGAAATATTTTTCCCCTTAGCACCAAAGTAAATGTGGCTCAATTCTGGCTGCTTCAACTGCTTGAGAGCATACTCCTCATCAATATCTAGAAGATTTTTAAAAATAGAAGCCACCTTGGAGAATTGGCTCGACTCTACATATAAAATCTCATTGGAAGCTGATACATAATTCTTATCAACGACTGCATAGACCGTATAGGTGGTCGAATCTTCTGCGATTGGGAAGCCCAGTCGATCATAGATGGTCCCACGCCTTGCTTGAACTGTTACCTCTTGCTGGTGCACACGACTAGCGGCCACTGACAAATCCACTCCGAACTTGGAGTCGGTCCCAATAATGATAGCAAAGTTGATAAGGAAAACCAAAAAGGTAAAAATACTGAGTAAAATCAGGTTCTGACCGACCCTACGCCGGTTCTGCGAAGGCCGGTAGCGTTGTTTCAATATGTACCGTAATAATTTCTTTCGTCTCGTCTGCATTATTCGGCAACCCCTACGTTATTATTGTTTAAGGTCAATCCTTCTTTTTCAGCAATTTCCATCAATCGACCCGAGCGCGTCAATTCCTGGATAGCCTGCTTAGTATCGTCAATTTCGACCTGCTTGGAGTTGATTTGCTGATTGACCCGTGCCATTTCGCCCTGCACCTGCAAGAGCTTGGTCTGGATGAAAATAACCCCAATAGCCAAGAACAGCGCTGTAAATACCAGGCTAGCATAAAAAGCCTTTTCAACGCGGTTAAAGGTTTTGATTTTTTCACTAATCAGACGCATGGTCGTTTCTCTACGTTTTTCCTGCAACATAGCTTACTCCTACTTATGCACTCTCTTTGCTACGCGCAATTTGGCTGAATGCGCACGGTTGTTACTGTCTAATTCTTCTTGACTTGGCAAGATTGGCTTTCTTATAACCAATTCAAGTGGTGCCTTCAAATCATCTGGGATAAAGGGTAAGCCTTTGGGAACATCAATTGTCGAAGCCTCTTTGAACAATTGCTTGGTTAGGCGATCCTCCAGAGAATGGAAGGTAATGACCGAAATCCGTCCTCCCACCGCCAGCAAATCGATGGCCTGCTGAATAGACTCGTCTGCCGCTCCCAACTCATCGTTGACCTCAATCCGAATGGCCTGGAAAATCTGCTTGGCAGGATGGCCCTTCTTCTTGAGTTCCTTGGCTGGTTTGGCAGATTTGATCAGCTCTGCTAACTCAGTCGTTGTTTCAATCGGCTTGACCGCACGCGCCTGTTCAATCTTACGAGCAATCTGCTTGGAAAATTTATCCTCACCATATTTAAAGAAAATCCGCACCAGGTCATGGTAGTCATAGCTATTGACCACATCATAGGCCGTCAAATGCCCTTCTCGGTTCATCCGCATGTCCAGCGGCGCATCTTGTTTATAGGAAAAGCCACGCTCTCGCTCATCCAACTGGGGACTGGAAACACCCAAATCATAGCAAATCCCATCAATCTCCGTCACACCCAGCTCAGCCAAACGCGCCCTTAGATTGCGGAAATTATCCTTGATAAAGGTAACCTGTCCCTTTTCAATATAGGGAGCCAAGCGGATTTGGGCATGGTCAATGGCCGTCTGATCCTGGTCAAAGGCATAGAGATGCCCACCATCTGTCAACTGACTAAGCAGGTACTCACTATGACCTGCTCCCCCCAGCGTTGCATCTACATAAATTCCATTTGGTTTGATGTCTAACATATCGACTGTCTCATGCAAGAGAACAGTTGTGTGATTAAATTCCTTGCTCATATCTTATCTATTGTACCATAAAATCAGCTTAAACCATGTTGCAAACTTTTTACAAAAAATATGTCAATTATAGTTGACATATTTTTAATATTTTCTTATAATAACATTAGGAACCGTGTCAGATATATTTGACAAAAATAGAGGAGACGTCCTCAAAAAATTTTATACAGAGATGTCGCATATATGTGACATAAGATAGGAGGTCATATGAATCGTGTCAAATCCTTCCGAACGGAACTCGGTCTGTCCCAGCTAGAATTAGCCAAGGCTATCGGAGTCTCACGTCAAACCATTAACATGATTGAAAATGACAAATACAACCCCTCGCTGGACCTCTGCATCAACCTAGCCAAGATCCTACAGACCGACCTCAACAGCCTTTTTTGGATTGATTAAAGAAAGGAGAATACTATGAAAAACAAAAGAACTATCGTACGCTCTAGCCTCTCAACCATTCTCTTCCTTCTTCTGATGGCCATTTGGAATATCGCTGATTATAGCTTGGACCATTTCCTTGCTCAAGCAAGTAAACCGACCAGTTGGCTTCAGGTTGCCATTATGGGATTGGTCTACTTCCTAGCGACTCATCACATCACACCCTACCTCATCAAACGGTATAATCTCAACTAAGGAGACAGGCTATGAACAAGGAAACTTTTCAAAACAAGCTCATCAAACGATTTTACGGCATCGCAGGTCCGCTGGATGAATTTCGCCGCAAAGAGGCCATGAGATTGGGCAATATGGCCTTCATCTTCCTCTTCATCGGACTCCTGTTTACTCTTCTTCTGGCTCTCTCCTTGTCCGAACGATTTCCGGAGCAGGTTGGCTACGGCTACCCAGTCTTTTTAGAAATCATCTTGCTAGGACTTCAGAGCTATCTGGCTCTCCAAAGCTATCGCAGCCAGCTGACTGCACTAGATAGGGAGGATTTGTCGGAGAAAGAGGTACGTGGCCTCAAGTGGGCTAGTGTGAAATTCGCTGTATATTTCACTCTGGTCATGTATCTCTGGAATGCCTTTTTCGGGGCCTGGATGGACAAAGACATGGACTTCATAACCAATCTGACCACTCCTCGCTTTTTCTTCGCAGCTTGTTTAGGCGGTATCTTCGTGGGGATTGTGACTCACATTCAGTTAGTTTATCGCCAGAAACAGGCTCAAAATCTGACTAGTAGCTCTGCTATTTCCAAAAAAGAAAAACCCTGGATGACCAAGCTCATCAAACATTTCTACGGTGTGCGAGGTCCCTTGGATGAATGCCGGCGGGAACAGGCTGATGAAATTGGCGGTCTTGCTTTTGTCTATCTAAGCTGGTTTCTTTTGATAAGCAATGCTGTCGCTTTTATGCTAGCTGTTCGCTATACAACCGAGGTTGCAACCTGGTATCCTATCCTGCTCGGTGCCATTCTCTTTATTCTCATCGCTGTGCTCAGTGTCCAGATGCTCAACCGTGATTTTGGTCAATTCGACCCTGAAGAAATCAGTCCAGAGGAGCAAGCCCGACCCTATCGCCACCCCTTGCGTTGGGGAATTGGTGTCAGCCTATTCAGCTTGATTTTTTCTAGTGTCTCAGACTTGTTTGACAGCAATGGTCCTGTCCTCGAAACTCTCTTCCAACCTAAAAACCTCTTCTACGCTGGTTTTATGGGACTATTTGCAAGCATTGTCATCTCTGCTACCAACTATGTCAAACGACTGGAAGACCAAGAAAACCAACGGAAAATGGAGAGGAGGAAAAAATGAAGAATCACCTATCAACTAAACGACAGTCCATTCTATACTGCATCATTTATATCTTCGTTACCAGCATTTGCCTGGTCTCCTATTGGGCCCCAGAGCCCTTTGCCTCTCCTAGCCTCCTCACCGTCCCTATCACCATTAGCCTGCGTGTGTCACCTAGTCAAGAAGATATTGCCTACTACCTCCTCCAAATCGCCGTCGCTCTGCTAGCCTTGCTTCTGGTATTTGGTATTGGGGTCTGGCTAGAAAAGGTCAAGCCAATCGGACTCCTGTTCCTATTGGCAATGGGACTCTACCTCGTCTACCTTATTACCAAAAAGGAGTAGACACATGAAATCGAAAACACCCCTCCTTCTCTTCGCCATAGGCTACCTGACCATTACTGGTCTGCTCATTGATGGCTTTCTGACCAATCAGCCCAAACCCATGATAATATTGTTCATCCTGTCTATTCCTATCTTTACTCTCCATTTAGTGGAGACCAAGTCCACAGTGGGGCAGGTTCTATACAGACACAACAGTATTCTTCGTCTTATCGCTGCATTGGGAATCCTTTTAACCCTGGCAGTGGGCTATGCTACGGGGCATGTTGACCTGCTACTGCTCCTAGCTTCCCTGGTCTGGTTACTACTACTTTTACTGCCGTCAATTTTCAAAAGAACCTAGTTCGAGATGTACAAGCTCGAACTTTTTCTTTGTCTTCGGACAATTATTTCTTATACTTAACAAAAATCAAAAATAGTGGCTTAATGGTATTATGACAAACAAACTCACCCCCACTCAAGTTCACGAATTAAAACAAGCCCTCAGAGACAAGACAAATGCTCCACATCACAGAAAAATTCAGGCTCTCATTCTTTACTCAGAAAACCAGAACCTAACAGCTAGCGTAAAATCAGTGGGCTTTGTCCATTTAGCATGTGGTTGTAATAGTAATTGGATGAATGAATTTCTACACCAATTGTCAGAAGCTTATCAGATGACTACATTATTCTAGTCATGGACAATGCTGTCTGGCATAAATCTCAGACATTGAATATCCCTGAGAATATAGAATTTACCTTTATTCCACCTTACACACCAGAGATGAACCCTATTGAGCAAGTCTGGGCCGAAACCCGCAAACGTGGTTTCAAGAATAAGATATTTAGAAGCTTGAATGAGGTTATTGATAAACTTCAAGAGGTTATTCAAAACCTATCTCCTTCCCAACTCAAATCAATTGTACGTAGAGATTGGAGGTTGGCTATTTTTGAATTTAGTTGAGTATGAGTATTAAGTGTAAGGTTCCAGAAAATGGCAGAAAAAAGGAGCTCGGATTTCTCCAAACTCCTACATATAATTAAGCATGCACTGGTGCCAAGCTCTCACCAATTACCTCCAAACGTGCTGCCCATTCTTCGCGGGTCAAGCCGTTTTCAGAGATGTAACGGTTGCGCTCATGGGCACGGCATTCTGCAGAACATCCACGAACATACTTGTGCTCATTTTCTTCTGACATGAGCGTGCGGCGGTTACAGAATGGGTTACCACAGTTGACATAGCGTTCACATGGTGTGCCATCAAACCAGTCCTTACCAACAACAACTGGGTCTACATGGTTGACATCAACTGCAATACGCTCGTCAAATACGTACATCTTACCATCCCACAATTCGCCACGAACCTCTGGATCCTTACCATAGGTTGCGATACCACCGTGGAGCTGACCGACATCCTTGTAGCCTTCGCGGACCATCCAGCCAGAGAATTTCTCACAGCGGACGCCACCTGTACAGTAAACCACGACACGCTTATCCATAAATTTTTCCTTGTTGTCGCGGACCCATTGTGGCAATTCACGGAAGTTGCGAATGTCAGGACGGATTGCGCCACGGAAATGACCTAGGTCATACTCATAGTCGTTACGGGTATCCAAAACAACGGTATCTTCGTCCAGAAGCGCCTCTTTGAATTCTTTTGGTGACAAGTAAGCACCTGTTGTTTCAAGCGGGTCAATATCACTATCGAAGTTATTGTCTTCTAGACCCAAATGTACGATTTCTTTCTTATAGCGAACGTGCATTTTCTTGAATGCTTGTTCATTTTCTTCATCAATTTTAAACCAAAGGTCGCTGAAAAGCGGGTTAGCATGGACATAATCCATGTACTTTTGAGTTGTTTCATAGTCACCAGAAACAGTACCATTGATGCCCTCATCAGCAATCAAGATACGACCCTTGAGACCAATCGATTTACAGAATTCCAA
This sequence comes from Streptococcus sp. A23, assembly GCF_043674155.1. NCBI lineage: Bacteria > Bacillati > Bacillota > Bacilli > Lactobacillales > Streptococcaceae > Streptococcus > Streptococcus sp. A23. The sequence continues at coordinate 58,915 of NZ_JBIMJP010000001.1, read as the reverse complement.
GTGCTCAGCTGCATAAGCTTCCGCATTTTCGATTGGAACATATTTATAATATAGCAATACGCGAATGTCTTTTGACATGGTGTGATTCTCCTTTAATCTTTGCAATAGATTAGCGCTAATCAAGCGATTTGACCAGCTCGAAGCTCTGCTATTTTTCAATAACACAGTCTGTAAAATTATACCCCGAATCCGGCAGAAATACAAAAATCTTGATTTGAACTATTGGTCTGACAATTCTTCCCTCAATGCCTGCAATTTCCCAAGCTGCTCCGATGGTAGGACTATTTGCATGTTATTATGATTTGAAGCTATAACAGAAAAATACCTGAGAATCTCTTCTCAGGCACATTTCTTAATCTTTTGACAAACTTCCAGTTTGAGTTTGTGATTTGGTATAAACGGCCACCAAAATTGTTCCTGCGATAGCCACTGTCAGGCCATTCACAATACCAGCAACCAAGCCTTGCGCAAAAACCTTATTTACAGGCTCGCTATAAACCAGGATATCCAAAACAGGTGCAACTACTCCCCAAGCTACTACGTTAGCAATAATTTGGAAAATGTTGAAGGAAAGAATATCTTTTTTCTCGAAAATTCCCTCTTGGACACGAAGACGATTTTTGGCAAAACCAAGCACTAAACCAAATACACCTGATGCCAAAACCCATGACCACCATGGTGAACCATACTGCAATGAATCCTTGAAAGCATGACCGATAAAGCCGACCAAGAAACCAACAACTGGACCAAAGATAACAGAAAAGAGGGATTGGACAGCATACTGAAGCTGAATCGAAGTATTTGGTACAACAAGTGTCGGAATGCTGATTAAAATCCCAATTACCACAAAGAGGGCTGCACCAATACCGGTTGCGACAACTGTTTTGATAGAATTATTTTTCATCCTAAATCTCCTTAAAAAATATGTTTAGTTAACAATGCGTTTGATTTCAATATGCCAGTTTTGACCGACGCCAACGTTGTAGGCCTTGGCAAATGAACCCTGGTTGATAGCAAGACCAACACGGTAGAGGGAATTGATATACAAGAGTGGCTGACCAATGCGGACATCCGCAAAGGACTTGCCATAGGTCACTTGGTTTTGGTAGACCAGCATATCGTTGTTGTAAATGGTCACCTCAAAGCGGTCTTCAAACTGCGGGATGAGGGTATAGAACTCCTCACGGGTAATCGAGGTCCAGAGAGAACCGAAGCGAACATCGAGAATGTCGATGGCGCCCTTGACAAAGTCTTGTCCAAGTTCTGTTGGAACGGTTGGAATTTCAACAACGTCTTCTACTCGCAGTTCTGGCCCCACTTCTTCAAAAGTGATATGCCCAGATGCCAACTTAGCACCGGTATAAGCATAGACATCGCGACCATGGAAAGTATAGGAATGCTCTGTATTAGCTCTGCGATTGGCCACTTCAGAAATCTCGCGTACTGCCTTGATACCAACGTGCTTCTTGATGAAAGACAGAGTACCGTTGTCAGGGGTAACGATATAATGATTTTGCTCGGTCAATGCCACCACGCTCTTACGCTTGGAGCCAACACCTGGATCAACAACCGATACAAAAGTAGTGCCTTCTGGCCAGTATTCCACTGTCTGGAAGAGGCGGTAAGAGCCCTCAAAAATATTGTAAGGGGTGATATCGTGGGTCAAATTGTGAACCACAAGGTCACGTGATTCCTGGAGGGCTACACCAATCATGGCTGAAACCGCTCCGTCAACAAGACCAAAATCCGATTGTAAAACAAGTAAATTATTAGACATAAGTTCTCCCAAATTTGATACTGTTCTAGGATAACAAAAAACGCTTCAAGAATCCAATAGGTAATTTCTAAGCTCTGTTATAAGTTTTAACTATAACAAGAAAAGGAGCCTGAGTGTCTGATTAAAAATACACCCAAGTTCCTTATTCCTTAGGCTACAATAGCCTTAGCCACTTCTTCTGTCGTCATGCGTGAGAAGTAATGCGTGGTATCGATTTCTTGCAACTTGGCAAGGACGTCCGCATATTCGTAGCGTGTACCAATCAGCAATTTCTCAATATCCGAAACATCTCCGATACCAAAGAAGTCACCATAAATCTTGATATTTTCGATAACAGATCTCTCCGTTTTCACATAGGTTGTGATTTTACCTGCTGGGTAGCGAACGTTGCGCTCCACAGTGTACTCAGGCGTTTGACCGAAATTCCAGTCCCAAGTACCAAATTGGGTATCATGGATTTCTTGGATACGAGCCAAGTCCTCGTCAGTCAGGACATACTCGTCCATATCTGGATATTCCTTCTTCATTTGGTTAAGGATGGCATCCTTGAACTCCAGAACAGTCATTTTTTCTGGTAATTCATCATTGATATTGGTCACACGCGCACGGACAGATTTAACCCCTTTAGACTCAATCTTGTCCTTGGAAACTTTGAGCGCATTGGCAAGGACGGTCATATCCACGTCAAAGAGGAGACAGCCGTGGTGCATCATACGACCTTTAGCATAGGCTTGGGCATTTCCACAGATTTTCTTCCCATCAATCTCAAGGTCGTTACGTCCTGTGAAATTAGCCTCAACACCCAGAGTTGCCAGCGTGTCAATCACAGGTTTGGAGAAGGTTTTGAAGTCAAAAGCACCTTCTTCAGACTTATTGGAAATAATGGTGTAGTTGAGGTTGTTGAGGTCGTGGTAAACCGCGCCACCACCTGACAAACGACGAACAACATGAATGCCGTTTTCATCTGTGTACTCTTTGTTAATTTCTTGAATAGCATTCTGATGCTTACCGATGATAATGGCAGGCTCATTGATCCAGAGAATAAAGATTTCATCAATATCGGTCAATTCCTTGAAGGCATAGGCTTCGAGAGCGATATTATAAGCAGGATTGTTACTGTTATTTACAATGTATTTCATGCTAGACTCCTTGATTTTATAAATTGTTAACCACCTTTTATTATATTGGAAACTATAACAAAAAACAAGCACGAGGCTTGTTTTATATTAATCAATATCGGCACCGTTGCTGGCGATAACCTTCTTGTACCAGTCGAATGATTTTTTCTTAGAACGCTTGAGTGTTCCATTACCTTCATTGTCACGATCTACGTATATAAAGCCGTAGCGTTTTTTCATTTCACCGGTACCTGCAGACACCAGGTCAATACAGCCCCAAGTTGTGTAGCCCAGCAATTCTACGCCATCCTCAACAATGGCATCACGCATGGCTTCAACGTGCTTGCGGAGGTAATCAATCCGGTAGTCGTCTGCCACATAGCCGTTTTCATCCGGCGTATCGACAGCGCCCAGACCATTTTCAACAACGAACATTGGCTTCTGATAGCGATCCCAGATAGAGTTGATCGTGATACGGAAGCCAAGTGGGTCAATCTGCCAGCCCCACTCTGAGGCATCCAGATATGGGTTTTTGATAGAGGCAAAGATGTTACCAGCTGTCTTTTCATTGACTTCTGGGTCACCAGATGCCACACGGCTTGAATAATAAGAGAAGGAAATGAAATCAACTGTATACTCTTTCAAAAGGGTCAAATCTTCCTCTGTCATCACGATATTCAAGTTTTCGCGTTCAAAATGCTTCTTGGCATAATTTGGGTATTCCCCACGCGCTTGTACATCAATGAAGAAATAATTTTCACGGTCCTGGTTGATAGCCGCCCAGACATCGCGCGGATGACAAGTATTTGGATAATATTGACCCGCCGCCAACATACAGCCGACCTTGTTTTCTGGGTCGATTTCATGGGCAAGCTTGGTCGCAATAGCTGAAGCCACTAACTCATGGTGGGCCGCTTGGTATTTGACCTCTTCTACATTTTCACCTTCTTCAAAGTAAAGTCCTGCACCCATAAATGGCGCATGAAGAATCATGTTGATTTCATTAAAGGTCAACCAATATTTAACCAAGCCCTTATAGCGAGTGAAGAGAGTCCGGCAAAGACGCTCGTAGAATTCCAGCATCTTGCGATTGCGCCAGCCACCATAGTGCTCAATCAAATGCATCGGACAATCAAAGTGGGTAATGGTCACCAAAGGCTCAATCCCGTATTTGTGACATTCCTTAAAGAGGTCTTCGTAGAATTGCAGGCCTTTTTCATTTGGCTCTAACTCATCTCCCTTAGGGAAAATCCGTGTCCAAGCGATAGAAAGACGATAAGTCTTAAAGCCCATTTCACCAAAGAGAGCAATATCTTCCTTGAAATGATGGTACATGTCGATAGACTCTTTAGCCGGATAGAAATAACCATCCTCAAAGTCAAACATTTTTTTGCGACCTGTGATAATTGGTCCACGGTCTTCGCCAATCGGCACGACATCGACGTTGGCAAGACCACGTCCGTCTACATCGTAAGCTCCTTCACATTGGTTGGCTGCTGTTGCACCACCCCATAAAAATCCTTTTGGAAATACTTTTGTTACTGTCATTTTTTCTCCTTTTCCTTTCCTTCTTTTTGATAGAGAGTTTCTTTATTAACGGGATCCACAATGCTTTGCAAATCGTAGTGACCGTCTTCATAAGTAAAAGTCAGTATGGCACAATTCCGCATCCGCACTCGCGGAAAATCTGTCAATACCTGTCTGAAAAATTGGGCGATGGCGGCTCCATGGCTAACTACTAAAACGGATTGATTGTCCGCTTCTTCCATAATGCCTCCAATGGTTTCTTCCATACGCTTTCGGACATCTCGATAGGATTCGCCTCCAAAGGTGACAAAATAATCACCGTAGCCAATGTCTCCCTGTAAGGGAGGATTGAGGTATTCCTGTTGACCCTCGAAGGCTCCGAAATCCTGTTCTTTCAACCCTTTCAAGCGGACATAGTCCGTCCTCCCTGTAACCAATTCTGCCGTATCACAGGCCCGTTCTTGAGTGGAAGAATAAATCTTATCAAAAGAGATAGACTGCTCTTGAAAATACCGACCAGCAGCCCGTACTTGTTCCTTTCCTTCATCTGTCAGAGGAGAATCGCAAGCACCTTGAATCCGTCCTTGGAGGTTGAACCGCGTCTGTCCATGACGCATCAAGTAAAGATAGTTCATACTAAACCTCCTTACTTGAAGTCATAAACCTTAAAATCATGTGCGGAATCAATCAGTTTTTCAAATCGTATTTGCCCATTTTCAACAGTCAGCTGGCAAATGGCACAGTTGGGCAGGAAGACGCCTGGTGGAAAGGTAACCTCCAAAACCTGCACCAATCCCCAAATGGCTGCACCATGACTGACCATGAGGATTGGATCAGCTGGATCGTTTTCCGCGACAGAGAGAATCGCTTCTTTGACACGACTTCCAACTGCTCGAATGTCCTCTCCTCCAAATGGAACCAAGAGGTCTTCGAAAGAGCGAGCTCCTGGACGATGCTTGGGTAGCAACTCTTCTTCTCTGGCTTCGAAAATCCCGAAGTTCATCTCCTTGAGCCCCTTGAGCTGTTGGTAGGGAGCATCCGTGACTAATTTTAGTGTATCAGTAGCCCTCTCTTGCGTGGAAGAATAGGCTCTGGTAAAGACGATTCCCTGCTCCTTAAAATACTGACCAACGGCTTGGGCCTGAGCGATACCACGTTCTGTCAAGGGAGAATCCGACCAACCCTGCACTCGTTTTTGCGTATTAAAGAGGGTTTCACCATGACGCATGAGATAAATCGTTTTTGTCATAAGACCTCCTATTTTTCTGTCAATACATTGGCTCCATTGCTGGCAATGACATCTTTATACCAGTAGAATGATGCCTTCCGTGAACGGTCAAAACTGCCGTTGCCTTGATCATCTGCATCAACGTAGATAAAGCCATAGCGTTTAGACATTTCACTCGTTGAAGCAGAAACTAAGTCAATACATCCCCAAGGTGTATAACCCATAAGCTCCACACCATCTTCAATGGCTTCATACATTTGTTGAATATGTCGTTCCAAATAGTCAATCCGATATGGATCATGAATAGCTCCATCTTCTTCAACAGTATCCAAAGCACCCAATCCATTCTCTACAATGAAAAGTGGAATTTGATAGCGATCATATAGCTTATTCAGCGTCACACGCAACCCAACTGGGTCAATTTGCCAGCCCCAATCAGAAGCTTCTAAATAGGGATTTGCTTCTCCCAAAATCAAGTTACCTGCAGTTGATTTTTGCTCTGGTGTTAGGTTATTTGGATGCCGTGTAACAGAAGTCATATAATAGGAGAAACTCATGAAATCGACTGGATATTGTTTCAAAATCGCCTCATCGCCTGGTTCAAACTGTACTTGAATATTGTTTTCCTTAAAGAAACGCTTCATATAGCGTGGATAAGCCCCACGTACTTGCACATCAGAATAAAAGAGATTGCTCTGATCTTTTTGAATAGCATGCATCACATCATCAGGATGACAGGTTGCCGGATAAGCCTCCATTCGCGCCAGCATACAACCAACCTTATTCTCTGGATCAATCTCATGGGCTACTTTAGTTGCTAAACTTGAAGCAATAAACTGATGATGGACTGCTTGATACATCTCATCTAAATGCAGTTGACCATCTTCAAATAATAAGCCTCCTGACAAGTAACCAGTCATACCAAGGATATTGATTTCGTTGAAAGTTAGCCAATATTTAACCTTTCCCTTGTAACGATTGAAAACTGTTTCAGCATAGTGAACAAAGAAATCAATCACTTTACGATTTTTCCAACCACCATATTCTGTAACTAAATGAATTGGAAACTCATAGTGGGACAATGTGACCAAAGGTTCGATGCCATATTTATTCAACTCATCAAAGACAGCATCGTAAAATGCTAGTCCCTCCTCATTTGGTTCACGTTCATCACCTTTCGGAAAAATTCGTGACCAAGAAATTGACAAACGGAAAGTTTTGAAACCCATCTCTGCAAATAAAGAGATGTCTTCTTTGTAGCGATGATAGAAATCTGAACCCCATCGTTTTGGATATAGTCCTTCCGTATCGTTAAGCGCAAAATCCAACTTTTCACGCGTCATTGGGCTGGTAAACTCACTTCCCATACTTTTGCGTTCTTCTGGTGCCACTGCACGCGAAGTATCCGAAGTTGCAGGACCACGACCACCTAAATCCCAACCACCTTCGTATTGATTGGCTGCTGTTGCACCACCCCACAGAAAACCTTCTGGAAATTGTTTTTTTGACATTGTTTACCTCCTTATAATGTTAATTCTATTTGAATATCATCAAAACCTAACACACACGATTCGTAGTAGCCATCGCCAGTTACCCGTGGTCCACTAAGAATGGGATAACCATCCTGCTGAAGTCTTGCTGTTAAGTTATCCACCGCTTCTTTGCTCCCTAAACTAAAAGCGAGGTGAATGAGACCTAGGTGATTGAGTTGGCTTGGCTTATCTATCACATCATCTCTTGTCATAATTTCAAGACGTGCTCCATGTTCAAATGTCAGGAAATACGATTTGAAACTCGTTTTTTTATTATGATAAAGCTGATTCGACTCTGCGCCAAAATAAGATTCAAAAAAGATACGCAAGCCATCTAAATCTTGAGTATAAATGGCAAGGTGTTCTATTTTCACGAAATTTTCAACCTTTCTTCAAGAAAAACGGCACATTGCCGTTTTCCTATTCTACATCTTCACCATTGCTGGCAATGACTTTCTTGTACCAGTAGAATGAATCTTTTGGTGTTCTAGCAAGTGTCCCATTTCCAGCGTCATCCATATCAACGTAGATAAAGCCGTAGCGTTTCCGCATTTCACCTGTTCCTGCTGATACTAGGTCAATACAGCCCCAAGTCGTATAGCCAATCAAATCAACACCATTGGCAATGGCATCTGCCATAGCATTGACATGGGCACGATGGTAGTCAATACGGTAATCATCGTGAATAGAGCCATCTTCTTCAACTGTATCCAAAGCTCCCAAACCATTTTCTACAATCATCATCGGAATTTCATAGCGGTCGTAGATTTTCTCAAGGTAGTATTGAAGTCCTGTCGGATCTTGAGCCCAACCCCAGTCTGAATAGGTCAAGTAAGGGTTCTTGGCACCGATTGAGAAGTTGCCTGAAACCGTGTCTTCCACTTTATGAGTGGTCACAACTGTTGACATGTAATAAGAGAAGGTATACATATCCACCTTGCCTTCAGCAAGGATTTCTAGGTCTCCCTCTTCCATTTGCAATTCCACATTGTGTTCCTTCCACAATCTGTTTGCATAGGAACCATAGCGACCTTTGGCTTGAACATCACTACAATAGAAAATATTCTGTTCCCATTTGTGTTGATTTTCTAAAATATCCGCAGGGTCACAGGTTCCTGGGTAGAAAGTGATGCCACAAATCATGTTTCCGAATCGATAGTTCGGATCAATTTGATGTCCTAATTTTACAGCCTTGGCAGAGGCAACAAACTGGTGATGTAAGTGTTGGTAGGCATCTTGGTAATCAGAATCCGTTGGTTCACTAAACATATCCAAAAACATGATAGTGTTGTTAATCTCGTTGAAGGTAATCCAATATTTCACCAACCCCTTATATTCATTAAAAATTGTCTCAGCATAGCGGACATAGAAATCAATCAACTTACGATTGGTCCAACCACCATAGCGTTGCTCCAAGCTCAAAGGTGTATCGAAGTGCCAAATGGAAACCAATGGCTCAATACCATATTTGCGGCATTCTTCAAAGACAGAACGATAGAAATCAAGACCTGCTTGGTTTGGCTCTGCATCATCACCGTTTGGGAAAATCCGTGCCCATGAAATTGACAAGCGGAAAACGGAGTAACCCATTTCTGCGAAGAGCTTGATATCTTCTTTATAGCGGTGGTAGAAGTCCACAGCCTTGTGGTTTGGATAATAGTGGTCTTCTAGGACGGCATAGGTCGCCCCTTCTGGCAGATGACCGCCAGCATGCCCCATAGAAGCATATTTACCTGGCTTGCCGTCCTTATCAATGTAGGTTGTATAGCGGGGGCTGTTGACAGTTCCTCCTGTTGTAACGTCTGTCTGGACTAAACCGCGTCCGTCCACATTATAGGCACCTTCCGCCTGGTTGGCTGCGATAGCTCCTCCCCAGAGGAAATTTTTTGGAAATCGTGACATGTTCCTTCTCCCTTATCTTTTTTCTAACAAATATAGTATAAACAGATTTGAAACCCTTTTCTTCTCAAATAATATGCTATAATGATACTATCCTACGAATAGGAGGAATATATGCAACCGCCATTAACGGATAAACAGTTTAAGCACACCATTGACTACGATAGTCGTTTGTTACCCTACAAGTATTACCATACCTGTGTCATGGATGGTATTCCTGACATTCTCTTTCATTGGCACAATGAATTTGAAATCAACTATGTTTACGGAGGGACGGCCCGTTACCATATCGACTATGATTATTTCAATAGTCAAGCTGGTGATATTATCCTGATTCGACCCAATGCTGCGCATTCCATCCATCCGATTGAGCAACGGGGGCATGAAACGGATACCCTTCTCTTTCACTTGGATATGCTGGGGGCATCTCACCTGGATCAGACCAGTATGCTCTACCTGCAACCCTTACAGACAGATGTTTTCAAGTGTATTCCACGCATCCAGCCCCAAGACCCTGGCTACACAGAAATTAGACAATGCCTGCTCACCATTTTTGAGTTGGTCAGACACCAGCCACCTTACTTTGAGCTACCTCTCAAGAGCCGACTCTTTGACTTCTTCTACCTGCTCTACCGCTACCGCTACATCGTCCGAAAAAATACCGATGATATGTATCGGAAAAATGAAAAACTGCGGTTGTTGATTGAATACATCCAACACCATTATGCAGAAAATCTCACCATCGAGCAGCTAGCAGAGCAAATGGGCTATACAAAAACCCATTTTATGACAATCTTCAAGCAACAAACAGGAACTTCCTGTATGGAATTTATCATCCAAGTTCGATTGCGGGCAGCCACCGAGCTCCTGACAAACACTCTCAAACCTGTGCTTGAAATTGCGACCGAAGTTGGCTTTAATAATTTATCCAATTTCAACCGCCAGTTCAAACAATACTACCATACCACCCCTAGCAGCTATCGCAAACAATTGCGGAAGAATAGGACCTATACTAATTTTGATAAATAATAGAAAGGACTAGGGCCTCCATATTTGGTTGAACTAAATACGGGCTACGGACTGTGATAAAAAGATAAACGAGAACTCGACGCTTGCATCGTCGTTCTGTTTCCTACGTCATTTAGTTTTTCTTTTATTACTTCGTTAATTCGCTTTGCCGTACTTCAGTACTGCCTGCAGCTCATTGCCTAGTACTAAAAGTAAACTAAAAGACTATATTTTGTCAGTGTCCGCTTAGCGCCCTCTATATCTTATACTATGATCACCATGCACCTCTACTACACTGGACCAGCTAGCAATGCGCGTGCTTTCGCTCAGGAAATGGAAGCTAGTGGCATTGCTGACCGCATTCGCCAGCAGGCTGGGAATACACATTATCAATACTTTGCACCGCTCGATGATCCCCATTCCATCCTCTTGGTCGATAGTTGGACGGACCAAACCGCCTTAGATATCCACCATGCTTCCCCAATGATGCAGGAGATCTTAGACTTGCGAAGCAAGTACCAGCTGACTGTCACCGCTGAACGCTATCAGAGTGATGAGGCGGGCATTCCTGAGCGAGATAAGGATTTTCTTCATTGCTAAACAAGATTCAAAAAAGTGATTGGCACTGCCAACCACTTTATTTTTTATTTGACCGTTGTCAACACCTTGTGTTGCTTTTTACTTTTATATTTTTTAATACATCAAAAATAAACTATTCATTAACCTTCAAACCATCCAATGGTTGACTGAACCAGCGACCGTTCAACACATTGTCAATTAAAACTTGTTTTTTATCTGCAGATAAAGTGCTATCTGCTCGAAGGTTCACGACAATATCCTCAGCAGTTTGTGAATCTTCACCCAATTCAATTTCTGCATTTTCTAGACTAGCGTCAAACTTCATCACTTGATTCCCACCTGCTATCCACTTTTTCCATTGTGGTAAATCTTTTCCATTAGGACTACCATTTGCGATGAATTCTTTCAAATATGCTTTAAACTGTTGAATTAATTGCTTGCTACCGTCGGCTTCAAAATCCTCACCAATAAATGTTGCATAATTTGATGGTTGTTGAAGCAAGGGTTCAAATACTCCATGAAACGCACCCAACAACTGAGCTGTTTTTGGAGTAGTCTCTGCATTATCTCCATAAGAAATTTCTCCAATGTATATTGGTAATTTATATGTTCCTTGCAATTTTCTAGCACTATTTACAGTGTTAGACAGACGATACAGAGCACTACCATATGATTCAGTAAATATAAATTCTTTTAATTTGTCAGCATCTGAAAATAGACTGCCATCTGTCACAGAATTTGCAAAATAGGGATCGAAAGCTGTGAATAAAGAAAATTCACTAGTTCCTGTTATTAAAAGTAGAGGCACATCATTATAATTTGAAGTATCAAATCCTTCCTTCGGAATGACTACCCCATCTTTATACAGGTGCGGAAAGACAGACATACGAATACCAGCATTTCCCATCAACGAAGCCAAACGCTCCGCAGGAAGTCCATAAAGATAATCAGCTACTTGAGGATCGTTAGATAACAACCATTCTTTTTCTTCAAGCTCTGTGGACTTTACCCCGTCTTCTACTACTAATGGAGCTAGTGCAGTTGCAAAAATATCTTCATCATCTTCACCAATGGAAATTTCACATTCCTATTGTTTCATAAGTGCTAGAGAACGAATGACCTCACGTTGGGTATGACCATTGCCATCACGAAAAGCGTGAAAATAATATAGATTGTCCAAAATATCTACCAAGCTCTTGCAAATCTCTGACCGGCTACTGGCTTCTTCAATATGATGGCGAATTAAACGGTTCAAATACTCCTCTGCTGTTCCAAAAGATAATCAGCTACTTGACGATCGTTAGATAACAACCATTCTTTTTCTTCAAGCTCTGTGGACTTTACCCCGTCTTCTACTACTAATGGAGCTAGTGCAGTTGCAAAAATATCTTCATCATCTTCACCAATGGAAATTTCACATTCCTATTGTTTCATAAGTGCTAGAGAACGAATGACCTCACGTTGGGTATGACCATTGCCATCACGAAAAGCGTGAAAATAATATAGATTGTCCAAAATATCTACCAAGCTCTTGCAAATCTCTGACCGGCTACTGGCTTCTTCAATATGATGGCGAATTAAACGGTTCAAATACTCCTCTGCTGTTCCAAAGGATTGAATTGGCATAAAGGCATGGCCACTTTTAGAAATATTGACCCGTCGATATTCTCCAGCCCAACCATAGATTTCTCCAAAGAGCACTTTGTGGATTTGTAAAATATCAGAGACACTATGCACTTCAATTGGTGACATAAAGAGTTTGATGCTTTGACTCGCCACAAAACTAAACTCCTGCTCACTAACTCTTTTTGCATCCCTTACACCAAATTTATTGATTAGGACTGAAGTTCCAGGATAGGTCTAAATATTAGTTGGGTCTATATGGTCATAATCATCATAATGCTTTCGTATCACCACGGCACCCTTAGAGCCATTGCTTCTGTCCGCAAACGCTCGACATCTTCAACTGTTGGTACCCAACATTCAATCATATTGGTATTGAGTGCATACCAAACACTTTTAAAAACCATTCAATTCTCAAAAGTCACACCCATTATCGTCATCGCATCTTTGTTTACTTCTAGAGTCATCTTCAACCTCTATCTATCATGATTATATCATTTTTACACATTTTGAGGCCCAAAAATGACTCTATTCTCGATGAAAGAATGCAACTAATCACCTAGTCACATTAAGCAAACAGTAAAAAGGAACCTATGACGGCTCCTCTTCACTGTTTCAAATCAATTGATATTGTTTAAGCTTGTGCTTGCTCTTCTGCCAAGAGTTTCTTATCATAAGCACGAACAAATGGGTAGTAAACCAAGAAGGCAGTGAGTGCACAAACCAAAGCTAGAACAATCGCTTTCACGTCAGCTGTTCCAAGGAAAGCACCGATACCTACTGGTGTAGGCCATGGAACTTGAGCAATAACTGCATTAATCATGTTGAGTTTCATCGCAACATAGTATACAGTCATTGATGCAATTGGTGCAAGAATAAACGGAATTGCCAAAGCTGGATTGTAAATAACTGGGAGACCAAAAATCAATGGTTCGTTGATATTGAAGATACCTGGAACAAGTGCAGCTTTACCAATAGCACTTAATTGCTCTGAGCGTGCACGTGTTGCTAACCAAATACACAGACCGAGAGTCGCACCTGAACCACCAGCAATAACGAACATGTTTGAGAATTCACCTGCTACTACAAAACGTGCCCCCTCAGCATTTGCCGCCATATTCGCCAGAGCGATTGGGCTAACGAAGGCAAAGACAATGTTTGCGCCGTGAATACCAACAAGCCAGAGCAACTGGGTCAAGAGATAGATAACCATGAGACCAATCCAAGTATCAGTCAAGCTAGTAACAAAGCCAAATGGGATAGCAATCACTTTGAAGATATCTGTTCCCATCAATACAAGAGCACCATTTACAATGATGACAGCAAATGCAATGACAAAACTTGGTACCAAAGCAGTGAAACCACGAGACACACCTTCTGGCACAGAATCGGGCATTTTAATTACCCAGTTACGTTTTACACAGAGACGGTAAAGCAGAACTGCAACAACTGCCATGATAATCGCTGTAAAGATACCAGATGTACCAAAGCGAGCAATTCCTCCACCAACTTGGAAACCATCAACTACAATAGCGCCTTTATCTGGATCCAAATTTGTAACTAGACTAGAAGTGCCATTTCCGAAGATAACTTCTGGAACAGACATAACGAAAGCAAAGAGGGAAAGGAGAGCACCATTCAGTGGTGTCAAGTTTAATCCTTCTTCTTCAGCATAAATCTTTGTCAACTCATAACCAATTGCAAGGTTAAAGTAGAGAGCTAGGATACCCATCGTAGCTGTATTGGCAACCATATACATTGATGTATAGTTTGCAATTGTCGCATCAAAGAATGTTTGAATAGCAGGGATGAATGAGAATGCGAGTGGAATGATTGAGAACACCAAAAACATTGAACCCACAATTGTGAAAGGTACGGCAGCCATACCTGCTGCTGTAATAGCACGTACAATCTTCATTTGGGCTAATTTACCCATTGGTCCCATCAAATGTTTTTCTAAGAGACCGAACAATCCGTTTTGTTCTTCCATAATAAACTCCTTTATGTGTGATAGATTATATTTTGAAACCGTAAATAGTATGGATCACGATTGATTTTGATTTGTTCAATTCGCTTGCGATTAAAAGCTAAGATGCCAAGTCCAATCAAGAGAAGTCCAATCAGAACCAACCATGTCGCTGGGCGATCCGAAAATATAGGAAACAATTGTTTACCGAAACCAATTCCGACTGCTAGACACAATCCAATATTGGTCACTATTTGAACAAGCAAGGCTCGTGAAGTTAATCGTAAAGAAATATTTTTACGACCATATAAGGCCATCTGTTCAGCACTAGCCATCACCCAAAAAACTAGTAAAATAAGAGGAAAGGCTAAGAGCCAAGATTTTTGAAACCATAACTGGATGAGCCAGTAACAATTTGCAAAGAAGAAAAGAGCTATACTGTAGCGAAAGAGCATAAAGCGTTGAAAAGCTCTATTTTTCGCAGCCTGCTGTTCCTTCATACTTGTAAGCGTACTTTTCTGCATCTTGACTTTCTCCTATCCTATCTTTTTATACAGTTCTAGCATTTCGAGAGCAACTTCTCTCAATGTCATCGTAGTCATCAAATGATCCTGAGCATGTACCATGATAATTTCAATTTTTATCTCAACACCACTTGCATATTCTTGTAGTAAATGGGTTTGGGCATGATGGGCTTCCACCAGTTCCTTGTTGGCAATTTCTAACTTTTCATAAGCAGCTTCAAAATCACCGGCACGCATGGCAGCAAACGCTTCATGAACTTCCGTTCGTGCAGTTCCGCTGTGCAAGATAATTTCAAAGGCTGCTACTTGCAATTCTTCCTGATTCATTTTTTATCTCCTATTTTTAAAAATATCTCTTTAAATTCTTGGAAGGTCTGACAAGCCAGCATTTCTTGCTGTAGATTTTCTTCCTCCAATAAAGCTACAATTTGCGATGTTAATTGCACCATTCCCTCATTCTGGTACACAGACGGTGAGGGTAAAAATACTAATTGAATTGATGGGCTAGCCTCATTCCACTTCAAACCATCTGAAATAATTGCTACTCCAATCTTATGACGATTAGAAATCGGCTTAATTGGGTGAGGCACAGCAATCCGTTCACTAAATACAATTGAACTCATCTGTTCCCGTTGGTGGATATGATCTAGCAAGTTACCAGCAAAGTCTGGAGCTTCTCCAAGCGATAATTGTTTGGCCATCTCCTGTAGCAAACTCTCCTTATCAATCCGTTCCACTTTCATAAAACAAGTTTCTGAGAAATACTGCTCAAAGAGAGTTTCAAGATTTGAAAAACGTCGTCTCTCAAAATCAATTGTCGGACGCGAAGAAAATCGTAGCTCTTTGACCGACTGCTTAATCTGTCTTGCTTCGTCAGATGTTAAAAAGACACTAACCGTAAATACTGGAACACTAAACACTAAATTTGATAAGTCAATTGATGAAATAATGAAATCAATATTCTCCAGCCGAGCATCACTCAAGTCATAGTAGCCAATAACATCTTCAATATGGACCATATTCCCCAATTCACGCTCAATTCGGTTTCGCAACAGCTGTGCACTACCATAACCTGTCGCACAAATCACCAAAATCCGATATTTATACTTCTCTTTCAAGCGCTCCATAGCTGCCATAAAATGCAAAGCTACATAAGCAACCTCATCATCTGAAATGTGAAAAGCAGATAGGAGTGGCATCTCCTGCAAAATAGTTCTGGTCAATTCAAAAGCTTGTGAATACTGTTCTCTAATTTCATCGCGCAATGGATTTTCTAGATGAACTTTTGTTTTCAATCTGACCAACAAGGTCGTCATGTGAGTAACCACACCCTCCAACAATTGCGAATCTTGTTGGAACTGATATTCTTTTGCCAAACTTGAACTTTCAAGGACAGAGACCAACTCTTCTCTCAGCTGCATTTCTTCGTCTTGGTGACTTTCTTTCGCAAGTAATTTCCCCTTTGATACAAGGTGCAAGGTAATATAGTCTATCTCTTCTTTGGGACACATAATCCCTGTTGCCTTATAAATCCTATCCAATATTTTTTGTGCGGTCATCTGCTCTGCTTGGTAGAGTTCCGAAGCAAGCTCTTCAATTGGAGCCATTCTAAAACCTTCGCTAATTCGTCTCAAGGCTAGAGAAATATGGATAACCAGGTTTTGAATCACAAAATCAGATAGTTTTAAATTGGCTTCCCGACACTCATCTAGAACAATCAATGTCAATTCTTCAAGACTAATTGGAGATTGACCAATATTACCACCAATATAATTATGCATGCTTTTGAAAAAATTATCTCTAAAGAAATAATCCATGATAAAGCGACGTTTGTCCCATTCATCTCCCAAAACATAGACACCTTTATTGGCCTTACTCTCTATAATCAAATTGTATTTACTTAAGTCGCGACGGATTTTCTTAAATTCATGCGACAAAGTAGAGCGACTAATAAATAATTCATCTGCCAAATCATCAAAATATAACTCAGCTTGCTCAAATAATAATTTGTTTAGAATATAATGGTAACGACCATGACTATCACTCATCCCATCTAGATTAGTAGACTCACTCATCATTTCCTGAAAGCGTCCTTCATCCATAATTTCAAGTTGATAACCGTATCCTTGCTTAGAGTGGATAATCAATACATTAGAGTAGGTTGGGGATTCTATTACTTCATTGATTTGTTTTAAATAGGTCCTGACTGTCCTATCTGAACACGATAGGTAGTCCGCCAACTGCTTACTAGTCGTATAAGAATCCCGATGATTCTCTAAATACTGAAGCAGTTGGCGTTCTTTTTTACTTAACATGGAATACCCCTCCAAAAAATCGTAATAGACCTATTATATCATCAACTCAAGTTCTATCCAATGTTCTCCGTAATCAAGGTAGCCATCTTCTCAATTCCCATTGGAATTGGAATATAGGCTTGTGGCGGAATTTGCGCAACTGGTTTTCCAACTTTTTGCGCTGCCTCTTCAAACTGCTTGAAGAACATTTTGGTTTGAGGACTTACAAGGTATAGGTCAAAGTCTGCATTTGCAATAGCTTTACCTCCCTCAGTAGCATTGATTGCATCCACTTCGATGTCTACACCTTTGCTTTTAAATAACTCTGTAGTTTTCTTAGCCATCAAGGATGATGACATACCTGCTGCACAAATAATTAATGCTTTCTTCATAATTTTATTCTCCTTTTCTTTAATACATTTATTATAAAAGAAAGCGTTGTCATTCTCCATAGAGTCTTTTTCCGTTTCAAAGCGGAAATGGAATTTGTTTTGTATAAAACATTAAAATTGGCTGAGCCTAAGCCCAGCCATATGTTGAATATGAATAAAGTGTATTTACTCAGTTTTTATATTACTACTACGACAGAATGCCTATCTGGAGTAAATTCCTAGACCAGTTACAACAAACCCGATTACTTATATTTTAGCTTATGCAACAAAATTATGCCAGATAGAATGACCGAAACACCATTTGCCAATATTAAAGCTAAGTCTCCAATCATTATCCCATGAATAAGCCATAAACTAATACCAGCTACAGACATACTATACATGCCGAGTGATATAGCTGCGGTATCCTTAGTCTGAATAACTTTGATTACCTGTGGTAAAAAACCAAATGTAGTTAAACATGCTGCTACAAATCCAATCATTGCTTCTCCTTTTCAATGCGTCAATTGTAGCTAGTATAGTACATTCCAGGAAATAGCTTCATAGAAATATTTTCCTTAGGATACGGAAATACTCCTGCAATCGGCAGGAGTATTACCAGCTAGGAAAAAGAAAGAAGGGCATTGTTTGTAGGCTGATTTCGTCGTCGGTCAGCTGATAGTCTCTTTTTAGAAGTTCTAAAAGCTGATCTGGTGCCAAATATGATCGAACGGAAAGTTGATTCTTACCTGCATAAGTGACCACATAAGCCTCAGTTGATGACACTGTCAGCTTTTTTTCTTTAGGATTGAACTTGAAGAAATAGATGTTCCTATCTTTCGTTGCTTTTATACCAAGCCTTAGTAACCAAAAGATTAAAATCAGCGAGCCCCAGACCACCAAAATCATCGCAGATACTAATATGAGTAAGTTAATAAATTTCATATGTGACCTCTTTCTAACGATTCTCTCGCTTAACTATATTATTTGCTTACTCTAAATGTGGCAATATAGAACTAACACATCTTATATCGCTACATCGCCTAAAACGTCTTTATTATAGTTACAGTATAACTCTTTTTAAAAACCTTTTCAATAGTTTTTATAAAAAAACTCCTCTAACATTAGAGAAGTTTTTAGGGGGCTACTTATAGATTAGCACCATTTGTCTTAATGACTTCTTGGTACCAAGCAAAGGATTTCTTCGGACTACGAGCGTATGTCCCTTTTCCTTCATCATCCTTATCTACATAGATAAATCCATACCGTTTACGCATTTCACCAGTTCCTGCAGACACTAGGTCGATACAACCCCACGGTGTATAACCCATGAGATCGACACCGTCTTCTACCACTGCTTTTTTCATTTCAGAAATATGGGCACCAAGATAATCAATCCGATAATCATCATGGACCATACCATCTTCTTCTAGTTGGTCGATGGCCCCAAAACCATTTTCAACAATAAATAACGGTAGATGATACATGTCTGTAAACCAGTTGAGTGCATAGCGAAGTCCTTCTGGGTCAATCTGCCAGTCCCAATCAGAGGCCTTCACATATTCATTCCGCACTAAATCCTCTGTTTCCAAATAATCATAATGAGGATTTTCACGGTGATAACTAATCGCAAATGACATGTAATAACTGAAGCCGATATAATCTACACATCCTGCCAATAGGTCTAGCTTATCATCTTCTGTGATATCGATCTGATAGCCTTTACGCTCCCAGTACTTAAAGATATGTTCTGGATAGAAACCATGCACATGCACATCTGTAAAGTAATAGCGTTTTTGCATTGCTTTTTGTGCCAACAAAATATCTTTTGGATTGCAAGTTGCTGGATAGATTGGACACATAGCAATCATACAGCCAATTTGGAAATCTGGGTTAATCTCGTGACCGATTTTAACAGCACGTGCAGATGCTACCAACTCATAATGAGCAGCTTGGTACATGATTTCCTCGCGATTATCTCCATCTTTGTAAACAATCCCTGAGTTTGTAAATGGAGCAAAATCTTCTTGATAGTTGGCTTGGTTATTGATTTCATTGAAGGTCATCCAGTATTTAACCTTGTCCTTATAACGTTTAAATACAACCTCAGCAAATCGTACGAAGAAATCAATTAACTTACGATTTTTCCAACCACCATACTCTGTAACCAAGTGATAGGGCATTTCAAAATGTGACAATGTAATCACTGGCTCAATGCCATGCTTCAAACATTCATCGAAAAGATTATCATAGAATTGTAGGCCTTCTTCATTTGGCTCTAATTCATCACCTTTTGGGAAAATCCGGGTCCATGCAATTGATGTACGGAAGCATTTAAATCCTAATTCTGCAAATAGAGCAATATCTTCCTTATAGCGATGATAGAAATCAATCGCCTCATGGTTCGGATAATATTTGCCTTCCAAGACACCTGGCGTTATCTCACGCGCAACTCCATGACGTCCAGCGGTCATCACATCGGCAACACTGATACCTTTACCACCTTCTTGCCAGCCACCTTCAAGTTGATGAGCTGCAACAGCTCCACCCCATAAAAATCCTTCTTTAAA
This sequence comes from Streptococcus sp. A23, assembly GCF_043674155.1. NCBI lineage: Bacteria > Bacillati > Bacillota > Bacilli > Lactobacillales > Streptococcaceae > Streptococcus > Streptococcus sp. A23. Next base: position 38,899 of record NZ_JBIMJP010000001.1, on the reverse strand, counting down.
TGTAGACATCTTGTCCCTCCTGTTATTGATGAGTCTAGTATAAACTATTCCTTTTGAAATGTTGATAGCGTTTTCTTCCTCACTGATACGGAAGTGAACGCTCTTAGTCTAACAACCCCAATTTTTCAAAGGCATTGTAGAGGCCATCCTCCTCCACATCGTCTGTCACCATATCAGCCATGGCTAGAATCTCAGGACCGCCATTTCCCATGGCAACACCAATCGCACAGTATTCCAACATCGGAATGTCAATTTTAGCATCGCCGAACGCAATGGTATCTGCCTGCGAGGCTCCCAAATGCTCCAGGACAACCTCAACAGCATGGGCCTTGTCAATATTGGCTACTCCCAGGTCACCGAACAAGGCCGTCTCGCCGCGTCCTCCCCAAGTATTGGCCTTCAAGTGCGGAAAGGCTGCTTTTGAATCCAGATGATCCTGATAAGAATCGAGGACAAAGCTGACTTTATTGAGGTCATTGCGATAGAGCTGACCACCAAATACCATGCCATGCATGACATCTTCTACTTCTTGATGAGCCACCTCTTCGGCCGTTTTCCCCTTAGACATACTGTAAATCTTGAGCGTTTCACGCGCACGTTCACGGAAATTCTCGCTGGCAAATAGACCGTTGTTGCTTTCCAAATAAAATTCCAAGCCACGGCCTTGGAGCCAATCTACAATGGCCTTGGAATCCTCTTCTGAAATCATTTGGTGCATGACCACTTCCTCGTGGTGCTCTACATAGGATCCATTGCCACCAATCATGCCATCCAAGCCGATATCCCACAATTCTGGCTGCATTTCAGCTCGGCTGCGACCTGTACAGACATAGACAAGGTGCCCATTTTGGCGTGCCTGCTGGATGGCCTCGATAGCCGATTGAGGAATACGATTGTGGTAATCAACCAAGGTACCGTCTACATCTAGAAAAATAATTTTCGACATTTCTTCACCTCATGTTTTTCTTAATTCTAGTATAGTATGTATTTATAGAAAAAAATAGTAAAAAAATGTGATAAAGTGATACTATTCTATGAAAAAAACTAGACACATGGGCCTAGTTTTCCTGCAATAATTGATACAAAGAACCCATTAGGTTCGCATCACCGCCAAATTTACATGGTAAAATTTCCACCGGAGTAATCATAGCCCCTACAAAAGGCAGGCCTGCTAGCAGGTCTCTATATTGCTTTTCAATTTCTTGGAGCAAAATAGGCTGGGCGCTAATGCCTCCCCCGATTACAACCCTCTGGGTATCGATAATCGCTTGGGTATTATAAATGAGAATAGCCAAGTATTTACAAAATTGCTTAAAGATAGCAAGAGCTTCTTCATTTCCTGCGTTAATGTACTCAAATACTTGTCGGCCGTCCTTCTTATCTGGCAAGCCAAGTACATCTGCAATTTTCCCAATCATTTGCACAGGCGAATAACGGAAGCCAGCACCGTGTTCACCATCTGGGTGTTCATCATTTGGAAGGAGAAAACTGAATTCTCCAGCCTGGAAATGGTGGCCCTGCAAGAGCTGATTATTCAAAATAATCCCTCCTCCAAGCCCTGTTCCAAGGACAAGAGCCATACCATTTTCAACGTCTGCTAAATTTCCCTGCCATTTTTCAGCTAGGGCAGCAGCCTTGCCATCATTGATAGCGACGACAGATTTGCCACTCAAATTCTTCATGAAATCTGCGATAGGAAATTGATGAAGATAGGTCAGCGCTCCACCATAATAAACGACTCCCTCACGGCTATCTACCTTGCCTGGACAGGAAATGGCAATTCCTTCCAGCTCCTCGTTATCCGCAGTCTCACGATAGATAGACTCCAGCGCCAGCTTCATTGCTTCCAAGTCTGAAGGCGTTGGTCTATCCTTCTTATAAAGTAGCTCCCCGGTCTCTAACAGTACCCCATATTTAATTAGAGTACCCCCAATGTCAATGGAAAGATATTTTTTCATAACTTGCTCCTTTCTCTTTTCATTCTATTGTATCAAAAGCTAGGTAAATGACAAGGCCGTGATACAGCACTTCATTCCCTAAATTTTGGTGACAATTGATACAAAGAGTATTTCCTGATGAAATCATTTTCTTGACACAATTTTGCCTTTTTTGTTTCAAGCAATAGATATTACTTTTTTGTTTATTGGAGGATTTTATGATGATAAATAATTTACAATATTTCATTGCTAACAGAATAAAAATATTACGCATTCAGGCCGGTATGACGCAGACAGAGTTGGAAGTAAAGGCTGATTTTGGTTTCAATTACATCAATAAGCTAGAGAACAAGAGAAGCAACATCACCATCCACACACTGCATAAAATTATTGATACGCTCGAAATAGATATCCCTGCTTTCTTTGATGTTCAAGTCAGCCAAGATGAAAATATCAACGAATTGATACTGCTATTGGCTGAACTGCCTAAAAATAAAAGGAGACTGTGAAAGCAATCATTCACATTATCAAAACGCTTCATTAGTGTTAATAAGCTACCTGAATATTAAATAACTAGAAGAAAACGTGGTGAATTTTGCTAAAAAATCATCAAAAAACACCCCATGGTGTGAACCATGAAGTGTTGTAAATGCTGTAATGTAGCTGGTTCTTAACGTTTAGAGAACTGGCTAGCTTTACGAGCTTTCTTAAGACCTGGTTGGAGCATCTTTTATTTCAATCAATTTCAAAACCTTTTAATATCAACGTTTACACGAGTTTTCAAAACTCAAAATTTCATCCAATTTCAACTAATTTCATCAAAATAAGGTAAATTTTCAATCAAAATATGCAAAATCGGACCAGAAAATATAAAAGTTTACCTTATTCTTGATTCTAGAAAATGTGTCAAACAGAAGTATTCACTTTTAATTTTTGTATATATCATGTATAATGTATTTACAAATACAGGAGGTATATCCGATGAATGTTTTATTACGCAAAACAGGTAACAGCACTGTTATCACTATCCCAAACGCTATAAAAGAAGCACTTGGTGCAGAAATTGGTGAAGAAATCGAATTCGTCACTTCAGGAAATAATGTCATTATTCGTAAAGCTGAGCCAAAATTTGATTTTGATAGAGAACTTGAAAAAGCCATGAATCAATACGATGAATTATTGAAAGAGTTGGTAGATAAATGAAATACCTAACCGCCGAAGACATTATCAAAATCAATGTCATGGTTATTGGAAGATATTCCCCAAAAGAGCCCGTTGGGATTGCTGATTCAAACAGCCTACAGATGATTATTGAGCAGCCAAAACAAGAGATTTTTGGAAAAACACTCTATCCCGACATTTATAGTAAGGCTGCCATTATCTGGATAAACCTGATCAAAAAACACCCATTTAAGAACGCCAACAAGCGAACTGCAGTGCTTGCTTTACATATGTTTCTAGCAATGAATGGATATCAATCCAATCTTTCCTTAAACGATGGACTGGAAAAAACGATTGATATTGCTACGTTTCAAGGTGACTTCGTGGAATTAAAAGATAGGATTATCCAGTTTTTGAAAGAAGAAAATCGAGTATACAAAAAATAGAAAAGTGGTTATCGACCAAAGTTGATATCCACTTTTTACTTTCTACAGTATTCTTATTACCAATAGTAACCTGACTGCAATTACTTATCAACATTGATTGCAGTCATTTTTACTTAGACTCAGCCAAACTAAATCAGAGTTCAGGTAATTCTAGGATTTCTAGGAGGCCATCACTAATAAGTTCAGTTAATGATGCAGCCATATGTTCGTTTACTTTCTCTGAGTATTATTTTTATAATATTCACTAAAGAAGTCTATTTACATTGAGCTTAAGAGATAATTATTTTATTTTCAAAAAGATATTGTTCACATTTTTTAAACTGATCATAATACTGTTGTAAATCTTTTGCATTTTTATTTAGAGCATCTACTCTATCAATTACTTCAAGATAATAATTCCCGACTATATTTTTTAAATAGACAAGTAATAATAGTTTAAATGAACCATCTTCTCCCTCGAATAGACAAAAGATAAAATGAGATTGGTTTTCATTTGGGTTATTTGAAATAAATGATTTAGGAAATATGTAATTCTCATGATGTAAATCATCTGGTTTAAAAGAGTTAGTATTTTCGTTTAAATGTATATGTACTGCATTAAACGAAAAATAATCACTATCTATAGTATCTATATTTAGATTATTTTCTTTAACATACGGTGTAAGCATATAGGTAGACTTTATTGTTCCTGAATTTTCATACATCCTGATTCTAGGCACCTCGATTTCCTTCTCCGCACCATTGAATGAAGCTTTTACTTTCGACTTACCTTCTATTTTATAAGAAATAGATAGCTTAGCTCTCCTATCAGTTTTCAAAACATTAATTCTTTCTATGTATACAGTAATTATACTAATAAGAAATGCCAAAAATGCAATTGGTTCACTTATAACCTGCTTATAAACATAAACAATTATATTAACTAATAATTCAACACCTGATACTTCAGACTGCCTCAATACATAAATCAATAAGGATAGCGCCACCCAGAACCAAAAATTTTTATAGAAATATTGTTTTTTCAAATTAAGTTCACCACCTCATGTTTCTATCGTATGTTCTCAGAGAATTAACATAGTCAGCATGATTTATCCTTTATAATTACTTCCAATAGCTTATCTGCAACAATATCTTCAACATACTTTCTTATCGCTCGAACGTTAGGAAGTGCATTTAATTTAGATTCCAAGATTTCTAAAATCTTAACTTCATCTAAATATCCCTTATACTCCTTAGTCATGGATTCTGAGTCAATAATTTTTGAATAGACTATCTTTGAAATCTGCCTTTTCTCATCAAAAGATAAAGGAGAAAATTTAACAAAACCATCGAATCGACTTAATAATGCTACATCAATATTATTCTCCATTTCTGAAAGATTTTTAAAATTAGATGTGCAAATAATGATTGAGTTACTGAGATCTACCTTATAATTTTGGTCCTCATAGATGCCTTCATCAAACATTTGAAAGAAGGTACTATGAAAAAATGCAGGTGCCAGAGCAAACTCATCAAGCAAAATAACATTAGATTCTCTGTTTAATAATGTTTTAGAAAATGAGTCTTCGCTATGATTTGTTGATTTAAAATATTTTACGCTTGATTCACCACCAACCATCGACATTTGTTCTCTAATAATATTGTCATTCCCATATAGTGTCGTTGATAGTTGTTTTGCTGTCTCCGTTTTTCCAATCCCTGGTTCACCATAGAACATTAAAACTAATGGTTTTGAACTTGGACGTATTAGTTGAGCAACTAGTTTTCTTAATAAACTTTTCTTAGCTTCTCCTTGGCCAATTATATTTTCATTTAAGTCATGTATAACGTCTTGAAACTGTTTCTTTTCAATTTTCTTAAAAGTACTTTGTTCAATATGTACACTCTCTGAAGGAATTTGTTGCCTAATTAAGTGGAAAAATTTTTTAGGCGGATTATGAAGGTACACTTCTAGAATATCGGCAAATTCAAATATTTTTACTAATAAATCGATATTTTCAAAAACTAAACTTGTCGATAACGAATATGAGTCCATCCTAAAAACACAGTAATCCTTTCCCACTAGTGGTTCTGCTATTTCCTGAATTTTAGCTCCATTTGTCCAGTTTATAAGTACTTCATTAAACGAAACGTAGTTATCTAATTTAGCCACTCTTTCATTAAACTTTTGAACCGGCTCAAAAAAAATATTAAATCTTACCATTACACACCTGCCACTAGAACATCATATATCGGTATTTTCTCATTATCTTGTTCTTCATCAAAGTCAGTTCCAAGTTGCGACCGCCTATTGCTTGATAATCTATCTATCATGGTATTAAAACTTAAATCAATCGAATCTACTTCTCCAACCTTAATTCCATAGAGTTTGATATCCATCTTGGTTAAGTCACTCAACGTATAATTATTACGTAGACCCGATATATTGAATCTAAAAACACTTTCTTTACTCTCAGAGCTAATACCCCTAATTTCATAATATCCAGAAAGTCGGTCTAAAGTTCGTTCAATATTCTTTATTTCAATACCTTGAAAATTATTTTTATCATCATCCGTAATACTATTCATTTTAGTAATATCACTAATCATATCGAGAACAGGAGTGATGTTACGGTAAAAAGCAGGAGAATCTTTTTCAATAAACAACTTAACGTTATCTAAACATTCTACTTTTGAAGAACCTTTTTTATTGGTTACAAACTTTTTAAAGTTACTTAGCAATGTAGAGGTAATCTGTGATTCTACTACACCACTTCGTTGATATGAAGCATTACCAGAGAGTCCTATCTTAAATCGAGAAAAGAAATTCATACCAACCCTTCCCTCGGCATCTACCTCAACCATATTTTCGGACACACGTTTTATGATATCAGATTGTATCCCATTTTGATGTAATTCTAAAAAATCAAAAACGGCTTGCTCATCAAGATAAACAATTTTCCCAGCAAAAAAATTGGCCATTACTTCCTCCTTGTTACTATATTTTCAGACTATTTGAGCAATCCTATTATACCAAAATTCCTAAAAACTACTCCTCTACGTACTTAAATCACTAAACTCAAAAAATTATTATTTAATCTCTATATCCAGAGAATAGATAATTGTAACAACTTCTTCCACTTCACAATGCACCTTAAAACGCCCTAGAAATCTAGAGCGTTTTTGTATTGATATTAAAATAAAATGGCTTTTATCAACTAACAGTTTTCAACTTTGCTCCGAAAATAGAATAAACTAACAATCCCAATCCAACTAGATAGATTAGATAACCCAATCCAGGAGTTCCGAATCTATAAACATAAAATGGATTCCAAATTAATACTGAAGCAATTTCAATAATTGCATAACGTCTTACATTATTTGTATTACCTTGTAATAAATTTGATACTAGTAAAAATGCAACTATCCATATTACCGATGAAACTATAGGATGATCAGCAAAAGCTGGTGTCGCAAGCAAGAATTTATTCATAATATTGAATGGCAATAGTTGCGAAATTACCAACAACACATTTTATGTTTATTTTGAGAAAGATATAAAATCAATATATCCCTTTTCTCCGATTTTTACAACGGCATTGTAGGACTTTCTATCTTTCGTTTTGATTCCTTTTACCAGGGTTTCTTTTCCCTCCAGTAATTCTTTTACATTCGTTTTGGTTAGTTTTTTCTTTCTAAAATGTTCAGCTAAAGTAAACTTACATTCAGGATAATTTGAACAACCATAAAACGATTTTTTTAATACAATATTGTTGCCACACTTAGGACATTTTCCTACAAGGGGTCCCGAGCGCTTAGTGGGAATTTGTACCCCTTATCGATACAAATTCCCCGTAGGCGCTAGGGACCTCTTTAGCTTCTTGGAAGCTGTCAGTAGTATATCTAATAATTTATCTCCATTCCCTTTAGTAACGTGTAACTTTCCAAATTTAAAAAAGCGACTCATAGAATTATTTCCTCCCGTTAAATAATAGATAACTATTAAAAATAGACAATACTTGCTCATAAGTAACGGTACTTAAATCGTTTACTTTGGCGTGTTTCATTGCTTGATGAAACTGATTTTTAGTAAACAGTTGACGATATTCTCGATTGACCCATTTTGAAACAAAGTACGTATATAGCTTCCAATATTTATCTGGAACATCTGTGGTATGGCGGGTAAGTTTTATTAAGACACTGTTTACTTTTGGTTTAGGATGAAAGCATTCCGCTGGCAGCTTAAGCAATTGCTGAATCGAGACTTGAGTGTGCAAGAGCAACCCTAGTGTTCGGTGAATATCCAAGGTACGCTTGTAGAATCCTTCTTCAACAATCAGATAGATGTCAGACGCATGGCTTTCAAAAACCACTTTTTTAATAATTTGTGTGCTTAAATGGTAAGGAATACTCCCAACAATTTTATACCTCTGTTTGTTAGGGAATTGAAACTGTAGAATATCTTGGTGAATTAAAGTGACACGAGTATTCAGTTTTAATTTTTCTGACGATAAGTTGAATAGATGACTGTCTAATTCAATAGACGTTACCTGTTTACTTATTTTAGCCAGTTTCGTCGTTAAATGCCCTTTACCTGTTCCAATTTCGTAAACGGTATCGGTTTCTTTTAAATTCAATTGTTTTATTATTTGGTTGAGTACTTTTTCACTCGTTAAAAAGTTTTGAGAATATTTTATATTTTTGTTCATGTAATCACTCCTTCTTAATTACAAATTTTTAGCATCTAATTTAACTTCAATAGATATATTATACCACAATAAGTCCTTAAAAGGATAGAATAACTAGCCTTTCGTAACCTTTCAACTGTCCTTTAAAACCTATATCCTTAAATAAAAGGAGGACAGATAATGGCTTTAGATCAATTTGTCGCAAAAAGAATTCAAACTTTACGGAAAGACTTTCATCTAACTCAGGAGCAATTGGCTGAGGCAGCTGGCTTAGATGTTTCTTCAATAGCAAAAATAGAGCGTGGCGAACGCTCTAATATTAAGGTGAATACATTAGAAAAAATTGTTGATGCTTTTGGAATATCAATGAGTACATTCTTCCAACAACATGTCCAAGATAAAAACGAAAACACCTCAAACGATCCATCATTTGAGAAGTTTCAAAAAACGCTCCTCCCAATTTCTCAAAAAAAGCGGAAGGAATATTTAACATTGTTTGAGGCAATAATAAATGTAGAGAACATGTAATCCTTTAATGCACATAATAAAATATGTTATATATTCATACAAAACAAAACGCATAGATCCAACTTTTTAGGATTTACGCGTTTTTCTATTTGTTTAGTTTTATTCATTCGTCTTTTGAGAATTATTTTTCTAATTGCTAGACATTTTTTCTAGTTCGTTTTTAAGCGTGCTAGTAATATATTACCGAATCAGGACCACTTGAATAATCATCGAATCTATGTTTTTGAATAGCTTCAAATAATGAATTATTCTTTACATCATTCATAAACATTTTCCATTTTCCAAGAATAGCCTGCTTTATCAAAATCTCAATTTGAATTTCAATACCTTCTTCAATTACTTCTGAAGTAACAGTAAATATTTCATTTTCTACAGTAACAATACATTGCTGATTATCAAATCGAATGGTCAATTTATCATTATTTCTTGAAAAAGAAATCGTCGCACAATCTTCATCTGAATAATAATAATCACTGACAACATCGATACAATGTCCATTTAATAGCAGAAATTTCTTACACTTCATTTCCACATCAACAATAATTGATACTATCTCTTCAATTAGAACTTCATCAGTCATAATACTCACTCCTTTCCTTTAATATTGTTATGTGTTTAGAAAATATTTTATTCCATATACACACCTCCAATCTGATTCGTTATTAGTATGCCACTTTTTTTCAAAACAAAAAAATCGTGTTGCGAATCAATGTAAGCGAGAAATGTTTTTCGTTTTTTTATTTTTTTGAAAAAGTGACATAATACAATTGAACATATTGAAGTAAATAGAGAAAGGAGTGATAACACTATATTCTTTTGAAAATACGCACTGGGCTCGGTGTAAATCATATTTTCAATTGATATGGATATCTCTTGTCAGCTGTCATTGACTGATAAGGGAATGAACAAGAATAGAATAAATGGTTATTCTGCGGAATGAAATGAAGTACAGAATAACCATTTATCACATAATATAGTACAGTAAAAGATGTTTAGTGAAAGTAAAAGTAGAAAGTTCGGTTTGAAAAATAACCAGTTCAATGACAAACGAAGATTTCAGAGATATTCGACGGTGCTACTGAAGAGTATTGAAAACGATAGTCCCATAGGACAGCCTCATCGGAAATTTTCAGAGCATACCCAGCTCGATCTAAAAAAGGGTGGGAGGCAGTTTACCAATAATAAGCATTTTAGGAAAGAAAGGAGAAAGAAAATGCCTAGAAAACGAAATTCTTTGAAACACGACATTTTCGTCGCAGCAACAAAAGATGTTACAAACAATACCTCACGAACATCATACAAACGTTCTGCAACACGTTTTGCGAAATGGGCAAAAGAAAATAACATTAAGAGTATTTCAGATATCACCGAAGAGGTTCTTCAACAATATCATGATGATCTTCAACAAGACCCAAAACAATATACCGCAGCAACAATTCATACATACCTTGCGCCAATTGCGAAGGCAGCAGGAATCAATTTAAACCGAATTCGAAAACAAAAACGCACAAGTGATAAAATAGTTAGAGGACGAAAACATGAAGCGAATCAACAAGGGAAAAGACAAGAATTGAACTCTCTCTTCTCTCGCCTAATCGAATTCCAGAAAGTCGTTGGAATTCGCCGTAATGAACTCAAAAACCTAACCGGTCAAGACCTGAAAATAGACGAGTATGGTAACTGCTATATTTTCGTCAAACGTGGCAAAGGTGGTAAGAAACAAATGCAGTATATATTGCCAAAAGACATCAAGCTAGTGAAACAGACTTTTTCTGGAATAGGAGAAAATGAGCCTATTTTCACAGAAGAAGAGATGAACAATCAGATTAATTTACATGCATTACGCGCTCAACATTCAAGAGATAGCTATTTCTACTATCTTGATAAAATTAATTCTAATCCAAACATTAAACATTCATTGAAATCTCTTCTAATTCAAAGATGGGAAAATGGCCATCAGAAATTGAAAAAGGAATCACAAAGCAAATACGAAAGACAGCGTAGAAATTTTATTTATGATCTACGTGATGAGTTGTATATTCTACGCGGCACAAACAAATCCAAAGCATTAGCGTCAGGAATGCCAATTGCTTATAATCGACTTGCACTAATGGCTGTTTCGGTTTTAAATCTGTCGCATTGGCGTCTTTCTGTTACGGTTACTAATTATATTTTGTAACGAATTTTTTGATTTTAAGATTCAGGCATAATGATTGTGTAGAAAATTGATCAAATGGAGGACATATAATGAGGAATCAAAATAATCTACAAAAAATAAATCGAAACACAATTTTAGCAAGAGGAAAAATCGTTGAAGTAAATGACCAAGATATCGTGCCATATCTTGGTCTCTTTATCAGAAACGGCGCCGGTCGTAAGCACACATATTTGAAATGTTATTTTAATCGTGAAAAATTTCAATTGAAGAAGGGAATGACGGTATCGATATCAGGTCATATCGAAAACATTAATACAAAGAATAGCTACGAAATTATTATAGATTCCATCCAAGAAGAGCAGACTGAACTGGCGGTATTCTTCAATAAAAAGCCTAACTTCGGTTTTGCATATCCAAGCCATTTCGCAAAGATGTTTGTTTTTGGAAAAGTTATTGATAAACATTTAAAACCAAATTCGAATTGGATCGAAATGATTATCAAGGATAACTGTGAAAATAGAGTCAAAGTACAATACAGCACAAAAATGCGTGTCAATGAAACAAATTTTGAAATAGGGGATTATGTGTATTTATCAGCCTTACCTATATCCATTCAAAAGACAATTCATGAGGAAATGTTTATCTTTGAGAATTATATACTTGAAGATATAGTGGTAGAACAAAAATAGAAAGTATAGAGATAAATTTCTTTTTGGAATTTATCTCTATTTTTTGTCATTTTTTGTATTTTTTTCTCTGACGAAGTTCTGAATGTGGCATAATTCTTTCGAAAAAAGAAAGAGGAAAAAATGGTCTCAAAAATTACAAGAGGTATGTCCGAAGAGGAAAAACAAAAAATCTACGATGAGAATGCAAAGGAAATGGAAAGTTGTTTTTCTGTAACAAATGCCTACTGGGGCATCGACAAGGTCGTTCTTAATGTAAAAGGACAGATTCACATTAATAACCAGAAATTCGAGCTAGCTAATTATGAAAATAACAATTTTACTATCGAGAAGCAATATGACAGTTCAGGTACTGTCTCCGAATTATTTGTCAAATCATCTACTTTTGGTTCATTCTTTATGGGAAAAAATCCATTTGACAGCAGTTATTTTTATCGTATTGAATTGATCCACTGTGGTTTAAACATATCCACAGATTCAATCGAAGGTATCTATCAAAGATTAAATAGAGCATTGTCATTGTTGGAACTTGAAATAGGAATTTCATGTACAATATATCATTGCGAATTCCACGAAATTGAACTTGCATTTACAATGGCAATACATTCAGCTTTCCATTTGCAAACAAGAGCATTACTTCTACGTTGTCTGACACATAAGAAAGTGAATTTTGCTTCCTCTTCAAAAAGTATCAAAGACAAAGATTATGATCGTTTGACGACCAATGCCTATAAAAACAATCAGCAAGTTCTTTACAATAAAACTAAGAAAGCCAAAAAGCTTGGACAACTTGATAAAGCAAAAACAGAAGATTTTGAAGTGTATCGTTTCGAGACCGTTTTGCAAAAAGATAAGATTAAATCCTTTCTTCGTACCTGTGTTCTAGCAGAAATTGATGATCTGAAAATCATTCAATACTTAGAAGAATTAGTTTCTAGTGGAGTCTTCAATTTCATAAAAGAAATCGAACAATCAGTAATAAATACTGACAGAGAATTATCCAAAATTTTCAAAGCAAAACCACGTGCGACATTCGAAGAATTGTTGAAAAAACAGATTAACGTGTCACATTCAACAAACACTCCGCTAGTTTTAGATGAAGAAATACTTAGTCTTATAAATGCTAAATTTGTTTCGAAAGAAAATAGATCGCGTTATAGAAAAAATTTGATTGCCAAAAGTCAGAAAGAATTAAATATTAATTCGGAATCATTTTATTTATCCGAGATGATAACGTGGAATGTATTAATTGTTATACGATTGATGTTTGATGCTCTTGATTTTGCAAAGGAACATGGTTTAGGTTGTCACAAAAATTACAACACAAATGAATTACACTTTGTTCAAATCCCAAAGTTTACAAAAGAATTCAGAAATGAAATATACTCATTGAACAATAAATTACGTCGAAAACATCATTATAAAATTGATTTATATAAATTAATTTTGAATCGATTGTTGAATTTAAAAGAATTATTTAACGGTTTTTAATATGATTTTACAACTTTGTAAAACCTCCAAAACGTTGATATTACAGCATTTCGTAAAAAAATTGTCTTCCGAAACAGAAGACAAATTAACAGCATTCTTCTAATTTTTTCCAAAAATAACAGTTTTTAGTTCACACTGTGGCATAATAACTAATATCAAAAAACAATTGCAAATTTTACGAGAAAAGAGGTTAAAATGCAAGTTATCTTACCAGACGATCAGATCAAACAAATTCAGATATTAATTTCAAGTTTAATTACATCAGAAATTGAAAAACAAATTCATCATCGAAATATAGACAATTCATACTTAAACAAAAAACAAGCATGTGACTACCTTGGAATTTCAAATAACACGTTGGATGAATGGATTCGCAAAGGGCTTCCATCTATTAAGATCGGAAAAACAGTTCGTTTCAACAAACAAGCCATCGACTCATGGCTACTTTCGCAAAACTAGAAATATCTAACTTTTTATTTTATAATTGTCTTGATATTTTCTGGTTCGAAAAGAGGAGAATATCATGACTATCACTAAGACAAAAAACGGAACATATCGCTTAAAAGTGTATATTCCAACGGAAGCACGGATGCCACTTGGTATCGTCAATAATAACTATTTTGATAAGCGTTTCAAAAGTAAAAAGGAGGCACGACAAGCAGAGATAGACCTTTTAACAAAAATCAATCAGATTGAGAACAATGAGTTTACAGGGCTAGGCAAGATAGACATTCTATTCAAAGATTTTTACGAAAATGTCTGGTGGGAGTATTATAAAGCAGGACAGACCACTTCAACTACAAAGCCCCCAAGCAGGTCAACTATAGCCAATACAAAAACTTGTTTCAAAAAACATATTTTACCTATGCTAGGTAATTACACTATTCAATTTCTCAATCAGAACAAGCAAGTTATTCTAAACTTGATGACTGCTAAAGCTAATGAATACGCCAATTTCAAGACCTTGAGAAGCTATGTAATTTCCATATTTGATTGGGCAGAGGAATTAGAATATATAGAATCAAATAAAGTTGCTAAAACCTTGCGTCGTATCAAAGCAACCAAGAAAATCCAGTTGGCAGAAGCTAGGCGAGATGAAGACCTCTACCTAACACATGAGCAGTTACAGGAATGGTTCTTAGCCTTCCAAGAGGATTTGGCTAATGAAAAAATTTCTCTCAAAGATTATTTACTCTTCTATCTTACCTTCTTCTTAGGAGATAGAAAATCCGAAAGCTACGCTCTTCAATGGAAACACATTGACTTTGAAAAATCTCAAATTCAGCTACTCCAGGCACTAGACAGATATGGCGATACGAAAGCAACTAAAGGGAATAAGAAAACAATCTTTGCTATTTCAGCTGAATTACTTCAACTTCTCCGTAGTTGGAAAAAACAACAAAGGCGTGAACTTGCAAAGTTTGGTATCATTACGAACTCTGAGCAATTTGTATTTACCTATGTAGATACTAAAGGAAACGTAAATAAACCCCTACACGCAGATTATCTTAACAATAAGATGAGAACAGTTAAAAATCGTCACCCATATTTGACACACGCTACACCTCATAAATTACGGCACACTGGAGCAACACTTGCTAAACAAGCAGGTATGAGCTTAGAAGCTATTTCACAGGCTCTAACCCACAGCGATACTACTACAACTCAAATTTATGTCAATACCTCCAATGTCATCCCTATGGCGGTTGGAGAATTTGCCTTAAACTCTCTGAAACAATAAGGTAAAAATAAGGTAAATTTTGAGGTGAACTTTTCAAAAAATCACGAAAAAAGCACCCGTAGGGGAAACCCTGCGAGTGCTTTGAAACGTTGATATATCGCGGTATATTAACGTTTTGAGAATTGTGAAGCTTTACGAGCTTTCTTAAGACCTGGTTTCTTACGTTCAACCATACGAGCGTCACGTGTAAGAAGGCCTGCGCGTTTCAATGAATCGCGGAAGTCTGGGTCTACTTGAAGCAATGCACGCGCGATACCGTGACGGATCGCACCTGATTGACCACCATAACCACCACCGTTCACGTTAACGAAAACGTCGTATGAACCTTGTGTTGAAGTTACTGCGAATGGTTGATTGATAACCAAACGAAGGTCAGCGTGTGGGATGTACTCTTCTACATCTTTTTTGTTAACTGTGATTTTACCAGTACCTGGGACCAAACGTACGCGTGCAACCGCGTTTTTACGACGACCAGTACCTGTGTATTGTGCTTGTGCCATTTAGATTACGTCCTTTCCCTTAGATAAGACCTGAAATATCAAGTACTTCTGGTTGTTGTGCAGCGTGAGTGTGCTCAGCACCTACAAACACTTTCAATTTCATGCCTTGTGCACGACCAAGTGTGTTGTGTGGAAGCATACCTTTAACTGATTTTTCGATCAAACGAACAGCGTTTTTAGAACGCAATTCACCAGCTGAGATTGATTTCAATCCGCCTGGGTGGTTTGAGTGAGTGTAGTAAATTTTATCAGTTGCTTTTTTACCAGTCAATTTCACTTTCTCAGCGTTGATAACGATAACGAAGTCACCAGTATCAGTGTGAGGTGTGAAAGTTGGTTTGTTTTTTCCGCGAAGTACGCTAGCAACTACTGCAGAAAGACGTCCAAGAGGTATATCAGTAGCGTCAACTACGTACCATTTGCGCTCAACTTGGCCTGGTTTAGCCATAAAAGTTGTTTTGTTCATGATTTCTCCTATATATAGTGCGATTATTTGTTTACAGTGTGGCGGGTGTTCCGTCCCACCAAAGGTATTTGGAAGGTTCCGGGGCCTTTCAAATGGGGTAAACAATACCGTCTACCATTGTATCAAATCTAGCAGTCGGCGTCAAGATATTTTACTTTACTTTTTTCACTTTTTGAACCGCGTTTTATCGTCTCACAGATTGTCCTATCTTAAAGTAAGTATGGCGCTTGCCTCTGACCGCCAGGGACAAGGCCAAGATATTTTCAGGGTCTGGCATACGGCCAAAACCGCCGTCTCCGATATGATGAATGTCCGCACCGACCCGCTTGTTACTAAGCCCAAATTCCCGCACGGTCTGCGGATCCGCACTCTCTTGACTGGTCCCAATGGTCGAAATAACCAAGCCACCCTTGTCCTTGATTTTCTCGACAATCGGTGCGACCAGCTCCTCTCGCACTCCCGGAACCGTCCCGACAGCAGGAACTAAAACACCATCTGCTCCCAAAGCAACAAAGTCCAGCAGAACCTCTTCATTGACCACCGACTCGCCCAGACCAGCACCGTGCATTTTCCCAGCAAAGACTAGCCCCTTGAAGTGCTCTTTTGCTTGGGAAATGGCAGAGCGGATAGCCGACAAGGATACCCCCGTAGCTGGATTTCCAGTTAGCATGATGAAGTCTACGCCCAGCTCCTCTGCCATTCTAAGACTGACTGGACTGACCAGACGACCTTCGGAGAGGGAAATGCGTTCTTCAAGTAAATCCTGCTCCTCATCAACTGGCTCTAAGTTAATCCCTATGGGCCGACCTGTCAATCGTTTCAGCTCTGCAATGGGATTGTCGCAATCATAAAAACCGACAATCTGGGGAGAAAAAACATCCAATTCATTGAGCACCAGCAAATCACAGCTAAAAGCTGCCATCATCTCGGCATTGGAAACACCCGCAATCAGCGGGGCAGCCGTAACGACCGTTTCCCCCAGAACAGTCCGGCCTTCGCTGGCCAAAATAGCCTGCTTGAGCTGGGCAGGAGTCATCTGAGCAATCTCGCTGGCATAAGCAGATAGTAAACGTTTCATATGCATTCTCCTTGTAAGCGCTTTATTCCAAAACTGGTAAAAAGAGAGCTGATACTAGGCTCTCTTCTCGGTAGAAATAGACAAAATGGCTAGGGAACCTGTACCTGTATGTGTAGCAATAATAGGTCCCAACTCGGTCAAGATAACATCGGTTACCTGGTCATTTTCCAAAAGGGTAGACTGAATGTCCTGGGCTGCTGCCAAATCACCTGTGTAAGCGACCATAACCGTTGAATGATCCAAATTATCCAAGGTCAGGTTCAACATTTCCTTTATCCCTTTTTTACGGCCACGAATTTTGGCAATGGCATCTAACTTCCCTTCCGCATTGAGAGCAAGAAGAGGTTTGATATTGACTAGACCGCCAATGAGAGCAGCTGCCTTGGACAAGCGACCACCACGCACCAGGTGGTTGAGGTCATCGACCAAGAGATAGGTCCGCAAGCGTGGCACCAATTCTTCAATAAGTGCCTTAGTTTCTGCCAGAGTCTTACCCTCCGCACGCGCTGCTGCCGCCTTCATTACCAGATAACCTTCACCGATAGAAGCTGCCTTGGTATCGACAATCTCAATACTTGCTTCTGGATACTGGTCCAAGACCATGTCACACGCAATGACACCGCTCTGGTAGGTTCCGGATAGGGCTGCTGAAAAAGCTAGGTAAAGCACATCTTGTCCTGCCTTAGCAGCCTCTTCGAATACCTCTTCAAATTGACCAACATTGACCTGGCTGGTCGTCGGCTGACTACCCGCCTCCATTTTTTTGAGCAGCTCTGCACTTGTTAGTCGATTTGATCCTACCGTTTCATAGGTCGTTCCGTCCAAATTGATGGTCAAACCGAGCACGGTCACATCATTTTCTGCTAACCACTCCTGTGGCAAATCAGACGTTGAGTCTGTTACAATCTTAAAAGTCACGAATCCAATTCCTCCATTAAATGTTGCAAATCTTGTAAATTTCCTTGGGACCAGGGAGATAATCTAGGCGTGTAGAGGTCCACCTGGTCCACAAATTTATCTAAATCTTTTTTGACCACCCTGGTCCGTTCCTCTAGTTCTCGCGCAGAAACACGCAAGGCACCTTGCGAAAAAACCACCCACTGTTCATTGAGGTCGCTGGTTGCCACCGAAACCTGCCTGCACCGGTTGCTATTAAGCTCTGCACTCAAACGCTCAATATAGCTGTCAGCTGTTTCCTCTTCCTCAGTGAAAATCACCGTCAGCCTGTATTCGTCATAGGTCTGTCGAAGGCCGGGCACATGTTGGGCGTCAAAGACACAGATGATTTCTAAATGTTCAAAGGCTGCGTAATGGGACAAGGTCCTCAGTAAATACGTCCTAGCTGCATCCAGATTTCCCTTCTTAAAATCCTGCTTGGTGGACTGCCAGAAGGCAATCATATTGTAGCCATCGACAATGAGCACTTTTTCCTTCATCAGATTTTCTTCCGAAACACTTCATACATGAGAACAGCGGCTGCCACACTGGCGTTAAGGGATTGGACATGTCCCTTCATAGGAATAGTAATCATCTCATCCACCTGTTTTTTGATATTGGGCGAAATCCCCTTACCTTCGTTGCCAATAATCAGCGCCAACTTACCAGCTGTATTCCACTTGTGGCTTGGAGTTCCGTTCATATCGGTACCAAATACCCAGAAACCAGCCTCCTTGAGCTTATCAAGGGTTTGACTAAGATTGGTCACACGGGCAATGGGCACATGGGCCACCGCACCTGTCGACGTCTTGGCCACAACCGGCGTCACGCCAACGGCACGATGCTTGGGAATGATAATCCCAGCTACCTGAGTAGCGTCTGCCGTCCGCAAGATTGAGCCGAAGTTGTGGGGGTCTGTCAGACCATCCAAGATGAGAATAAGGGGATTGTCTTGCTGCTCTGCTATGTCCAAAATAGTCGAAAGTTCCGCATAGGCAAACTCAGACACCCGCAGGACAAAGCCTTGGTGGACCGCACCTTCTGTCATGTCAGACAGGGTCTTTTTGGGCATCCAAGAAATGGACACCTTCTTTTCTGCTGCCAGATTTTTAATTTTTTCTACATTTTTACCGCGCAGGTCGTCCTGGATGTAGAGCTTGTTGCCAGTGTTGGCCTCCAAACTCTCCACAACGGCGTGCACGCCATATACGATGTCATTTGTTTCCATATTGCCATTATAGCATAGATTGCCCGCAAAAAAGGTCAAAGTCACTTTTGACTATCGATTTATTTTCTAATCTTGACTTTCCCATCTCCCTGTGGTATCCTTATCTCAAAAATTGTCCGTACAAGCGGAACTATTAAGGAGAACTTATGTCGATTATTTTAGGTATTGTTGCAGGGCTTGTAGCCTTTGCTATTGGTGGTTTGTGGTATGGTTTGATTTTCCGCGATGCTTGGATTAAGGCCTCTGGCATTGATATGAAAAAGATTGAGGCTGATCGTCAGGCTGGTAAAAATGGACAAAAAGAAATGATGCTGTCTGTCATTATCGAGGTCATCTTTGCGGTCTTGTTAATGATTTACATCCAAACACTTGGCGTATCACCACTTCATGCAGCAGGTGGCATGGGTGTATTCGCTATCATTTCATCGCTGAAAAATTATTTATTTGAGCAACGTTCTATCCAGCTCATCCTTATCAATGAAAGCTACAAATTGGTCTGCTACTTGGTAGTTGGTGTCCTAGCTCTATTTGCATAACCATTCCCCTCCTAGCTTTAGGAGGATTTTGTTTTGTGGTACAATAGAAAGAGAACAAGACCAAAGGAGCTATCATGTCAATCTCCCTCCGCACTATCAAACTGATATTTGCCACCGTCCTAGCCGTTTACCTAGCGACAGCGCTGGGATTGTCCTATGCGACGTCGGCTGGGATTATCGCCATCCTCAGCATCTTGGACACCCGCAAGTCCAGCTTCAAAATGGCCCGTAACCGTCTCTTTTCCACCCTCCTGGCCCTGACCATAGCCGTCCTGACCTTCGCCCTATTTGGCTTCGGCATCTGGACCCTAGGCATCTACCTAGCCCTCTACGTCCCCCTGGCCTACCATTTCAACTGGGAGGCAGGTATTGCCCCATCAACCGTCCTCGTTACCCATCTCTTGCTGGAGCAGGATATTTCACTGATTTTTTTGGGAAATGAGCTAACGCTTTTTCTGATTGGGGCAGGACTGGCACTTTTGTTTAACCTCTATATGCCTTCGCAAGAAAAGAAAATCCAGGCCTATCACGACCAAGTCGAAGACCTGCTCAAGCAGATTCTCCTCCGCTTTGAAGCCTTTCTACTCAACGGCGACGGACGAAACGAGGCAGAATTGATTACGCAGCTGGATCAGACCTTGAATGAGGCCCTGAAAGTCGTCTACCTAGACCGCCACAACCAGCTCTTCCAGCAGACCAACTACCAGGTCCATTACTTTGAAATGCGGGCCGCACAAAACAAAATCCTGCGGACCATGGCAGGAAATATCAACAAATGTTTACTGGAAGGCAGAGAAAATGTCATCCTGTCCAGCCTCTTCGAGCGAGCAGCCCAACAACTGAGCCGAGAAAATTCTGCCAAGGAACTACTCCTAGACATCGAGCTCTTCCATGCCACCTTCCGCGAGCGACCTCTACCGCAAACCCGAGAAGAATTTGAAACCCGGGCCACCCTCTTCCAACTCCTACACGATATGGAGGCTTTTATTCGCCTCAAGGTTGATTTTTACGAAGTCTATAAAGACCAAGAACCGTCAGTTTAAGCCGACGGTTCTTCTACTTTTCCATGAAATTCATCTGACACTTGGTTGTGCAAATGCACGAAAGATAGGCCCATCATGACCGCATTCCCTGCGACTGCAATCATAAATTCTTCCTTGGAAGATACCTTTCCTAGCCAAATGGAGAGGATTAAAATGAGATTGTAAAGCAAAATATAAAGAGCCGTTATACGAATTTTTCTCAGTAGCTTCTTCATAAGGGGACCTCCTGTAAGTGTTTTCTATATTTATTATATAGAATTTAACAAAAAAAACAAGTATTTATGCGTTCTTAACCCCCAAAAAAACCGCCAGATTTTCATCTAGCGGTCAGGTGTTTTATGAACGATTTTAGAAAGGTTAGACAATCGCCTTGCTTGTTTCATCATCGAAGAAGTGAGCCTTGTTAAGGTTGAAGGTCAAGCGAACAGTTTCGCCTGGGTTGTGGTAATCACGCGCATCAACGCGAGATACAAACTCTGTGCTACCGACTTTAGAGTAAAGCATAGTTTCTGCACCGAGAAGCTCAGATACCACCACTTCTGCTTCCACGATAGAAGAAGGGTATGTGTCTAATTCCAACTGAGAAGCCTTGATGTCTTCTGGACGGATACCGAGGGTAAATGATTTGCCATTGTAGCCTTTTTCTTCCAAGTGCTTGCGACGACCTTCTGGAAGATCCACTTTGAAACCATCTCCAACAAGAACACCATCTTGAAGTGTCACTGTGAAGAAGTTCATAGCAGGGCTACCGATGAAGCTAGCAACAAACTTGTTGACTGGACGGTTGTAAAGCTCTTCTGGGCTACCGATTTGCTCGATACGACCGATTGTACCGGTACCTGCTGGGTTTTTAGTCGCAGACATGATAACGATACGGTCAGCCAAGGTCATGGCTTCTGTTTGGTCGTGGGTTACGTAGATGGTTGTTGCACCGATACGGCGGTGAATTTTAGCAATCTCTGTACGCATGGAAACACGCAGTTTGGCATCCAAGTTTGACAAAGGTTCATCCATCAAGAATACTTTTGCATCACGAACGATGGCACGCCCCATGGCAACACGTTGGCGTTGTCCTCCTGAAAGGTCAGCTGGTTTGCGTTCCAAGAATTCTGTCAATCCAAGGATTTGTGCCGCTTCTTCCACACGTTTTTTGATTTCGTCCTTGCTGTACTTACGCAATTTCAAACCAAAGGCCATGTTGTCAAATACAGTCATGTGTGGATAAAGAGCATAGTTCTGGAATACCATGGCAATATCACGATCTTTAGGTGCCACATCGTTCATCAACACGCCGTCAATGTAAGCTTCCCCTTCTGTGATGTCTTCCAAACCAGCAATCATACGTAGGGTTGTAGACTTACCACATCCTGAAGGACCTACGAATACGATAAATTCCTTGTCCTTGATGTCCAAGTTGAAGTCTTCAACAGAATAATGCTCGCTGTTTGGGTATTTTTTGTAAATGTTTTTTAAATTTAATTGAACCATGTTCAATCCTCTCTTTCTTTGATAGTTATATTGTAAATGAAAGCGTTTGTAGAAACTAGGTCAAGGTATACAAAAATAGCAAAACGTTTTTGTGCAACTCTACCAAAAATCCTTCGCATTGAAAAAAGGCTGGGAAAATTGCCCAACCTTTGTTCATGTCAATCCTATTTTACAGTTGCTGTACTTGTAATTACTTCTACAGCTTTCTTCACAGCGATGTCGTGTTTGAGCATTTCTGGTGAAAGCAAGCTACGAACTTGTGCCACTTCCATATTGTAAGTTGCTGCCAAGTCTTCGATTTCTTTCTCGATTTCAGCGTCAGTTGCTTCGAATCCTTCTGCTTTAGCTACTGCTTCAACAACCAAGTTTGTCTTAGTACGTTTTTCAGCATCTGCTTCGTATTGTTTATGAAGGTCATCACGAGTTGTACCAGTGATTTGGAAGTACATATCTGGTGAGATACCTTGTTGTTGCATACCACCCAAGAATTCATTGATGGCACGGTGAACTTCTTCGTGAATCATTTCTTCTGGCAATTCAACGATTTCAGCGTTTTCTACAGCCAATTCAAGAGCTGCTGATTCAACTGCATCGTCAAAGGCAACTTCTTTTGCTGCTTCCAATTCTTTGCGGTATTTAGCTTTCAACTCATCAAGTGTTTCTACTTCTTCGTCGATGTCTTTTGCCAATTCGTCATCCAAGGCTGGAACTTCTTTTGCTTTTACTTCGTGGATTTTTGTTACGAAGAGGGCTGGTTTACCAGCAAGGTCTGCTGCTTGGTAGTCTTCTGGGAAAGTCACTTCAACGTTTACTTCCTCACCAGCTGCGTGACCTACCAATTGTGCTTCAAAACCTGGGATGAATTGACCTGAACCAAGTCCAAGTGAGAAGTTCTCACCTTTACCGCCGTCAAATTCAACGCCGTCAACTGAACCTACGAAGTCGATTACCACTGTATCGCCTTCAGCTGCTGCATCTTCTTTGATGACCAACTCAGCCAAGTTGTTGCGCTCGCGTTCGATTTTCGCATCTACTTCTTCGTCAGTTACTTCTTTAGTAGCTTCTACTGAAACTGCCAAGTTTTTGTAGTCACCCAATTTTACTTCAGGTTTTGTCACAACTTCCGCAGTGATTGTCCAGTCTTGACCTTTTTCCATTGACACTACATCAATTTTTGGTTGTGCAACGACTTCAAGACCAGCTTCAGCAACTGCTGCTTCATAAGCTGCTGGCAATAATGCATTTACGACATCTTGGTACAATGACTCTTCACCAAATTTTTGGTTGAAGACGGCACGTGGCAAGTGACCTTTACGGAAACCTGGAAGATTGATATCTTTCTTAACTTTGTTGAAAACGCGGTCCAATTCTGGTTTGATGGCATCTTGACCGATTGTGAAAGTCAAAACGCCGCGGTTTGTTTCTTTTGCTTCAAATGATACAGACATTCTGTCATTCTCCTTAAAATTTTATTGCATACTCTTCATTATAACACAATTGACAAGGATTTCAACGATTTTATAACGGACTTTTGGGAAATGGCAGAGCTTCTAATCTGGTTGCTGACCGTCGTGGGCCAACCACTTGCAGTCAGTCAAGCTCATTTCGGAAAAGACCGCTTCAAAAGAAGAATCTTCTGGCGAGCAAGCATAGATACCAAAATGGATTTTACCATTACCTTCATGTAAGTGGCAAATCCGCATCTGCTCAAAATGGACACCGTCTTTAGAGTTTTCAATGCAGAAATCGCTACCCCTTCGGCTCAAACGGTAATAGATTGACTTGACAGAAGCAGGTACTTCCTGAGTTGCCCAGTCTGAAAAGCCCTGATTGGTCACGACGCTACCTAGGTGCTGAAAATCTTCATTTTCATACTCAATCGAGCCCTTAATCCAGTTTTCCGAATCCTGATAGACTACTACACCGCACTGATCGAAACGAGTATGGCTATTGGAAAAATCCGTCTTAACCGTAAAGGAAAAATACTCTTCCTCTGTGTCCATCAAGAGCAGGGGAGCATTATCATTGATAAAATGGTAGTAGGTTTTCTGCCACAAGTCTGTATGAGCTTGGGTTGTGATTCTAATTTCTTTTTCCGAAATCTGATAGTTTTCTGGTTCTCGTACCCAGTAAAAATCTTTTGTGTTCATTTGATTTCCTTTCGTTTTAGATTATTATACAGACAAAAGATAAGGAAGACAAGTAACTCAATCAACTCTTTCAAGAGCAGGCTAAGGTGATTTTGGGGACTTTGCAGGCCTTGTATATGCAAGAGTAATAGGGACTATTCCTCCAAAAAGTCTATCAAGGCTGTTGAAAAGTCATCTGCATTTTGGAAGATAGACCCGTGACCTGCATTGGGATAGATGATGAGTTGACTGTTTTTGATTTTCTCATGCATGATATAAGAGTTCTCAGTCGGAACTTGCATATCCTTGTCACCGTTGACGATCAGCGTTGGTTGCGTGATAAAGGTCATATCGTCTTGAGGATCTCTACCCCAGCGTTTGATTGCCTTCAGCTGTGTTAAAAATCCTGGGACATTCATGTCCTTGTCTGCATACTCGGCTTTTCTTTCTCCCATACGACCCAAAACTTTTTCAGCTTCCAGTCGGCCTGCTTCATCGTGGTTGTAGAAAATGTAGCGTTTTGGATCCACGCGCTCCATACCAGCCTTCAGCATATAGCGAAAAGTTTTTCCTGTCACCTTATCGACTTCAACACCGCCACGAGGTCCTGTTCCTGCTAGAATCAAGCGGTTAACCATTTGACTATCAAGACGGACGATTTCTTGGGCAATAAAACCACCCATAGAAAGACCGAGCAGGTTAATTTTCGTATGCCCCAAGTTCTTGATAATAGCATGAGCCTGCTCTGCCATTCCTGGAATCGTAGGAGCTACCTTGCCTTGACTGGCTCCGACGCCAGGCAAATCAAGGACGATGATGTGCTCTTTTTCAGCCAGTAAATCCAGCAATTTTGAATCCCAGTTATCCAAGGTTGCGGCCAAATGGACTAACATGACCAAGGGCAGTTTAGACTTGCCTTTACCTAGTTCACGGTAGGCAATCTGATTGCCAGCGACAGTTATGTATTGATTTTTAGTTGTGATATAAGACATAAGTACTCCTACTATTTAAAACTGAGGACAGTTTTTCCACGTGAGCGACCGTTTGCGACCTTGTCCAAGGCTGCGTTGACTTCTTCAAATGGATAAACGGTATCGATAGACGGTTTGATTTCTAACTTGCTGAAAATGTCTGCTACCTCTTGCAACTGTTGACCATTGCTTTCTACGAAGATGAAATGGTAGTGCACACCGTAGCTTTCCGCCATCTTGTCAAATTTGCGACCAACCAAACCAAAGAGGAATTGTTTCCATTTTGGTAGGTTCATGCGTTTGGCAAATTCGCCATTTGGCATAGCACGGAGGGAAACCAACTGACCGCCTTTTTTCATAATCGACATTTGTTTTTCGGTTTCTGCACCACCAAGTGTGTCCAGTACATAGTCGATTTGGGAGAGGGTTTTAGTGTAATCTTCTGTCTTGTAGTCGATAAACTGGTCGGCACCCAACGCCAATACCCGCTCTGCATTTGCCCCATCACCGTTGGTAATGACCGTCAAACCCTTGGCTTTGGCAATGGGAATGGCCATACCACCGACACCGCCTGTACCACCTGAGATGAAAATGGTCTTGCCAGCCTCTGCACCCATGAGGTCCAATGCCTGCATAATGGTCAGGGCAGTCAGGGGAACGGCAGCCGCTTCCACATCCGTCAGATAGGCAGGAACTTTAGCAAGTGCAGCAGCCTCCACCGCTACATACTCGGCAAAGGCACCGATATTGTCGAGAGGAAGACGACCAAAGACACGGTCACCAACTGCAAAATTGGTCACGCTTGAGCCGACTTCTTCCACCAAGCCAACGACCTCATTGCCCGCTGTTTGTGGCAATTTGTAAGGGACAATCATCTTGACATCTCCACGAGAAATCATGTTGTCCAAAGGATTGACACCTGCTGCGGTCACTTTGATAAGGACCTGGTCTGGTTTGATGTTTGGCTTAGCAATGTCTGTTAGGTTGAGTGCGATATTGTCTTTGTTATAAGATGTGTGTTGTGCTGCTTTCATGGTTTACTCCTTTTATTTACAGACTTGTATCTGATACAAGTCCAAGTTGTGCGAAATAGAAACTGACTTGTAAAAGTCAGTTGGATTTTTTTGCCTCTTGATACAAGTTAGCAATGACCTGGGCCAAGCTTTCTTGGGATAATCTATCCTGCAAATCCTGCTCAATGGTCGCAAAGATTGGCTGGACAGCCCCTGCAATGTGCCGACCAACTGGGCAGGATTGATTGGCGTGTTGGTGCTGCTGAAAGAGCTGGATATGCGTGACTTCCTGGGTGGCATAGTAGATGTCCAGGAGGCTGATGTCCGACGGATCCTTGCTCAACTCATAGCCAGCCTTGCCCTGATGGGACTGTATGATGCCTGCATTCTTCAAGAGAGCGATGACCTTGCGGATATAACTGGCATTGGTACCGACACTGGTTGCCAAGGCCTGCGACGTCATGACATCACTACTCTCGCTAATCATGGTCAAGATATGCAAAGCTACTGAAAATTTGGTATCCATGGAAATCCTCCCTTTGAACTTGTATCAACCACAAGAACAAGTTTAGCAAAAAGAAATCTACTTGGCAAGGATTTTGTATTCAAAAAAATCACAACCTTCTGGCTGTGATTAATTTTTCCGTATTTGATCTTCCAGATAAGCTGCACGGGCACCGCCGATCAGTTTAGGACGGCTGGCAAGGGCGGTGACATGAGCCTGACCAATCTCACGCAGGCTAGGTCTAATCGGAACTTGGACGTGCTTGATGTGCATGCCGATAGCTGTGTCGCCGATGTCTACACCAGCCTGAGCGGTGATAAACTCGACTTCCACCGGATCCGTCATATACTTGAAGGCCGCCAACTGACCGGAACCACCTGCATGAAGGGTTGGCAAGACATTAACAATTTCCAGGTCTTTCTGAATAGCCAATTCACGCTCCACCACCAAGGCACGATTGAGGTGTTCGCAGCCCTGGACAGCTAGATAAATACCTTTTGGCTCCAGAATTTCCAAGATGGTTTCAACAACCGCCTCACCAACTTCCAGACTGGAATTTTTGCCAATATGCCCCCCTATCACCTCACTAGAAGACAGACCCAATACAAATATCTGACCCTTTTGAAGATTGCTGAGTTCTAGGACTTCTTGCACAACGTGCTGGGTTTGAACTTTGATTTTATCGAGTGACATAGCCAATAGCTCCACTTTTCTCTACTAATTTGACCACTGCAAACCCTAAGCCCATACCGACAAAATTTTGCATGCTATTGCCAAAAACACTTTCAATGGCTTTGAGGTCATTAAAATAAATCCGAGATGCCAGGTAGTAACCCCCAACCATAGAGAGTGACGCCAAGACTAGACCGAAAATCCGTTTCTTGCCTGTCCAACCCGCAAAATAACCCTGAGCTCCGTGGAAGACTAGACTAAAGAATGCCCACTGGGGATAGCCCAGCAAGAAATCTATCAAGAGTCCAGACAAACCGCCGACAATAGCTCCTTCTTTCTTGCCCAAGTAAAAGGCTGTAAAGTAAACTCCCACATCCAAAAGTGTGACAAAGCCGGATAGGGTCGGCATATGGACATGGGCCAAGACCAGGGTCAAGGCTGTTAAGATGGCTAATAATACTAATTCTTGTGTTTTTTTATTTCTCATATTGAATCACCCCATAATCATCTGATTTTTCAATCGCCGCATGGACAAAATCCTTGGATAGTCTGACTGCCTCTAAAGAATCTTGACCCAGCAAAAGCTGACTGGCAATGCTAGACGCAAAGGTACAGCCTGCCCCTACATTATTTTCTGGCAACAGAGGCGACTGGAGCACCACCACTTCCTGACCGTCGTAGAAAACATCGACCGCCTCTGAGCCGCCCAGACGATTGCCTCCCTTGATGACCACCGCCTTGGCTCCCAAGTCATACAAGGCCACTGCCGCCTGCTTCATATCCTCCACCGTTTTGATGTCCTTTTGGAGCAATAGCTGAGCTTCTGCCAGATTTGGCGTGGTGATGCTGACATAGGGAAGGAACTTCAAGAGTTCATCGCGAAGCTGACTGACCTCTGTATCGTGTGTTTCCTTGCAGACCAAGACTGGATCCAAGACCACAGGAATATCTTGACGAGCCTTGATGAACTCCAAAGCCTGCTCTGCTATTTCCACCGTCGGAAGCAATCCAATCTTAATAGCCGAATAGGGCACATCCTTCAAACTAGCCAACTGCTGGGCAAACACCGCTGCATCTGTCGGAATAACCTCAAAACCTTTTTCCGTCATAGCTGTCAAGCAGGTCACCGCCACAAAACCATGCAGGCCATGGACAGTGTAGGTGGTCAAGTCTGCATGGAGACCGCCACCGCTGAAAATATCATTGCCCGAAAGCGCCAAAATATACTTAGTCTTCATAGATAATCTCCTTTAGATAGAGGCCGTTGCCTGCCGCAGTTGGACCTGCCAAGTTCCGATCCTTTTCCGCTAATATCCGCTTGATCTGCCCCACAGGCATCCGACCATTACCAATTTTCAGTAAGGTCCCGACCATATTCCGCACCTGCTTGTACAAAAAACCGTTGCCTGAAAAGGTAAAAATCAAAAACTGCCGCCGCTGGTCATACTCCATTGTCGCCGCTGTGACGGTCCGTACCTTGTCCTCGACCGATGTCCCCGAAGCTGTAAAGCCTGTGAAGTCATGGGTCCCAACTAAGTCCTGAATGGCTTCTTCTATCAAGCTCAAGTCCAAATCATAGGGATAAAAGGTCGCATAGTGCCGCATCATGGGATTTTTGGGCCGACCAATGTCCACCAGAAACTCATAGGTCTTGCTGTGCTTGGCATAGCGGCAATGAAAATCATCCGCTACCTGCTCCACACTGACCACATCAATGTCCTCAGGTGTTTGAGTATCAAGAGCAAAGCGGAGCTTCTCAGCATCTCGACTGCCAGCCAAGTCAAAATGAATCACCTGACCATAAGCGTGCACTCCTGCGTCTGTCCGACCTGCACCATGCACTGTCACCCGCTGGCCACTGTTTAGTCTTACTAGTGTTTTTTCGATTTCTTCCTGAACGGTACGGGCATGGGGCTGGCGTTGAAAACCAGAAAAGTCATGTCCGTCGTAGGAAATAATTGCCTTAAATCGTGTCATGTTCTGATTGTAGCATAAAAGATACTGGAAAAAAAGAGAAGGAAATTACAACTGTCCTAGCACAGAAGAAAGCTACCAAATTCACATTTGACAGCCCTGAAAAAAAAGTCTATAATGAAGAAGAATAAATTAGAATTATTATAAAAAGAAAAGGAGGCCGGAATGGAGCTACATTCTCACCTGAATGCAGAAAACCAAACTGCCTTTGAGCATGTTATTCGACACTTAAAGGAAAAAGGCGTCCGCATCACAGAAACGCGTAAAGCTGTCGTGGCTTATATCATCGAGACCGATGCCCATCCTAGTGCAGAAATGATTTACCAAGATCTTCTACCAGACTACCCGGGAATGAGCCTAGCCACTGTTTACAACAATCTGAAACTTCTGTTGGAAGAAGGATTTGTAACAGAAATCAAACGAACCAGTGACAATACGACTTATTACGATTTTATGGGCCACGAACATCTCAATGTCATCTGCGAAAAATGCGGGAAGATTACCGACTTCATGGACGTAGAAATCCCTAGCCTCAAACGCGAAGCCCACGAACAAACAGGTTACAAAATTACCAAGGAAGTCCTGTCTATCTACGGGATTTGCCCGGATTGCCAAACTAAGTGAGAATCCGAAAAAACGACCACAGCGGTCGTTTTTTCGTTTTATGGGAATTGTCTGACAACTCTTATTTAAAATAATTCTAAATAAGTATTGACTTTTTATTTAGAATTGTTATAATTAACTTATCCTAATAGATAAGGAACTTAAAACAATGTTAGACAAATTAAAGAAAAATATCCATATTATCACGACTGCACTCTGTCTCTTCTTCATTATCGTTGGTATCATCTTGCTCAACACAGGACAAGAGGCACTTGCAGCACCTTCCTTCATTTTGGCCTTTGTCATCGGTGGCTACCTGTCTGCCAAGGCAGGACTTTCTGAGCTGATTTTCGACAAGCACCTGTCTGTCGACGTTCTCATGATTTTGGCAGCCATCGGCTCTGGCATTATCGGCTACTGGATGGAAGGTGCCCTGCTCATTTTTATCTTCTCCCTTTCTTCTACTCTGGAAGAATTGGCCATGGAAAAGAGCAGAAATGCTATCGCCTCACTCATGAATATGACACCGCCAACTGCACGAAAAGTCGATGAAAATGGTGAGATTACTGTTCTGGATACGGCATCTATTCATGTCGGTGATACCATTCAGGTTCGTAAAGGCGACACCGTTCCACTTGACGGCACCTTGCTCAGCCCTCAGTCTATTTTTGATGAATCTATGATTACTGGTGAACCATTGCCTGCGGAAAAAGTAGAAGGCGCGACGGTCATCGGAGGGACCATCAACCAAGGTCCAACTGTTCTGGTGCAAGTAACTGCCGAAAAGGGCGACGCCCTTTTTGATAAGATTGTTCAGATGGTGGAAAACGCCCAAGAGAACAAGTCAAAAACAGCTACTTTTATTGAAAACATGGAAGATACCTACGTCAAGATTGTGCTTGCTGTAGTCCCACTGTTCATCCTCTTTGCTCATTTTGCTTTGGGTTGGGAATGGTTGACCGCCTTCTATCGCGGTATGATTTTATTGACCATTGCTTCTCCTTGCGCCTTGGTGGCATCTTCTTCTCCAGCTACCTTGGCAGCCATCAGCCGAGCTGCTCGTAAGGGCATGATTATCAAGGGCGGTGATATTGCAGATAATATCGCTGGACTGGAGGCCATTGTCTTTGACAAGACAGGCACCTTAACCATCGGGAAACCTCAGGTTGTCGATGCTACTTATCTTGGGGAGCAAGATTTGATCAAAGAGGTGGTCCAAGCTGTCGAAAAACAATCTAGCCACCCGATTGCTCAGGCCCTCATGACCTATACGGCTGACAGCTCTGCCATTGCCCTCCAAAGCCTAGAAGACGTGACCGGAAAAGGCTTGGTGGCTGGCTATGAGGGCGACAGCTGGAAAATCGGTAAGGCGGGCTTTGTGGTGGACAGCTTGGTCAGTCCCCTGTCTGCTGGCTTGCTGGCACAGATCGATGAGGCGGAAAGTACTGGGAAAACCCTGGTCTATGTCAGCCAAAATGATGTGCTGGTGGCGATCTTCATGGTGGAAGATAGTTTGAAACCTGAGAGCAAGCAGCTAATGGCCCAGTTGAAAGAAATGGGAGTGACGCCAATTCTCTTGACGGGCGACCAAGAAAAGACGGCTCGTTACGTGGCGAGTCAGGTCGGTATTGACCGTGTGATTGCCAACTGTCTGCCGACGGATAAGGCTGCTGTTATCCAAGAATTACAAACCGAGTTTGCGTCTGTCGGCATGGTCGGAGACGGCATCAACGACGCTCCCGCCCTGGCTCAAGCCAATGTCAGCTATGCTATGGGAAGCGGAACGGACATCGCTATGGAGTCAGCTGACATCGTACTCATGGAAGACCTGACGAGAATTCCTTACTCTATTCGTCTCTCTAAGAAAATGCGGGGCATCATCAAGCAGAACATCATCTTTGCTCTATCTGTCATTGCCCTTCTTATCATCTCCAACCTCTTCCAGTCTATCAACCTGCCACTCGGTGTGGTGGGCCACGAAGGATCAACGATTTTGGTGATTTTGAACGGGTTGAGACTCTTGTATTTTAAATAGCTTCAAACCGCCATATAGTTGGCGGTTTCTTTATTGATATGGAAAAATACTTTTATTATTGAAATGAATAGAGATTTACAACCTAGCCTAGCTCATACAGAAGGTGCTTCATTCAGTTAGACATTGAACCAGATGGATAAATCCTCATCGGAAGCATAGTATTTCCAAGCAACCGAAAAGCAAGTTAGATGCTGATAGTCTTCTATCCATTCACGAAAATAGGGAATTCCTAACATGTTTTCATCTACTTCAGCTTCATCGTATGAGTATGGGTGCGCGACAACTCCAATATCGTAATCCCCAACTTGCCAATTGTTCCCGTATTGATGTTCACCGCCTAAGTTGTCAATCAATCTGCCAGTTCTAAAGTCAATATCTGTACAAATCGATAAACTCTTAAAATCAACAAAATCCGGCGCAAAAGGTTTCAGATGATAACTTCCTTCCACAAAGTACGTATCCTCAAGATTTGGATACCGAGCTATAATGGACATTTTTATGGGCTGACCATTAAATTCCAACCAGAAATTGCCGATCGGAGTTTTCAAGAGGTCGTAAGCTACCGATGAATCGGCTGGGATTTTTTCTTCCGATAGATCACAGATATAGCCGTGAGTTAGTAAATTCTCCAGTTTTTCGGCAATTATTTCCGACCACTCTCTTGACTTACCAAGCACAGTTTTTATCTTGTTGAGAGGATAGGGAGGACGGTCTGCTGGCGCGGTAATGATAGCCACTACTGGAACAGCTTTTTTTATAGCTTGCTTGCCAACTAAAACTTCCACCCAGTCTCCCCTTTCTATCGTTTGGTCAGGACAATAGTAGGTATAGGGTTTGCCGTCAACTGAAAATTGTACCTGGCAAAATCGTAGCATTTTATTCGGTTTCCATAAGAGAGCCGGCTCAAGAGGTCGTTTTTCAAAGTAGTGTACCTCATCTCTATCCCACCAGTCCTCCGTCATCCAGCTATTGCAATAAGGACAAAAATGTTCGTCATAATCATCTAAATAACATGGGGCTATACCACAAGATGGACAAGGCTTCCCATCCTCATCGATAAAACCATCTAATTCAACACCATTGATATAGAGACCATAGTCATCCTCCGGTTCATACACATGCGTTTCAACAGAATGCGGTACACAACTCAACCAGTCATCCAAAGGCAAAGAAAGAATACTATAAATCTTGACCTCACTCCATCTCTCCTTGAGAGATTGACCATCATAGATTTTTGCCTCAAAGAGCTCCTGAGCTGTATTAAATCTACCTCCATCTGGTAGATCTGACAAACCTGCCCAGTAGGGAGCTTCATTTCCTGAATATCCAATATATCGAAGAGTATCCTGATTATCTGTCTCAAAACGAAAAGCAGTCTCATCAACATTCATCCCCGCCTCAAATTCTTGCAAGAAATAATCATACTGCAAACGAGTAATGGCTGGATGCCCTACTGTAGTCGGTTTATGGGGAATTCCCAACTTAAAACTTTCTGCCGAGAAGGAAAAATAGCCATTTACAAGCTGAAATTGACAAGTAGTGCCATCATATAAAACTTCATAAATCCACCACCTCGAAAGTCCCTCCATGTCTTGCATTCTAAAATCTGTCACTCCCTGGCATTCCAAATCCCAAACCAAGGCTGGCGCATTAGAAGGACTTTCTGCTAAACAATCCTCCTCAATGGTTAAACGTAGACTAGCTGACTGACTATCATAGGAAAAAGAACCAATCAAATAATCATGAAACTGTCCAACAGATAAGAAATAATCAACCAATTTCCCAGGTTCGGTAATGTACCCTATTCTCTTTGTCCACATGATATTCTCCTCTCACAAATCACTCCTCATAATATCTCGGTAGGTCAAGCAAGGTAGCCCTGTCGAGCCAGTTATTCTTATTCTCCAATAAATAATACCAGACAATATGATCTGAGTCGGCCAGTGCTTCTTCAAACTCATATCTAGCCTCTACCCATCTTCCAAAGTCATCATCATCATCTAGTAAATAAATCTCTTCTTGGACACCATGATTCCAATAAAAACGAGAAACATAGATACAATTTTCTTCAACCGCATACCACTCCAAGCTATGGTCCAGTTGAATAGCGGCTCTAATCGCAGCGATAGGAACATCACGTTTTGTCGCAAACTTTAGGACCATCAAGCCATCTGACCGTATCTTATGAGTGAAGCCATAACCATAATAGATGTATTCACCGAATTGTTCCCTATATTCACCAATATTTTTCACACAGACAAGTTTATTAAAACTAATATACGGTGGATCAATCCTTTTTTCGTCTATCGGGTAGTAATCTAAAAAGTAGGTTTCAAAAAAATCTTTGGAACAAATGACCTGTTGATAAACATAATTTGCCATAACATATCCACCCTCCATTCCTAGTTTTAGTATAGCACCTTATCTGAAAAAACTTGCCAAAAATGACAAGTTTTCCTTCAATTTATCCAAAAGATTTATCAATCAACTCCTGCATCATGCCTTCCTTGGCATAAGGAACAGTATCTACTTGTAAGAAGTTTTTCCGGCTAATGGTGTCAGGTAAGGTGCCAAAGATGAACTCCAAAGCGATCTTATGGATAATAGCCGTTGGCGCAAAGCCGTAAACTTGCTCTTCCAAGATATGCTTGAGCCGCTCATGCCCTTCTGGAAAGGCTGCTTGTAAGCCTTGGCTATTATAGAGGCGTTTGACCAACTCTGTGATATATAGCCCTGATTTCATATAGAGGTCAATAAAGTTTTTGGATGGGTCGTCGAAGATACCAGGATTTTCCTTTTCCAACTCATCCACCATTTTCTGAACCACCTTCTTCGGTGTGAAGATTTGGTTGGTCTTTTGAGGTGGAATATAGTCAAAGATGTCTTCTGTCCTATCTTCAAAATAGTTTGCCAACTCTGCTTTTTTCCGTAAAAATTCTTGGATGGCCTGATCAAAGGTCGGCTGGTCAAAGAGATGGCCGGCAAATTCAGGTCCACCATCACGCAAATAACGGAATTGGTTGAGGTTGATGCCCGTTACCTCGATGAAGACTTCATCTGGTACGTAGCTATCGAAGTTTGCTAGGGTTAGATGTTCATCTCCATAAGCCATGATGAAGCTTGGAATGGTGCGTGCAAAGCCACGTAAGTGACCGCGAATCTCGTCCTCAGCCTGAGCCTTGGTGCGTTCTCGCTGTTTGACTTCCTGTTGTTTGACCAGATCATGCGGCAAATCCTGCACTTTTTCTGCCAGCCGTTGCCGTAACTCTGCTTGATGGGCTTGGTGCGCTTCTATCTTCTTGGCTTGATAGGCCTGCTCTAGTTCCTCTTGTTGCTGACTATCCACCGTTTCCTTCAAGGCTTCTTGGTATTCATTTTCGAGATGAGCCTGCTGAATATCAAATTCTTTTTCGCTACGCTGGATGAGGCTTTCAATCTCCGTATGAATCTGCTTCTCAATTTGTTTACTTTCCCGGTTGGTCAAGTCATAGCCAGCAGTTAGGTCTGCCACCAAGGTAGAAGATATTTCTTTCTGAACCGTTTTTACAAAAGCCTTGTCAACTGTTTCTACCTGGTCAACCAACTCTTCCACAGTGTCTAACAGATCATAAACTTTTGTCCCAAAAAGGACTTCTTGACGGTTGATGACCAAGTCTTCTGCCACCTGAACCTGTCCTTCTTCATCCACCTCAATATCTGGAAATTCAAGTGTATCAGGTGCATGACTGATTTTCCCTTGTTGCTCAACAGGGAGTTCATCCAAGATGTCCAAGACTAGCTGACTAGCACGGAAAATGCCTGCGATATTGTCAAATAGGAAGTTGGACATAAAGCCACGCTTGATGACTTCTGCTGCTCGTATCTGGCTTGGAATGGTCATGACTGCCTGAGCGTCAATTTCCACCATCTTGCCTTCCCTATCTTCTGCGATAACAGGGAAGAAGTTGAGCAGGTTGCGGATATTTTCTTCTCTAGTTTGACTGATTCCTGCACCACCCGCTGTCGCTAGACTGAGGTTATTGGCAAAGTCACTAAAGAGTGACAGGGTCCGTTCAGGAGCAAAATCAAAGACATAGGCCCGCTCTTTGCGGTAAACCTTGTCTCCTTCCACCCAACTGTAAGGGTTTTGGGCACGAAAGGCAGCCTGCATATAGAGGGCTGGAGATTGAAGATTGCTCAACATCAAGACTGCTGTCCACTCTGGAATGGTCACACCAGTCGTCAACTGACCGACAGACAGGGTGATGGTATAGTCATACTCAGCAATGGCCTTCCTGACCATATCGAGCGACTTGCCATTGGCTTCTGTATCCTCAGCTTCTCGCTGACTGACAGAACCTGCAGCCAGCACAATCTTATACCGGTCAAAGGTTGGATGGTCTTCCAACAAGTCTTTCAAGGCCTTGGCAGAGGCCACTCGGTCTAATAGCCAAAAGCTGTGCTTGATTTCCCGACGGAGCTCTCTAGTTGAAAATGGGTATTTTTCATTAGTGGTCAGGGTGTTCAGCCATTCTTTGACTTCTCTCTCATGGATAAAGCTGCCTGATTCATTGGTCGCAAAAAATTCATTCAAGTCAAAGGCAAAATCAACCGTTTCACTGCCAAAATCCGCACCATCTCGAACCCTGTCCGTGATCATCTTGGACATCTGGTAGGTGAACATGTTGAGCTGGGGAAGGTTTTCATAGGGATTTTCTTGCTCGGAGCTTGAGAGCCAATCTTGCTTGGCAGCCTGCTCATCCGCATAGGACCAGTTGTATATCTGGTTTTCCGAAAATTTGCCCTTGGCTAGAGCCTTAAAGGGAGTTCCAGACAAGTGGAGGGTAAAGTTGCGCTGGATTTGGTGAAAGGCAACATCTGTTTTTTCCGTATCCACTCCTTCATGGGCCTCATCAATGACCAAGAGATCCCACTGGGTCTTGGCTACCCACTGCAATTTATCATAAGCGCCGCCGAAGTATTTGGACCCTTTCAGATCTTGAAGGCTTAAAAAGGCGATTTCCTTAGCGTCTTCCTCGGTAAAGAGGAGTTTATGGAAGTCCTCTCGTGATAGGGATGGTCTGCCCTTGAGGGAATCCGACTCCGAAACAAACTTATAGGAGGTCGATCCCGCGATAAACTTATGAAAATCATCAAACCAGGAATTGGCGATGGCTGGGCGGTTGGTCACAATCAAGACTCGGTCACAGTTGAGTCGCTTGACCAAGTCATAGGTGGCCAGGGTCTTGCCAAAGCGTGGCTTGGCATTCCAGAGAAACTCTTTCTTACGCGCGTCCTGATTGGTCTGGATATAGGTCAAGGTTTGCTGGACAGCTTCTTCCTGCTCCTGTCTGAGCTGGTAGTCTACCTGCTCCCCAGGCTGGTAACCTGAAACATCATGACGGACAAACCTGTCAAACAGGAGGTTGGCCTGTTCTGGATGGCCATTGAAATAAAACCACTCGGTCTTGGAACGGCGTTCGATGGCATGGAAGTTCAAAAACTGGTGGAAGTCATGGTCTTTGAAAGGCTTGCCTTTGTCAGGCTCTTCGATGTACCTAGCCTCTTGCTGCCACAGAATAGACGGCTCAATCCCCGCCGTGTGGGTCTGCTCCTTAATCCTCTGCTCCACCTGACGCTCGGTATAACCAATCTTGATCCAGCCGTCATTGGTCGTCACATGGGGTGTGGTATAGGCGTAGATTTTTGGAGAAATCTCTTCTGAAGTTTTAATCAAAACGGACATAGATTACCTACTTCTCTTTTTCTAGCTTTTCATATCCTAATGAACAAGGACTAATCCATGGCTTTTACTTTGGATTCAATAAAGTCAATCTCTTCCTGAGAAAGGCCGTATTTTTTATACAACTGGGCGTCAATCTCCGCCACCGACTGGGACCAGTCGATGTCCGAGCTTGACGTAAAATCTTGGAGAGGGACTTTTGCCCAAGTGGAGCGGGAGTTATGCTGAGTAATTTTTAAAACACCTAATAATGCTCTCGCAAACTTACTCTTTATGTATTTTAATAAGGCATTTGCTTCAAATTCTGTTGTTACATTGCCAATAGTTAAGAACGTATCAGTATGCCCGATTAGGGGTTCCCCGATTAGGGGTGTACTTAACACTTCTCCTAAAGCTCCGCTACCATTCGCTTCAGGAACAAATATATTATAGTTTGCAAAGGGTTCTGGAAAATCTATGTACTCTTTTTTTATAAATTTATATGTTCTTTCCGTGCCCGAACGACCTAAAATCTTAACATACGCATCTTCGTTCTCAACATTATTAAAAAAGGCAAAATCGAAATTTGTAAATGATTTGGATACAATTTTATTCTTTGTACCTTTACCTTGTAGTTGCTCTGCCTCAGGAAAGTCTTCAAAAAATTTATTTGAGAATCTATAAATTCCTTGTGGATAAACTATTTCTGAAAAAGGTGAGAAATCACTTCTGTTTTCAACTTTCTGAACAATGCTATTCAATGTTTCAAAAACTGTAAATGTCCCAATTTTCCCAAAGATATTTTCAGAATCTCTATAGGTTATAGCAACTCCACCTTTTATATCTGTCGCAGAAAATACCTCATTACTTTTTAACCAATACTTCACAACTTTTACTTGTCGCACATTGTCAAGTCAAGTGCAACAAGTTCATTGATAACTAGAGATCCAGAGGTTAAGCTGTCTGGGCTAGCCCAAACAGAAATTTCGAGGATTGATATTGAAGAAGTCGTCTGGGGCGCTCATTGATGGCAGTGATATACTTGTCCAGTTCTTCAGAGGTTAGTGAATTAAGTGAGACTCCTTTAGGGATATATTCTCTGAGGAGACCATTGAAGTTCTCGTTTGTTCCTCTCTCATGTGAAGAATAAGGATGTGCAAAGTAAACATCAACGGCTTCCAGGTCTGAGAGTAAACTAAACTCCGC